>CAYQFJ010000045.1:4474-17307 GCA_964416715.1 uncultured Actinotalea sp. | reverse complement strand
TCACGCTCGGCGTCGGCGACGTAGGTCTCCAGACGCAGCACGTTGCTCAGGCACGCCTCGACGAACCAGATGAGGTTGTAGTCCTTGTCCTTGGTGCCGGTGACGGCGCCGGTCTCGGTGTCGGTCATCGCGAGCCTCTCCTTCAGGACGAAACGTCGTGGACTCCGACGCTACGTCGCGGCGACAGGTCTCGCGCGGCGAGCGGTCAGTGCTCGGTCAGTGCTCCCGGTACATGACGGTCGTGGCTCCGTCGGCGGTCACGGTCAGCCGGTCACCGCTGCAGGTGAAGGTCGCCCTGGTGAACACCGACGGCTGGTGCGGGGCCTCCATCGCGAACTCGTTGCCCCCGCTCTTCATGGTCGCCGTGGCCGTCGACGTCACACTGGTCTCGGCCATGGTCATGGTGCCGTCACCGGTGACCTCGTACGTGGCGTGGTCGGTGCCGTTCCTCACCAGGGTCATCGAACCCTCGTCCAGGGTCACGGCGTAGGACCACTCGTCGTAGTGCGTCGTCGCGGTGCCGTCGGCACCGAGCGAGAGCATCACCGAGCCCTGCACGTGGCTGACGTCGCCACCGGCCGCCCCGGCCAGCAGGGCCGCGAACTCCTCGTTGTCGAGGAACCAGTTTCCCGGCAGGCAGTCCGCGCCTGCGCGCGGCTCCGGGTTCTCCACATCGGTCGGTTCGGTAGGTCCGGGCTCCGCGGGTTCGTCGTCGGACTCGTCGGAGTCCGGGGACGACGAGCCGCCACCGTCTCCTCCGTCCGCGGCGTCCGCCACGACGTCCCCCTTGTCCGGCACACCGTCAACGTCCTCTCCCGGGGCACAACCCACCAGAAGCACCGCGGACAGCGCGAGCGCTCCCGTGCCGACGAACGTCCTTGACTCGATCCAGCGGATTCCCATGGGTCAACTCAAGCGGCGCGCACTCACAAGGCGCTCACACATCACAGGTCCCCATACGCGAAGAACTCGTCCCTTGACTTAGTAATCGATTACTGACAGCCTCGGAACATGCCGATCTACACGCTGCCGACCCCGCTCGTGACTCGACGTGCGGCGCCCCGCACTGTCGTCACGGTCGCCAGTGGCGACCTGCGTCCCAGCGCCAACGAGACGGGGTGGGCCACCCAGGAGCGCCTCGAGGCGGACCTCTCCGAAGCCGTCCGCCGCCTGGGCTGGGAAGTCGAGCGCGGCCACCCGTACGACCCGGCCATGGGACACGGGTTCATCGACAGCCAGCGGGCCGGCATCGAGGTGTTCAAGACCATCCCGGCTGACGCCCCGCTGATCGTGGTGGAGGCGGTGTGGCAGTACAGCCATCACGTGCTCGCCGGCCTGCGCAGCCACCGTGGACCGATCCTGGTGGTGGCCAACTGGAGCGGTGAGTTCCCGGGTCTGGTCGGGTTGCTCAACCTCGCCGGGAGCCTGACCAAGGCGGGCGTGGAGTACTCCGTGCTCTGGAGCCGCGACTTCACCGACGACTGGGCGGTCGACCGCCTGCGAACCTGGCTCGAGACCGGCCGCATCGAGCACGACGTGAGCCACGTCCGTCCGCTCGGTCGGCTCGCGGACGGGCCCGAGGTCGAGCTCGGGCGAGCGCTCGCCGCCCAGCTGGTCAGCGAGAAGGCGATCATCGGCGTCTTCGACGAGGGCTGCATGGGGATGTACAACGCGATCATCGACGACGAGCTGCTCAACCCGCTCGGGATCTACAAGGAGCGCCTCTCGCAGAGCGCCCTGGTCGCCGAGATGGCCCGCGTGCCCGACGCCGAGGCGCAGGAGGTGCGGCGCTGGCTCGACGACGCCGGGATGACCTTCCACACCGGGACCGACGAGGCCACCGAGCTGACCGACGCCCAGCTCCACAGTCAGCTCAAGATGTACGTCGCCGCGATGCGCATCGCCGACGACTTCGGGCTCGACGCCGTCGGCATCCAGTACCAGCAGGGCCTGAAGGACACCGTCCCGGCCAGCGACCTGGCCGAAGGGCTGCTCAACGACGGCCACCGTCCCCCGGTCCGCAGCCGCGACGGGTCACGTGAGCTCTACCCGGGGCGTCCGCTGCCGCACTTCAACGAGGTGGACGAGGGCGCCGCGGTGGACTCCCTGGTCACCAACCGGATCTGGACGGCGATGGGCCTCGACCCGGCGACCACGCTGCACGACATCCGTTGGGGTGAGCAGTACGGAGACGACTTCGTGTGGGTCTTCGAGATCTCCGGCGCCGTTCCGGCCTCCCACAACGGCGGCTACGACAAGAGCTGGTCGCACCGCCAGCCGCCGATGTTCTTCCCGCTGGGCGGTGGCACGCTCAGCGGCGTGTCCAAGCCGGGTGAGATCGTCTGGTCCCGGGTGTTCATCATGGACGGCGTCCTGCACGTCGACCTGGGCCGCGGCACCGTGGTCGCGCTGCCCGAGGAGGAGACCCGCCGACGGCTCGCGGCCACCAACCCGGAGTGGCCGATCATGCACGCCGTGCTGCACGGGGTGGACCGGGACCAGCTCATGGCCCGGCACCGGGCGAACCACGCGAACGTCGTCTACGCGCCCGACGCCGCCACCGCGGACAGGGCGCTGCTGGCCAAGGCCGCGTTCTTCGAGGCCCTCGGGGTGCACGTGCACGTGTGCGGCGACGTCGCGCTGCCGTAGGCGACATCACGCTTGCCGCGAGGCACCGGCTGCCGCAAGGTGCCGGCCGCCGTTCGCGACGTGACTGCGGCTACCGGGCGGCGCCGACCAGGACGAGCGTCTCCCAGTCCGCCGCCTCGGTGACGACCACCAGGCCGCCGGCCACCGGAAGGTCGGTACGCACGCCGCCGACGCCGATCCGGGTCACCGAGCGGGTACCGGCGGGCACCCGCAGCCGCAGCCGCGGGATGCACGCGACGTCCTCGATCGTGGCCGGCTGCCGCACGCCGAACAGGTCCATCCCCCGCACCGGGTTCCCGGTGACCAGGTGCACGACGAGGTCCTCGCCACGGACCGCCACCACGAGCTCGGTGTTGCGGTGCCCGTCCAGCACCTCGACCGGAGCGGGGCGACGGGCGACGCGGCGGACCAGCGCGGCCAGGAGATCGCGGTAGGCCCCGTGCCCGAGACGACCGTGGTTGTTGCCCAGCCGCGCGGCGGAGTACACCACGCGGCCGCGCCCGACGGTGCGCTCCACGATCACCGGTACGCCGCGGTCACGTCCCGGGGCCGGCTGGTTGTTGTGCCAGTAGGACCGTACCGAGGTCTCCAGCACCGGATCGACCCGGGTGGCCAGCACCGTCACGTCCGCCGCGTCGACGACCACCTCGGCGATCCGCCCGTAGTGCGGCAACGGGCCGGGCCCGAGCACGTCGGCCAGCGCGGGGCCGGCCGGACGCAGGTAGGGGAAGCTGTACCGGCTCTCCGGCCCCTGGGTGAGACCGAACAGCTCGGCCAGAGGTGATCGCTCCAGCGACGCGCCGTCCGTGCTCAGCACCGCCGTCGGCCCGGTCGCCACGAGCCCACCGCCCTCGTGGACGAAGCGGCGGAGGTGGTCGGCCTCCTCCTCGGTGACAGCCAGCACGTCGGGCAGCACGACGACGTCGTACCGGTGCAGACCCTCGAGGCTGAGCGGACGGTCGTCGACGATCTCCACGGGCACGTGGCTCTCCAGCAGTGCCCGGAAGGTGCCGGTGAGCGCAGCCGCCAGGTCGCTGAGGCCCTCCCGCGGCTGGCTCGGTGGGAACTGCGCAGATGCCTCCCCCGTCGCCGGGTTCTCCGGGCGACCCAGGGCGCTGTCCAGCTCGCGCGAGCGCTGGCTCACGTAGATGGCGGCGTGCCGCAGCGGATCGGTTCCGGAGAGCACGTCGTCGCGCGCCGCGATCTCCCCGAACACCGGTGCGAGGCGGGCGTAGACCTCCGGTTCGAGTCCGCCGTCGGCATAGGGCTGGTCGTCGACCGTCACGCAGACCCCGTTGGCCACGGCGCTGAACGCCTCGTAACGGAGCTGAGCCGGGGAGCGCAGCGTGAAGTCCCAGGTGTGCACGAACCGTCCGGTCAGGACCTCGGCCGGTCCGTCGTGGACGCCCGCCCTGATGTACCGGGCGACGAAGCCTGGGAACGCCAGGCCGTGCCAGTCGGTGTAACCCTCGGACGACCCGACGTCGGCGAGGTCCAGGTGGGCCATCGTCAGCCCGGACACCGCGTCGACGAACGTCGTCGCGTAGAAGTTCGGTATCAGGGCGGCGTCGGGCCGTGCCGCCCGCAGCACGTCGCGCTGCTCCCGCAGGTAGTCGGTCAGTAGGTCGTTGGAGAACCGGACGAGCTCGAGCCAGCCCGGGTCCTGAGGGCTCTGGGGCATCGGGATGTCGTAGCGCCCGGTGAAGAGGTCCCGGCACCGGTGACAGGCACACGGTCCCACCGTGAGGATGTCGCTCCACAGGCCGTCAACGGGGTATCGCTCCGCGATCTCGCGGACGTGCTCCAGGGCCCGCTGCCGGTACGGGCTGAGCAGGCACAGGGCCGGCCAGCGGGCCGTCGACGGGCGCCCACCCAGCGTCTCCATGCGCCATCCGGGCTGCTCGCCCGCCACGGCGGTGTCCCACATGTTCGAGAAGTACGCGATCACCTTCATCCCGCGGTCGTGCGCGGCCGCCAGGGACTCGCCGAACACGTCTCGACCACGCAGGCCCGAGTGCACCCGGCCGACCCGGGACGGGTAATAGCTGTTCCCGTACTGGCACTTGGCGAACACGATCACCGAGTCCGCTCCGGCGTCGGCGATGGTGTCCATCACCGCGCGCGGGTCCGCGGTGAGCAGCTCGGTGCCCTCGTCGACGCCCGGACCGCGCTGGTGCGGGTCGGCCCAGTCGGGGGTGTGCGAGTCGAGGAAGACGCGCCGGCGCGAGCCGACCCAGGCACGGCGGGCGGCGTCGTCCGAGGCGGTGCGCACCTGGGCTGCGGTGGCTTCGGGTGTGGTAGTCATCCGAGTGTCCTGTTCTTGTCCGAGTCGCCGCCGACGAGCGTGGTCACACCGGCGCACGTGATCGCGAGCGTCCAGGCCGGTGCCAGCAGGGCGAGCACGCCCGCCGAGGCGGCAGTGGCGAAGGCGGCCAGGCAGCCGAGCGCGAGGACGGTCAGCGCCCAGCTGGGACGCAGGACGACCAGGAGAAGGCCCCCGCGCACCGCGCCCGGGCCCGTGCGCCCCCGGACGGCACCGTAGGAGAGCACCCACGGCAGCACCAGGAGGATCATCGCCGCCCACACCTGTCCGACGATGCCGGTCAGGCCGGGCCGGGCGGCCAGGACCAGACCGCCGAGGACGGCAAGGGTCAGCACCAGCCCGAGCACGACGTCCACCCTCGCCAGGACGCGCAGGCCCGGTCGGTCCCCCCGAGCGAGAGCGGCGCAGAACCGGGCCAGTCCTGTTGCGGTGACCATGGGCAGGACCAGGAGCGCGGCGGCGGCGGGGAGCAGCCCCCACCATGCCGTGATCGCGGCCGGTGCCGCGGTCAGGACCAGCACGCCGCCGGCGAGGAGGCACCGGTGCAGCTCGGCCCAGAAGAAGCGGCTCGTGCGGGCCACGATGGGTGTCATCGGCCCCGAGGGCAGTCGCGTGACCACGACCGGGGTGGTGGCCGACCCGGTCGCCCCACCCGTCCGCGAGACCGTCGCCGAACCGGTCACAGCTTCAGCCCGCTCGCCGCGATGGACTGGACGATGTACCGCTGCGCGATGCCGAAGACGATCATCACCGGAACGACCGCCATCGTGATGCCCGCGGCGATCGTGCCCAGCGACCCGGTGGAGAACCGCCCGGCCAGCAAGGTGAGCCCCACCGGGAGCGTCTGGTTCGCGGTGTCGGTGATCATCACCATCGGCAGCAGCAGGTCGTTCCACCAGTACGTGAAGCAGATGATCCCCAGGGTCGCCAAGGCCGGCCCGGACAGCGGCAGCAGAACGCTGGTGAAGATGCGCACGTGCCCCGCACCATCGATGGTCGCCGCCTCGTCGAGATCGCGCGGCAGGCCCATGAAGTGCTGGCGGAGCAGGAAGATCCCGAAGGCGTTGGCGATCGGTGGCAGGATCAGCGCCCACAGGGTGTTGGTCAGTCCGAGCTCCCGCATCAGCAGGAACAGCGGCACGATGGTGGCCTGGACCGGGATCATCAGCCCGGAGAGCACGACGGCGAACAGGATGCCGCTGCCTCGGAACCGCAGCCGCGCGAACGCGTACGCCGCGGTGGCAGACGTGAAGAGCTGGACGACGGTCACCGTGCCGGCGACGATCAGTGAGTTCACGAAGAACTTCACGTACGGGACCTTGGTGAGCGCGCCACCGAAGTTGTCCAGCGTGGCGGCGTCCGGGATCGGCGCGGGCGGGAGCACGTACAGCTCGGCGTCCGTCGGTGAGAAGGCGCCGCGGATGATCCACGCGAACGGGACGACGACGATGATCGCCGCCAGCGTGAGTGCCGCGATCGTAGCGACCTGGGGCAGTAGCCGGCCCTTCTGCTGCTGCATCGACCCCCCTACCCGTAGAAGGTCCACCGGCGCGAGAGCCGGAACTGGATCGCGGTCAGGGCCAGCAGCACCGCGAAGAGCGTGAGCGCCGCGGTCGAGGCGTACCCCAGGTCGAAGAACCGGAAGGCGAGCTCGTAGATGTACACCACGACCGTCCGGCTGGAGTCTCCGGGCCCACCGTTCGTCAGCACCAGCGGCTCGGCGAATATCTGGAAGGCGTTGATGGTGTTGATCACCACCAGGAAGAAGATCGTCGGGGACAGCAGCGGGAGGCTGATCCGGGTGAACCGGGTCCACGCGTTGGCACCGTCCATCGTCGCCGCCTCACGCAGCTCGACCGGGATGGACTGGAGGCCCGCGATGTAGATCAGGATCGAGAATCCCAGCGACTTCCAGGTGTAGACGAGGATCACCGACAGCGGCGCCCAAGCGCTCGAGCCGAGCCAGTTGATCCGGTCGATCCCGACGATGCCGAGCACCCAGTTCACCAGGCCGAGGTCCTGGTTGAGCAGGAAGCGCCAGATCAGCGCGACGGCGGCGGCGGAGACGATGTACGGGAAGACGTAGGTCATCCGGAAGAAGCTGCGTAGCCGCCGTGGCAGCCGGCTCTCCAGGAGCACCGCGATGACCAGACCGAGCACCAGGTTGAGCGCCACGGCGACGATCGAGATGTACGCCGTGGCGGTGTAGACGTCCCGGATCCGCTCGTCGGCGGCCAGCCGCGCGTAGTTGTCGGTCCCGACGAACGTCGGTTCCGACAGCAGGCTCCAGTCGAAGAAGCTGAGCACCACGACGGCGAGGATCGGTCCGAAGACGAAAGCGGCGAAACCGAGCAGCGACGGCGTGAGGAATGCCCACGCCGTCCATGCCTCACGGCGGGTCCTGGAGCTCAGGCGCTCCCGCGGAGCGGGGGGCTCGGAGGTGAGCTCCCCGCTCCGCGGGCTGCGCGCCAGGACGGTCATGTCAGCTGCAGGTCACGATCGAGTCGAGCTCCTGCTGGGCCTCGGCGAGCCCGTCGGCGACCGAGACCTCGTCGGCCATGATCAGCCCCGTGTACCTGATGATCGTGCTCTCGAACTCCGCGAACGCCGCAGGTGCCGGGACCAGCGCGGCATCACCGTCGTCCAGCGACCCGTAGAAGATCTCCGAGTTCGGCGGCATGAGTCCTTCAGCGACGATCTGGTCCGCGACGGACCGCAACGCAGGGATGTCCGTCGCCGGGGCGTCCTTGCTGCCGATCGCACGCTCCTGGATCTGGGGGCTCGACGTGAACTTCGCGAACTTCCAGGCGAGCTCCGGGTTCTCGGAGGACTTGAGGATCGGGAACCCGGCCACGCCGAACTCCGTGATCTGCTCGTCCCCCACCGGGTAGAGCTGGATGTCGAACGCCTCGAACCCGGCCGGAAGCAGCGTGGCCAGCGGCCAGCGGCCCGCGCCGAACATCGCGACGTCACCGTTCTGGAACATCGGGAAGATCTCCGCGAGCGGTGCCGGCGCGGGCGAGACCTTCTCGTCGTGCACCAGACCGTGCAGGAACTCCACGGCTTCGGCGACATCAGGATCGTCCAAGGTGGCGGTGCACAGGTCCTCTGTGGTCAGTGCGCCGCCGAAGTTGAGCACCCACGGCATGATGCCTGGGAAGAGCTCGTTGGAGGCCCAGGTGTAGCCGTAGCGCTCAGGTGTGCCGTCGCCGTCGGCGTCCTCGGTCAGGGCGCGCGCGGCCTCGACGAAGTCGTCGACGGTCCAGTCGGGGCTGGGCGGCTCGAGCCCCTCCTCGGCGAAGCGATCGGTGTTGTAGTAGATGACCATGTTGTTCCAGGCGTACGGGAGGGCGTAGAGGCTCCCGTCGACACGAAGTCCGTCGACGAGGTTCGGGGCGATGTCGTCGAGGATGGCCTGAGCGTCGTCGTCGCCTTCGACGAGGTCGTCGATCGGCATGATCATGTCATTCTGCAGCAGGAACTTCACCCCCTCCGTGGCGGTGTAGATCATGTCCGGGCTCGCCCCGCCCGCGATCATGGTCGCCGCGTTCGCGAGGTAGCTGCCCCAGTTGTCACCGGCGACCGGGGTGAGCTTGATCGTGACGCCGTCGTTCTCGCCCTCGAACTCGTCGGCGATCGACCGCCAGCCCGGCTCGGCGTCGGGCCCCCAGTTCCAGAACAGGAACTCGATCTCACCGGTGGCGTCACCGGAGGAGCCGTTCCCGCCGTCTGCGGTCGGGTCGGTACCACCGGGCTCGTCGTCGCCGGTGCTCGAGCAACCGGCCAGGATGAACGCTCCGGCAGCCACCACGGCCGCCGTGCGTAGAAGGTTTCGGTTCACCACGCTGTTCCTCTCCATCGAGTGTTCATCCGGTCCGTGGTCGCGGTCCGGAGCCGTGCGGATAGGTCAGGGTTCAGGCGCCGATCGAGGATCGGACGCGGGTGGGACTACGCCCCGGTGCAGCAGGACGTTGCCGTAGGGGCGGACCTCCTGGGTCCGGACGATCAGCGACGCCGACCGGGCGGCCTCGTAGAAGTCGTGCCGGGCGAGCCGGACGGCGTCCGTCCCGCCGGCGGCCACGAGGATCTGCTCGTGCACCGGCAGGTACCCGTCGCGATCCGGGACGGACATGAGAGCGATCGGTTCCTCCGGGTCCACCGGCAGGACGGAGCAGACGGCACGGACCGCGGCGGGGGTGTCGGTTCCGACCTCGACGACGTGCCGCCCGAGCCTGTGGGCCGGGAAGTTCGCGTCGCACACCACCAGTCCGTCACCGTGCCCGAGCCGGTCGAGGGCGGACAGCAAACTTCCGGTGAGGACGGGATCGATCCCCAACAGCATCGCCACTCCCTCGCGTCCGGTCTCGTACGGCCACCGGTCACTCGGCCGGTATCCCGCGCACGGTGTCCCGTGCTGTTCTCCCGTACGAGTAATCGATTACTGGACAATAGGGACCGGACGTGTCGAGTGTCAACCCCCTGATGCCTCAAGAAGGGCTACGCGTGCTCGACTCCCGCACGAGCAGCGTCGGTGCGAGCACCAGCTGCTCCGGCTGGCGCGAGCCGTCCCGGGAGTGCCGTGCGAGCACTTCCCCGGCCAGCCGGCCGATCTCAGCCACCGGCTGCTGCACCACCGTGACCCGCGGCGAGACGATCCGGGTCCACTGGTCGTCGTCGACACCCACGAGCGCGACATCGTCCGGGATCTCGCGGCCCAGCTCCTGGCTCGCGAGGTAGGCCCCGACGGTCAGTGGGCCGTTGGTGGCGAACACGGCGTCGGGCGGCTCGGGCATCGACATGAGAGCGACCATCGCCTCCTGGCCGCCCTCGGGCCGGAGGTTCGCCCGGCGCGTGTAGTGCTCCGCCAGCGGCGTACCGGCAGCGGCGAGCGCGGCACGGAATCCGTCGAGCCGGTCCTCGGTGGTGCTCACGTCGGACGGGCCGGCGATGCAGGCGATCCGCCGGAAACCCTGCTCCAGCAGGTGCTCGGCTGCCAGCCGTCCGCAAGACGCGTTGTCGACCAGCACCGCGTCGCCCGTGTAGCCCTGAAGACGACGGTCGACCACGACCACCGGGATCTGGGCGTTGAGCACGGGCGAGAGGTCCGAGTCACGCTCCGAGGCGACGGCCACCACGACGCCCGACATTCGTTGGGCCACGGCGGCCTGCAGGTATGACCGCTCGCGCGCGAGCTGCTCGTCGGTGTTGCACAGGACGACAGCGACCCCGGCACTCTCCGCGACCGACTGCAGCGCGGCCACCATCGTGGTGAAGAACGGGTTCTGCACGTCGGAGACCACTGCGGCCCAGATGTCGGAGACCTGGCGGCGCAGCGCACGGCCGGTGGTGTTCGGCACGTAGCGTGTCTCCGCGGCAGCCCGGCGAACCCGCTCCGCCAGGGAGGCGTCCACCGTGCTCGCCCCGTTGAGCACGCGGGACACCGTCGCCGTGGACACTCCTGCCGTCCGGGCGACGTCCTGGATCGTCACCGCACGGCGCTGTGTCATGCGCGCATGTTTGCACATCGCATCCGTCCGGTGCCCCCTTGCCAGGCCGCCGGCCGCGGTGAGCCGCCTTCGCGCCGGGCCGCTACGCTCGCCGGATGAGCCGGCTCTTCTCGATGCCCTTCGCGTCGGTGTACCCGCACTACGTGAACAAGGTGGAGCGAAAGGGCCGGACGACGGCCGAGCTGGACGAGGTCATCCGCTGGCTCACCGGCTTCGACGAGGCGGAGCTCGCCGGACACCTCGCCGCCGAGACCACCTTCCGGGACTTCTTCGCCGACGCGCGGCTGCACTCCAACGCGTCGAAGATCACCGGGGTGATCTGCGGGATCCGGGTGGAGGACATCGAGGACCCGCTGATGCAGAAGATCCGCTACCTGGACAAGCTCGTCGACGAGCTCGCCCGGGGCAAGGCGATGAAGAAGGTGCTGCGCGCCTGATCGCGGGGCCCGACGGCCACCGGCCCGCTCAGGTCAGGTGGTCGTTGCGACCGCTGACCCAGTCGATGTACACCCGCGCCGACTGCTCCACGACCTCTCCCGCGCGCTCGGGCACGACTCCGCGGAAGTTGTTGTACAGGCGGTCGAAGTCCAGTCGGCCGACCTGGTCGGCAATGCGCCGCACCACCGCGGCGGACAGCGGGATCCGGTTGGGATAGCTCCGGAGGAAGCTCACCGTCCGGCCGTCCGGCCCGGGGAAGATGCCGTCGCCCGCCAGCAGCACCCCGCGCCGGTCCGCGCCGGTCACCAGCGCTACCGTGCTTCCCGGGAAGTGCCCGCCGATCTGCTCCAGCCGGACGCCCGGGACGACGTCGTGCGGCTCGTCCCAGAGCTGCACCGCCGGTGCGCGTAGGGGCAGGAACTCCACGTCGGACCTCGCCACCAGGATCGGCACGTCGCCGAAGGCACGGCTGTAGAGGGACTGCACGCCGTACATGTGCGGGTGGCTGGCGACGATCGCCGCCAGCCCGCCACGTGACTCGATCGCGGTGACGGCCGCGTCGTCGATGAGGCCCGGGACGTCGAACAGGACGTTCCCGCGCTCGGTGACGACGAGCTTGCCGGTCTGGCCGATGCCGACCACCGGCTCCGTACCGATGCCCAGCAGCCCGGGGTCGAGCTCATCGACCGAGGTGCGGTGCCCGGCGCGGGCCAGCTCGCCGACCGTCGTCCACGCCTGGCCGCTGCGCGGCACCCACTGCCGCTCGTCGTCGCAGATGGCGCAGACGTCCGGCAGCGGACCGTCCCCGTACTCGACCGCGCACGTGGCACAGACCACGTGCGTCTCGCCCGCTTCGCGCAGCTCGTCCTTCACGCGGACGAGCCTACGACCGTGCCGGCGCCGCCGCGGTGCTCGTGGACCACGGTGGACGGTTCAGGTCACGTATCGCAGCGTCCGGCGCACGATCAGGTACACCGGGACCGACCCGACCAGCAGCAGCATGAGCGCGTACGGTGCGGCGGCGGTGAAGTCGAGCGTCTCGCCCTCCGTGGTGGACCACAGGCCCGTGGCGAGGGTCTGGGTGTTGAACGGCAGCAGCATCAGCGTGGTGGTCAGCTCCTTGCTCGCGTCCAGTCCCAGCAGGAGCGCTCCGGTGGCGATCCCGGGCAGCGCGATCGGCAGCGTCACCCGGCGGAGGCGGGCCAGCGGGGAGCTGCCCAGCGACGCGGCGGCCTCGTCGAACCGGGGCATCGCCGCCTGCAGCCCCACCTCCTGGTTCGCCACGGCGAGCGGGAGGAACAGGATCACGTAGGCGATCACCAGCAGCGGGGCGGTCTTGTACAACCCGGGCAGCATGCGGGTCGCCAGGTGGACGAGCGCGAGCGCGAGGATCGCGCCGGGCAGGGCGTGGGCCAGCCAGACGGACCGCTCCGTCAGGCGCGACCAGCCAGACGGGTGGCGCGAGAGCCACCAGGCGACGGGCAACGCGCACAGGGAGCCGACCAACGCTGCCCATGCCGCGTAGCCGAAGGTCACCCCGGTCGAGGAGAGCACCTGCCCCCAGGAGACGACGAGGGCGCGGTGCGGCGCGAGCAGCCCACGGACGGTCATGTACACCGTCGGCCCGAGGGCGACGACCGGGATCGCCAGCGTGAGCACCACCACCAACGGGCGGTAGGGGCCCAGCCGGACCCGGCGTGTCACGCGCGCCGCCTGGGACCCGACGGTCAGCGGGACCGACGGACCGGAGAGGAACCGCCCACCGGCCACGAAGACGATCGCGATGACCGCCAGCAGGAGGGACAGGGACCGGGCCGACTCGTAGTTCCCGAAGGTGAGGACGTCGCTCATGATCCTGGTGGTCAGCGTGCGCTGCTTGGTCTGCACCATCGCGCCGTACTCCCCCAGCACGTGCA
>CAYQFJ010000045.1:0-4374 GCA_964416715.1 uncultured Actinotalea sp. | reverse complement strand
GCGGCGTACGAGCTGACGAACAACGGGACGGCCAGCGGCATCGCCAGGACCACCGTCAGGAACCGCCGCCACGGGACGTCCGTCCGGACCACGACGACCGCGCCGTAGACCCCCAGCACCACGCACACGGCGGTGATCGTCAGGGCGAGCACGATCGTGCGGGTGATGTCCGGCACGGTGTTCGGGTAGCCGAAGAGCGTGGTGACGGACTCGAACGAGACGCCGGCCGCGAAGAGGTAGGCGAAGGGCAGCAGCGACAGCACACCGACGGCCACCGCGAGGATCGCGATGGCCGTCGGGCGCCGTCGGTTCGGCATCAGCCGGCGATACCCAAGGACTTGAGCATCTCCTCGGCGTCGCCCTGGTTGGCGTAGATGCCCATGTCGTACGCCGGGGACCGGACCTCGTCGAGGCTGCCGGCGATGTCGCTGGCAAGGCCCTCGGCCACCGGGTACTGCGCGCCCGACACGTCGATCGAGGCGTGCGCGAGGATGTCCTGGCCACCGTCCGAGCTGGTCAGCCAGGCGAGGAACTTCGCCGCCTCGGCCGTGTGGTCGCTGCCGACCAGGACGCCTGCGCCGGAGGACAGGATCAGGTTGCCCGGGTCCTCCGCGGGGAAGTGGTAGATCCTCGACGTCATGTTCTCCGGACCGCCGACCTCCGCGGCCTTGCGGTACCAGTAGTAGTGGTTCGACAGACCCATCGCGTGCTTGCCGGCCTCGACGGTGTCCCGGACGTTCCCGTTCTTCTGCTCGTCGATCCCGTTCTCCTTGAGCTTCTCCAGGAAGCTCACCGTCTCGTCCGGGCCGATCGTGGAGATCAGGTACTGGACCGAGGCCCGGAAGGCGCCCGACGGCGCGTAGGCGAACTCTCCCCGGTACCGGTCCTGGGTGAGGTCGGTCAGGCGCTGGGGCAGGTCCGCCTCGTCGATCAGCTCGGGGTTGTAGAACAGGACCCGCACCCGAGCGGAGTAGGCCACCCACATCCCGTCGGAGGGGTTGAGTCCGTCGCGCACGTGGGCGAGCGTGGCCTCGTCGACCGGCTCCAGGTAGCCGGCGTCGGCGAGCATGGCGACCGGGGCCGGGTCCTCGGACAGGAACAGGTCGGCGGGTGACGCGTCACCCTCCGCCTCGATCTGGCCGAAGCTCGCGTCAGGCTGGATGTCGAACGTCACCCCGGTCTCGTCCGTGTACGCAGCCGTGAGAGCCTCGACCAGCTCGAGATGCTGATCGGTGTAGACGGTCAGCGTGATCGGCTGACCGTCCGCGCCGTCCGACGGGCCGGTCGGGTCGGCCGCGGGGCTACCGGCGCCCGTACATCCCGCGGTGAGTGCGAGCATCGCTGCACTCGCGGTGGCGAACAGGACTCGGCGTCGACTGATCGTTCGCATGCTCTCCTCTAATCGTGGACGGACGTGCGCTCGGCGAGATCGCCGATCCGCAGCCCTGGCCTTGCGGACACGTTCCACGGGCAACGCGTCACGCTCTGTGCACCGCCGACCGATGATGCGCACCGGCGGACGACGTTCGTTCAGCCGGTACTGGCTGCGTAGGTCGAGACTCCGCTCTCGACGACGAGGTCCACCTGGTCACCCCGGCTGAACCGCTGGTCGCCGAACACGCGCACCAGGACGTCGTCGGCCAGGTCGGGGACACGTACCCGAAGCACGCCGTCGTGACCGTAGAACGTCTGGTCGACGACCGACCCGACCAGGCCGGCTGCCCCACCGGTCGCACGCTCGTACCCGGCCGGCGTCACCCGGATGTTCTCCGGGCGGATCATCACGTGGCACGAGCCGCAGTCTCCGTGCCAGTCCGCGACGGGTAACCTGCCGAAGGCGCAGGAGACCCAGCACGGCGTCGTGTCCCCTCCTTCGACCTCGCCCTCGAGGACGACGGCGTCGCCCAGGAAGCGAGCGAGCTCGAGGTCGTACGGGCGGTAGTACGCGTCACGGGGGTGGGCGATCTGGATGACCCGGCCGTGGCGCATGATCGCGACGCGGTCACCCAGGGAGAGTGCCTCTTCCTGGTCGTGCGTCACGAGCACGGCGGTGGTGCCGATCTCGGCGAGCAGCCGGCGCACCTCCCGGCGCAGGCTGTCCCGCAGGTAGGCGTCGAGCGCGGAGAACGGCTCGTCGAGCAGGATGATGCGCGGCCCGGGGGCGATCGCCCGAGCGCGGGCGACACGCTGCTGCTCACCACCGGACAGCTCGTGCGGACGGCGGCGGGCCAGCCTGCCCAGCCCGACGAGCTCCAGCACCTCGGTGACGCGTTTGCGACGCTCACGTGCGCCCGCGGCACGCAGACCGAAGCCCACGTTCTGGGCGACCGACAGGTGGGGGAACAGGGCGCCGCCCTGCGGCACCACGCTGATCCCTCGTTCGTGGGCACCCACGAACCGCGCGCCGGTGCCCGCGACCTGCCGCCCCGCGACGCGGATCGTCCCTTCGTCCGGCACCTCGAGGCCCGCGATCAGGCGCAGCAGCGTCGTCTTCCCGCAGCCCGAGGGGCCCAGCACCGTGACGAACTCACCGGGCTCGACGCGGAAGTCGACCCGGTCCAGCGCGGTGACCGTCTGCTCGGCCTGCCGGCCGAAGGTCTTGGAGACGTTGCGGATGTCCAGCACGCCGACACTGTACCGCGAGTTTGGTAAGTCTTACCCAACTCGGCTCTGGCACCGTTGGTCTCACCGGTATCGGCGCTGTGCCCAGGCATCTGCTCGCCCTCCCTGTCCCACCTGCGTTGAACCGGACAGGTAGCTTTCCGGGCTTCTGCCGGACAACTCCGACAGACTTGGCCCATGGCCGACTGGAGCCCACTGCGCGCCCTGCTCGCCACCGTCACCGACTCGGTCACTCTGGGCTGGGATGACCTGGACGCCCTCGTCGGCGGACTCCCACCCTCTGCGTACAACCACTCTGCGTTCTGGAAGGGAGCGCGTAGCGGCTGGCCGGGTTTCTCGACCGTCGACGTGCGGGTCGGAGAGTCCGTGACGTTCCTTCGGAGTGGAGCTGCCCGGCCGTCGCCAGCCCATAGGCCGCTCCCCCGCACCGTCGCGCGTTCCGACAACTCGACCCCGGCAGACGTCATTCTGATCGGCTGCGTGAAGCGGAAGCTCGCGACCGCAGCGCCGGCGAAGGACCTCTACGTGTCCCCGCTCTACCGCAAGGGCAGGGCGTACGCCGAACACGCCGGAGTCCCGTGGTTCATCCTGTCGGCGCAGCACGGCCTCGTCGCGCCCGACGACGAGCTCGAGCCCTACGACCTCCGATTGCGTGCGATGTCCCAGCAGTACCGACGCGAGTGGGGCGGACGTGTCGTCGAAGCGCTACGCGAGGCTCTCGGATCGATCGACGGGCTGAGCATCGAGGTCCATGCGGGGTCGGCCTACGTGGACCCAATCCGCAATGAGCTGCGGTCGGCAGGTGCAACGGTCATCGAGCCTCTAGCGGGGCTGGCTCTCGGGCCGCGACTCGCTTGGTACGGCGACCGCGCGATCACCCCGGCATCGCCAGCGCCTCGGCCCGATGTGGACGACCTGATCGCCCGACTCCTGCGAGCAGGCGAGGCGATCTCGCCGGCCGACTTCCTCGCGACCGGCGCGTCGCTGCTCAGATCCCCCGGCCTGTACAGCTGGTGGGTGGATGCGGCGGGTGCTGCGAATCTGACGACCGGCCTTCATCACCCGGTCGAACCTGGCCTCATCTACGCGGGCCTGGCTGGCGCCACGCGGTCAGGTGGCCGGAGGTCGAAGAACACGCTGTGGGGTCGTATCAAGACGATGCATCTCGGCGGGCGACACGAGTTCTCGACGTTCCGACTGAGTCTCGGGTCGGTCCTCGCAGAGTCACGAGGAGACCAGGAGATCGACGAGCCGGGGCTGACGGCCTGGATGCACGAGCACCTTCGGCTCATCGCCGTGCCCGTCGACGACGCCGACACCCTTGGGGACGTCGAGACCGAGGTGCTACAGCAGCTGAATCCGGCGCTGAACCTCGACAAGGTCGCGCGCAACGCCCTGCGGATTCAACTCTCCGCGCTCAGGAAGAAGTACGGGCGCAAGCGACGTACCGCTTCATCAGCATGGCCAGACTGATCGTTGCCATCCACGCGAACTTGGCGGCGTTCCAGAAGCAGAGGCGTCACGGACCAGGTCCAAGATGTCGCCGATCGGCACCAGGGCGGCTCACGTCCGGGGCCCGCGACCGACGTGGGTACGCAGGCGACCTTGGGCCGGTCCGCGAACGGGCTGGTAGACGACGAAAGCCCTCCGGGAGGTCCCGGAGGGCTGACGCCTAAACCTGCGGTCGCAGGTTCCAATGGTAGCGGGGGCAGGATTTGAACCTGCGACCTCTGGGTTATGAGCCCAGCGAGC
>CAYQFJ010000044.1:0-17387 GCA_964416715.1 uncultured Actinotalea sp. | reverse complement strand
TGCTCCTGGTGGTCCCGGCGGACAAGGGCTACGGCGAGCAGGGTCAGGGTCCCATTCCCGGCGGAGCGACCCTGGTCTTCGTGGTCGACCTCCTCGCAGCCCTCTGATTCGCACGCGTCCCGCTGCCCGGCCGAGGTACGGCCGAGCCCAGCGAGCCGGCCGTCCGGTAAACGTTGTATCCTCTCTGCTGGTAAACGTTGAACCGGCTACGAGGAGCGCACAGTGGCGACACGGGTACGCCTGCGCGACGTCGCCGAGCGTGCCGGCGTCTCGATCAAGACGGTCTCGAACGTCGTCAACCAGAAGGGGGCGATCACCCCTCAGACCCGGGCCCGCGTCGAGGAGGCGTTGCGCCACCTGCGCTACCGGCCGAACGTCGCCGCCCGGCACCTGCGCCGGGGGGCCAGCGGCATCATCGCCGTCGCTCTGCCGGACCTCACCCAGCCGTACTTCGCCGAGCTCGCCTCCGAGCTCGTCCGCGCGGCAAGGGCCCACCACCTGACGGTCCTGCTGCACCAGACAGAAGGGCTCACCGAGTCCGAGCGTCTCGTCCTGGACGGCACCGATCTGCCGCTCATGGACGGGTTGATCATGAGCCCGCTCGCGCTCGGTCCGGACGAGCTGCGCAGCCGCGCGGACGACACCCCGCTCGTCCTGCTCGGCGAGCACGTGGCCGCCGACGCTGCGTTCTCGCACGTCGCCATCGACAACCGCGCGGCGGCGCACGAGGCGACGACACACCTGGTCGCGATGGGCCGCCGACGCATCGCCGCGATCGGCACGCAGGCTCCCGGCAGCGACGGGACCGGCCAGGAGACGTCGGGACTCCGCCTCGAGGGCTACCGCCGGGCGCTCGACGACGCGGGCTTGCCGTGGCGGCCGGAGCTGGTGCGCCCGGTCGCGGAGTTCCGCCGGAGCGACGGCGCGGAAGCCATGCGCGAGCTGCTCGCCCTGCCCGAGCCGCCCGACGCCGTCTTCTGCTTCAGCGACCTGCTCGGTCTGGGCGCCCTGCGAGCACTGCGCGAGTCCGGCAGGTCCGCGCCCGAGGACGTCGCCGTGATCGGGGTCGACGACATCGAGGAGGGGCGGTTCAGCTCACCGTCCCTGAGCACCGTCTCCCCCGACAAGCGCTCGATCGCCCGGATCGCGCTCGACCTGCTGATCGAGCAGCGCACCACCCCGACCCCCGTTCCCCGCACCATGGTCGCCGGGCACCGGCTGACCGTCCGCGAGAGCTCCGACCACCCGGGAGTACCCACGTCATGACCGAGCCGACCTCCGTCGTCGACCCCGCACCCGCGACGGCGGACCCTGACACCGCGACCAGTGCGGACCACCTGTTGCCGCGTGCCGGCACCCAGGACGGCACCTACCCCCGACCGCAGCTGCTACGCCCGCAGTGGGCGGACCTGTGCGGGACGTGGGACTTCGCCGACGACCCCGACGACCACGGCCTCGCCGAGGGCTGGTTCGGTCCGACGACCCGGCCCGACCGGTTCGATCGACGCATCCGGGTGCCCTACCCCCCGGAGTCCGCGGCCTCGGGCGTCGGCGACCCGTGGCTGCACGTCGTCTGGTACCGGCGCCTGCTCACCGCCGCGGACCTCGCCCGCGCCGGCGACGGCACCCAGGGGGACACCCTGATCCTGCACCTGGGAGCCGTGGACCACCGGGCCGACGTCTGGCTCGACGGGACGTACCTGGGCCGGCACGACGGGGGGCAGACCCCGTTCTCGTTCGACGTCACCGCCGTGGTCCGCGCCGCCCAGCGCACGCCCGGACGTCTCGAGGAAGGCCTGCCGCTGGTGGTCCGGGCACAGGACGACCCGCACGACGTCGTCCAGCCGAGGGGCAAGCAGGACTGGCGACCGGAACCGCACGTGATCTGGTACCACCGGACCACCGGCATCTGGCAGCCGGTGTGGCTCGAGGCCGTCCCGCGCCTGCACCTGAGCGAGCTCGCCTGGCAGGCGGACGTCACGGACGGTTCGGTGCTGCTCACCGCGCGGCTGAGCGAGCGGCCACGCGAGCGGGTGCATCTCGACGTGCGGCTCGACGTGGGTGACGAGCTGCTCGCCGAGCACCGGGTGCGCGTGCTCGACCGGGACGTCCGGGTACGTCTCGACCTCCCGCGCCAGGCCAACGGGCAGCAGTACGAGGAGATCCTCTGGTCCCCGGACCGCCCGGTGCTGGTGGACGCTACGGTCCGCCTCGTCACCGACCCGCCCGTGGGCGGCGTCGGGGACCGTAGCGACCAGGACGAGCCGTACCGAGGCGACTCGCACACAGACCGCACCCGCCACGACGAGACCCACGGCCACGGGACCCGTCGGGACGATGCCGTCGCCTCCTACCTGGGGCTCCGCAGCGTCGCCGTCGCCCACGGCGCCTTGCTGCTCAACGACCGTCCGTTCTACCTCCGGTCCGTGCTGGAGCAGGGCTACTGGCCGCAGACCCTCCTCGCCGCGCCCGACGCCGAGGCGCTGCGGACCGAGGTGCAGCTCATCAAGGACCTCGGCTTCAACTCCGCGCGGGTGCACCAGAAGGCGGAAGACCCCCGGTTCCTGTACTGGGCGGACCGCCTCGGCCTGACGATCTGGGCGGAGACCGCCAACGCGTACGCCTTCTCACCGCGCTCCGTCGAGCTGCTCACCCGGGAGTGGCTGGAGCTGGTACGGCGGGACCGCTCGCACCCGAGCATCATCGCGTGGGTCCCGCTCAACGAGAGCTGGGGGGTCCAGCACGCCGCGCACGACGTCGCGCAGCAGCACTACGGCCTGGCGCTGGCGCACCTGACACGAGCACTCGACCCGACCCGCCCGGTCATCTCGAACGACGGCTGGGAGCACACCGACTCCGACATCTGGACCATCCACGACTACAGCGAGCACGGCTCACAGCTCCGCGAGCGGTACGGGTCGCCCGAGGCCGTCCGGGCCGCGCTCGACGGGTTCGGTCCCACCGGCCGGCGGATCCGGCTGTCCGACGCGGCGCCCACCGTCGACCGCGGCCAGCCCGTGATGCTCACGGAGTTCGGCGGCATCAGCTACGACAGCGGTCGCACCGACGCGTGGGGCTACTCCGCGGCCTCCGACGACGCGGACTTCGAGGCGCGGGTCGGCGACCTGCTCTCGGCGGTCCGCGAGTGCCGGACGCTGGCCGGATTCTGCTGGACCCAGCTGACCGACACCGGTCAGGAGACGAACGGCCTGCTGCGGGCCGACCGGTCCCCGAAGCTGCCGACGGAGGTGATCCGCCGACTCGTCACAGGTGCGTGACGACGAGCTCGGTCACGCGCACGGACGCTTCGGCGGCACGTACTCCCACCGAGCCGACGAGGTGCGGCCGCGGGTCGACGAGGCTGAGGACCTCGACGCCGTCCACCCGCACGGCGATCGTGCTGCCGCGGACCTTGACGCCCACCCGGTGCGGCTGCGCAAGGTCCCAGGACCCGCGCCGCTCGGCCAGCACGCGCTGGTCGTAGTCGTGCCGGGCCAGCACCACGCGGTCGGCGTGGAGCTGGGCCGAGTACCCGAGGAAGAAGTCGAGACCCAGGACCGGGTCGTCACCCTCGCCGCCCTCGGCGAGCTGTGAAGTCCGGAAGAGCACCGCACCGTGGCCGTCCGCGATGGCACCCGGCTCGACAAGGCCGACGGGGGTGCCGACAGGGCCGACGGGGGTGCCGACAGGGCCGACGGGTGTGCCGACGGGGGTGCCGACAGGGGTGATCGCGAGCACGGCCTCGACCTCGAGGTCGTGCCACTGCTCGTCACCGAACGTCACCTTCCCGGTGCCGACGAGCACCTCGGGCGCCGCCAGGGTGAACGCCGGCGCATCGGTCGAGGGCTCGGTGACCACGGTCTCCACCCTCGCCCGCTCCCCGGACTCACCCAGCCGCAGGGTGCGGGCACCGGCCGGGAGCTCCACCTCCACGGCGGCGACGTGCGGATCCTCGACCCGTACCACCGCGGGAGAGCCGTCGTCGACGGCCACGGTCAGCGAGCCGCCCGGGGCCAGCTCGCCGGTCACGAAGACCCGATAGCGGCCCGCCCGCGCGACGACGACCGGGTAGGTCACCTCGGCACCGGGGTGGAGGACCAGCCGGTCGAAGGAGACCGGCTCGTGCACGGTCTCGACCACGGCGTCGGCGGTCGGCGTCAGAGCCGCCCAGAACCGCCCGGGCACCGGCTTGGCCGCTGACCTGGTTGCGTCGGCCTCGACGGCCCGCGTGACCGCGGTGTGGCCGAGCAACAACGTGCCGCCGCTCACCGCGTAGCCGAGCCGCGCGTCGGCCGGGAGCGTCACCTCGCCGCCCAGCAGACGGTGCCCGTCGACGACGATGTCGAGCATCCCGTCCCGGTGGACCAGCCGGTAGGTGTGCATCGCGTTGTGCACGTAGCCGGACGGCAACGGGACCGAGCCGAGCGACCGGCGGCCCGAGCCGTCGTCCGCCACGAGCTCGACCACGTTCTGGCGCGTGTCGAACCAGACCCCGACGCGGTCCCCTTCGCCGGTGCCCTGGGCGACGACCGCGTACCGGCCACCGCCAGAGCCGCTGGCATCGGACTCGGTGTCAGTGTCGGCGTCGGGGTCGGGGTCGAAGAGCACGTTGTGCTCGGAGGTGAAGCGTGCACCCAGGGCGACCCCGGCCCAGAGCGCCGTCGCCCCGTCCCCGGTCAGTCGCCCCCGACCCTCGCCGCTCGCCAGCCGGCCGCCCTCGACGCGCCACTGCGCGTCGTGCTCCGGGCTCCCCCAGCGGGACCGGGCGTCCGGCAGCGCGGGCGCGGGCGCCGTGGTCGTCGGGCCGAGCACCTGGAGCGAGTCCCGGTTCCACACCTGCCGGTCGATGTTGAGGTCCCGGCTCCGGTCCGGGTTGAGGTTGTGGTAGACGATGTAGTGCGAGACCAGGTCGGGGCCGAGCACGCTGCTGGAGTGCCCGAGGCCCACGGCCGGCTTCGTCGTGCTGACCAGGATCGGGTTGAGCGGGTCGTCCCGGAACCCGTCCAGCGGGCGGGTGCTGACCGCGGCGTTGATCCGGTACCCGGGGCTGAGGTAGTGGTTCCCGGTGAGCGTCATGTGGTACTTGCCGTCGCGCTTGACGACGAACGGCCCCTCGGTCCAGCCGTGCATGTACGCGCCGGTGTTCACCGCGGGGCCGAGCTCGGTCGGCGACGCCATCTCGCACGCGAGGATCCCCTCGTCCCCCGCCCAGTAGAAGTACCAGCGGCCGTCGTCGTCGATCAGGACGTTGCCGTCGATGTCCCGTCCCAGGTTCCCCGACGCCGGCACGAAGGGGCCGGTGGGCTGCTCGGAACGCAGCACGTGGTGCCCGGTGCCGGACGGCGAGGTGTACATGTAGAACACGCCGTTCGAGTAGACGACCTCGGGCGCGAACGGCACCAGGTCGCCGAACAGCGCCTGGTCGACCGTGAGCCCCTCGTCCTCCCAGGTGACCAGGTCGGTCGAGCTCCAGCAACGGATGCCCGGGTTCGTGGCGTACAGGTAGTACCGGCCGTCGAAGCGCAGCACGAACGGGTCGGCGAAGTCGCCACCGCGCGCGATCGGGTTGGAGTAGTCGGTCACGGATTCAGCCCTTGATCCCGCTCAGCGCGAAGGAGTTGACGAAGTGCTTCTGGAAGATGATGAACAGGGTGATGACAGGGATGACCGCGATGATCGACGCGGCCATCACGATCGGGAAGTCCGTCTGCTCCTCGTAGTACGAGGTGAGTGAGGCGATCACGAGCTGGACCGTGGAGTTCTGCGGCGAGTGCGTGAAGATCAGCGGGTTGAGGTAGTCGTTCCAGGTCGTCATGAAGACGATGATCACGTTCGCCGCGATCGCCGGACGGCACAGTGGCATGAAGATGCTCCAGTACGTGCGGACGATGCCCGCCCCGTCGATCCGGGCCGCGTCCATCAGCTCGGAGGACAACCCCGTCATGTACTGCCGCAGGAAGAAGATCATGATGACGTTCCCGAGGGTTCCGGGGACGATCAGCGGTAGCAGGGTGTCGATCCACCCGAGCTCGGAGTAGACCAGGAACTGCGGGATGATCGTCACCACCGCGGGGATCATCATCGTGCCGAGCAGTGCGATGAAGAGCTTCTCCTTGTGCGGGAAGTCGAGCTTCGCGAAGGCGAACGCGGCCATGGTGGACGAGAACGTCCCCAGCACGACGACGAGCCCGGTCACGATGAAGCTGTTGAGCAGGCCCTGGGCCAGCGGCGCCACCTCGAAGACCTCGACGAAGTTCCGCCAGTCGACCGGGTCGGGGATCCAGTCCGGCGGGAACGAGTAGACGAACTTCGACTCCTTCAGCGCCGTGGAGAGCATCCACAGGAACGGCAGGACCATCGTCAGCGCGCCGACGAACATCGCCGAGAACGCCGCGAGGGTCACGATCCGGCGGCTGGCGGTCTTCGAGCGGCTCCGGTCCGGGCGCTCGGACGTCGGCGAGGACCCGGGGAGCAGCCCGGCCGGCAGCGGCCCGGTGGCCGGGGCCCCACCCGTGGAGGTCTGTGTCGTCGTCATCTCACTCCCCCTGGTAGACCCACTTGTTGGAGAACTTGAACTGGAACACCGTGATGGTCAGCAGCAGGAGGCCGAAGACGAGCGCGACCGACGACGCGTACCCCATCTCGCTCGAGACGAACGCCTCCTGCCAGACGTAGTAGGTCACGGTGCCGGCGCTGTAGTTGCGTCCGCCGTCGGTGGTGAACAGCTGGACCTCGACGAACGTCTGCAGGGAGCCGATGACGCCCACGATCGTCAGGAAGAAGAGGATCGGCGACATCATCGGCAACGTGATGTGGAAGAACATCCGCAGCGTCGAGGCCCCGTCCAGCCGGGCCGCCTCGTAGTACGACTCCGGGATGTTCTTGAGCCCCGCCAGCAGGTAGATCGATGCGATGCCGATCATCTTCCAGACGATCATCAGGACGATCGTGCGCTTGATCCACTCCGGGTCGCCCAGCCAGTTCGGACCCTCGATCCCGAACCAGGACTGCAACGTCTGGTTGACCAGCCCGTACTCGTAGTTGAACAGCCACTTCCACATCACCACGAGCGCGACCACCGAGGAGATGTACGGCAGGTAGAAGAGCACGCGGAAGAGACGGTTGCCAGGCGTGTTCCGGTGGCAACCGAGGGCGAAGAGCAGCCCGAGGAACAGGTAGAACGGGATGGGCAGCAGCATGTAGAAGGTGTTGCCCATCGCGGTCCAGAACTTGTCCGCGCCGAGGAACTGGACGAAGTTCTCCAGGCCGATGAAGTTCCGCGTGCCCTTGATGACGTTCCAGTCGGTGAACGCCGCGTAGGCCACGATGACCGCCGGCACCATGAAGAAGAGCAGGAGGTGAAGGAAGGCCGGGGTGACGAAGGCGTAGCCCCAGAGCCGCTCACGCCGCTTGGCGGATCCGGTGGCCCGCGCCGGCGGGGTCACCGTGGGTGCCTCCGTCCGCGGCTCCGGTGCAGTCATCGCGCTGATCGGCCTCTCTCACTCGGGGGTGCGTCACGCCGCGGGGCAGCCGCGGGTCGCACCCCGACTCCGGTCCGGTGTGTCGACGGTCGGTGGACCGTCGTGTTACGAGCCTCGTGGTCAGGAGGTCTGCTCGGCGATGCCCTCGTCGAGCAGCTTCTGCATCCCCTCCTCCATCGAGTCCACGTACTCCTGCGCCGTCATCTCACCGGACCACACGGCCGCGACGTTGGCGTTGAACTCGGTGAACCACTCGCTGTTGTACGTGTACGTCTGGGTGGCCCGACGTCCGTAGTCCTCGATGATCTGGATGAACTCCTGCTTGTTCGCCGGCGGCTTGTCCATCGTGAGGTACTCGTCCTGCGTCATGTCGATCAGGTTCGGGATCGCCTGGCCACGCTCCATGTTGGTGCGCTGGGCGTCCTCGTTGAAGGCGAGGAACGCCGCGAGGTTGGCCGCGGCCTCCTTGTGCTCGCTCTGGTTCGAGACCGCGAACCCGATCCCGCCGTACCAGATCGCCGGCTCGTTCGTCCGCGGGCTCACCGGCCACGGCATGAGGTCCCACTCGAACGTGACCTCGTCCCAGAACTGCCCCTGGTTCCACGGGCCGATGCCCATCATCCCGATCTTGCCCTCCATCCAACGCTGGAAGCTGCCGAGCGAGCTCTCCGCCTCGGGCGACGGCGACACCCCGTGCACCAGGTTCAGGTCGGCGACCCACTGCAGGGCCTCCACGAACGCCGGGTCGGTGATGGTCACCTCGGTGTGGTCGTCGTTGAGCCAGTCGGCACCGTTGCTCCACACCGCCGACTCCAGCGAGTAGGGCGCGGTCCCGTAGGTCTTGTCCGTGCCCTCACCGCTGGTGAGCTTCTTGGCGTTCGCCACGAACTCGTCCCACGTCCACGGCACGTCCGGGTCGGGCGCGGGGACCCCTGCGGCCTCGAAGAGGTCCTTGTTGTACGCCAGCGCGAACGGGCCGATGTCCTTGGGCAGGCCGTAGACCGCACCGACGCCGGGCGTCTCGCCGTCGTAGCGGTACATGTCGATCGCCTTCGCCCACACGTTGTCCTGGTCGAAGACCTCGTTGTCCGAGGCGTACTCGGTCAGGTCGAACAGGATGCCGTTGGACGCGTACGGCATGACGTTCTCCGGCGTGAGGTAGAAGACGTCGGGCGTCTGCTGGCCGGCGATCATCGTCTGCAGCTTGGCATTGAAGTCAGCCGCCGGGACGTTGACGTACTCCACCGTGACGTCGGGGTAGGTGTCCTCGAACTGGGAGATCATCTCCTCGAACGTCGCCACCTCCTGCGGCGAGCCCCATCCCATGAACGTGATCGTCTCCGACCCGGACGAGGTCTCGCCCGTGCTCCCGCCGTCGTCCTCGGGTGTCTCGGTCCCCTCACCGCCGTTGGCCGAGCACGCGCCCAGCAGCGCGAGCGTGGCGAGCCCGGCGACGATGGAGGCTGGTCGGCCTCGCTTCATGATCTGCATCTCCAACTCCTCCGTGTCTACGAACGGCGTCCACGTCGAGGTTGTACGAGCCGACCGTCCCCCGGTCACCACGGTCCAGCAAGGCGCCACTTCGCGCGGACTGTTCGTGCAACGTAACGTACAGCGCTGTACATCGGCAAGGGATCTCCTATACTTCGTGACATGACCGAGACCCGAGCACGAACACGCGTGCGTCTCGCCGATGTCGCCGCCCTGGCCGGAGTCTCGAGCAAGACGGTTTCTAACGTTGTGCACGACTACCCGCACGTCTCACCCCAGCTCCGGGCGAAGGTCCAGGCGGCGATCGACGAGCTCGGGTACCGGCCCAACCTGACCGCGCGCCGGCTCGTCACGGGCAAGACCGGGATGATCGCGCTGGCGATCCCGTGGATCGATCAGCCGTACTTCGCCGAGCTGTCCAAGTTCATCGGCGAAGAGGCGACCCGGCGTGGGCTGCGGGTGCTGTTCGAGCAGACCGCCAACAGCGTCGAGGCCGAACGGGCCGTGCTCCGCGACCGCGAGCTGGGCCTGGTGGACGGCGTGATCTTCCACCCGGTGATGATCGACACGATGGAGATCGCCCGGCTCCAGCCGGGCACACCGGTCGTCCTGCTGGGTGAGTCGGCGATGCCGTTGTCCACCGACCACGTGATGATCGACAACGTCGCCGCCGCTCGGGAGGGCGTCGACCTGCTGCTGGGCCACGGGCGCCGGCGGATCGCCTTCCACGCGACGGTCCGCGACGACATCACCGGCTCGACCCACCAGCGGCTGGTCGGGTACCAGGAGGCGCTGGTCGCCGCGGGCATCCGGCCGGACCCGGACCTGGTGTTCCGCAGCGAGGGCTGGACCATCGAGGACGCCACCGCGTCGGTGACCGCCGCGCTGCGGGCCGGGGTGGAGCTCGACGCGATCCTGTGCCGCGACGACCTCTTCGCGATGGGAGCGCTCAAGGCCCTGTCCGCCGCGGGCATCGCCGTGCCGGAGCAGGTTGCCGTCGTCGGATGGGACGACACCGCGCTGGCGCGGTACGCCTCGCCGACCCTCACCGCCATCTCACCGGACAAGGAGGCGCTGGCGGGCACCGCGCTCGATCTGCTCAAGGAGCGCATGGAGGGCTACATCGGGATCGGCAGGCACCGGATCGTGCCGCACACGATCGTCGAGCGGGCGTCCACGCCGTCTTCCTGACCAGGCGAGAGTCCGACCGGGACGCCGTACAGCGCTGTAGGGACAAGTACGCAAAAGCCCGTGGCGGGCGCCGCGCTGCTCAGACCTCGAGGTCGAGGTGGAACTCACCGGTCCGCGTCTCACCCGGGGCGAGGACGAGGACCCCGTGGCCCGGGACGCCGTCCGCCAGCAGGTTGAAGCCGTCGTTGGCGTTCGTCACGGGCTCGACGGCGAAGTGGCCCGCGCGGCGCGGGACGTACAGGACCGTGTGCGAGAACACCTCGTCGGCGCGCATCGAGATCGCAGCGCCCGACGCCGGCCACTCCAGCCGGACCGGCTCGTCACCCCGCCGCCCGGTCAGGCACGCGTCCACGAACGGCCGCCGCTCCAGGGGGCGCAGCTTCCGGTAGTCGGCCGACGGCGGCAGGGGGCCGGGTGACCCCGTCGGCAGCGCACCACGTAGCGGCCATGCCTGGTCGAACGGCAGCCGCAGCCGGACCTCGGACCGCGCCGGGTCCACCAGCCCGCGCCGGAAGAACGGGTGGTGCCCGAACCCGGCGGGGAACTCGTCGTCGTCGGCGTTGGTCAGCTCGGTGCGCACGGTCAGCCGGGGGCCGTCCAGCGCGTAGGTGACCCGGGCGTCGAACGCCCACGGAAAGTTCGCACCGACCAGGCAGGTCGAGCTGAGCCACAGGGTGACGGCGTCGGCGGACTTCTCGGCGACCTCCCACGCGTACTCGTGCGCGGTGCCGTGCATCGCGTTGCCGTCGCCTCCGTTCGGCCGCAGCTGCCAGGAGCGCCCGCCGAACCGCAGGACGCCGTCGCGCACCCGGTTGGAGAACGGCAGCAGGACGTAGCTCGCGCAGCGCGTCGGGTCGTCCAGCGCCGCGGTGGGCGTGGGGCGCAGGAGGTCGTACCAGTCGGCGTCCGCACCGCCGGCCGGCCTCGCCCTTCCGGGCAGTCGGACCCGCCCGAAGGCGAGCGAGGCGCCGGTCCCGGGCAGCACCCCGATCCGCCAGTGCTCGTTCCCGATCCCGAGCGATCCAGTGCCCATCGCCGGCTCCTCGGCCTACAGCCGGGCGGTCACGCGGACGACGGCGCCGTCGGGTGCGTACGGGACCTCGTTGCCCTCGATCTCGGTGCCGTCCACGGTGAGCCTCGCGCGGGCACCGTCGGCCCCGGAGTTGACCACGCGGATCTCGTACGTCGCACCACGGGCGACCCGGCGGACGGTGAACTCCGGCACCTCCGGTCCGATCTGCGGGTCGATCACCAGACCGTCGTACCCCGGCCGCACGCCGAGCAGGTGCTGGCTGACGGCAACGAAGTTCCACGCCGCGGTCCCGGTGAGCCAGGAGTTCTTCGCCTCGCCGTGCCGCACCGCCTCCTTGCCCGCGATCATCTGCGCGTACACGTACGGCTCGAGCCGGTGCACGTCGCCAATCTCCTCGCGGTAGGCCGGGGCGATCCGCTTGTAGTGGTCGAACGCCTTGGCCCCGCGTCCGACCACCGTCTCGCCGATGATCACCCACGGGTTGTTGTGGCAGAAGATTCCGCCGTTCTCCTTGTAGCCCGGCGGGTAGGTGGACACCTCGCCCAGCTCGATCCGGTAGGTGGTGTACGCCGGGTGCTGCAGCACCATGCCGTGGTCGGTCAGCAGGTGCTCCTCGACAGCGTCCAGCGCCTGGTTCGCCGGGGCGTCGTCGTCGTGCGGTCCGTCGCCCAGCCCGATGCCCGCCATCACCGCAAACCCCTGCGGCTCGATCCAGATCTTGCCCTCGTCGTGCGCGTCGGTGCCGATCTTGTTGCCGTAGTAGTCGTACGCGCGCAGGAACCACCGTCCGTCCCACGCGTCGCGCAGGACCGCCTCGCGCATCTCGGCGACGGCCTCGCGCGCCTTCGCGGCGGCGTCGGGCAGTCCGCGGCGCTCGGCGAGCTCGGCGTACTCGGCGCCGTACAGCACGAACTGGGCCGCGATGAACACCGACTCCGCGACACCGCCGGACTGGTTCTGCGTGGTCTGGAACGACTCGCCCGGCTCGGTGGAGAAGCAGTTGAGGTTGAGGCAGTCGTTCCAGTCCGCGCGGCCGATCAGCGGCAGCCCGTGCGGACCGCGGTTGTTCAGGGTGAACTCGAACGAGCGGGTCAGGTGCTCGAACAGCGGCGCCTCGGAACCGGGCTCGTTGTCGAAGGGCACCGGCTCGTCGAGGATGCCGGTGTCCCCGGTCTCCTTGACGTACGCGGCGACGCCGGCGATCAGCCACAGCGGGTCGTCGTTGAAGCCGGAGCCGATGTCGTCGTTCCCCCGCTTGGTCAGCGGCTGGTACTGGTGGTACGCCGACCCGTCCGGCAGCTGCGTGGCGGCGATGTCCAGGATGCGCTCGCGGGCCCGCTCCGGGACCAGGTGCACGAAGCCGAGCAGGTCCTGGTTCGAGTCACGGAAGCCCATACCGCGGCCGATCCCGGTCTCGAAGTACGACGCCGAGCGGGACATGTTGAACGTGACCATGCACTGGTACTGGTTCCAGATGTTGACCATCCGGTCGAGCTTCTCGTCCCCGCTGCTGACCGAGTAGGTGGACAGCAGGTCCGTCCAGTAGCCGCGCAGCCGCTCGAAGGCGGCGTCTGCCTGCGCGGTGGTCGCGAACCGGTCCAGCAGCGCGTGCGCGGGGGCCTTGTTGATCACCTGGTGCGCGTCGTCGGCCCACTTGGCGTCGTCCGGGGTCTCGACGTAGCCGAGCACGAAGACGTACGTCGCCGACTCCCCGGGGGCGAGGTCGACGGCGAGCTGGTGGGACGCCATCGGGTACCAGCCGCTGGCGATCGAGTCCGTCGCCCGCCCGGCCCGCGGGACCGCCGCCTCGCCGAGCCCGTTGTACGCGCCGACGAAGGTGTCCCGGTCCGTGTCGAAGCCGGCGACCGGGGCGTTGACCCCGTACACGGCGTAGTGGTTGCGCCGCTCACGGAACTCGGTCTTGTGGTAGATCGCCGCCCCGTGCGGGGAGTCGGTCTCGACCTCGACCTCACCGATCGACAGGTTGCGCTGATAGTTGGTCTGGTCGTCCTGGGCGTTCCACAGGCAGAACTCCGCGAACGAGAACAGGTTCAGCGACTTCGCGACGTCCGACGTGTTGGTGACCGTGACCTTCTGCACCTCGGCGTTCACGTCCACCGGGACGAAGTACCGGGTCTCGACCCGGACGCCGCCGCGCTCGCCGGTGATCTGCGTGTAGCCGAGGCCGTGCCGGGTCTCGAAGTGGTCCAGGTCCGCCTTGACCGGCAGCCACGACGGCGTCCATACGTCCCCGCCGTCGTTGACGTAGAAGTAGCGCCCCCCGGCGTCGGCCGGGATGTTGTTGTAGCGGTACCGCGTCAGGCGCCGCATCTTGGCGTCCCGGTAGAACGAGTAGCCGCCGGCCTGGTGCGAGATCAGCGAGAAGAACTCCTGGGAGCCCAGGTAGTTGATCCACGGGTACGGGGTGTGCGGGGTGGTGATGACGTACTCACGGGAAGCGTCGTCGAAGTACCCGTAGCGCATGCGCGGTGCCTCTCGTGAGCTGGAGCGCAGAAGATGATGCGTGGAACGTGCGGAGCGCGATGCGCGGGAGCGCTCCCACACATCTCGGCCATGATGCCATGCCCGCCGCCACGGTGCCAGACGTTTCACACGGGCCAGAACCGGTCAGTCGGCGAGCTGGGCTCCACCCAGCGTCGCCGCCGCGCGCAGGGCGTCGACCAACGGCGTCGTCGGGCGGCCGAGCAGCCCGGAGAGCTGGTCGGTCGCGTCGGCGAGCGCACCGTCGCGGATGTTCGCGTCCAGGGCGACGACGAACCGCGCCGACGCCTCGTCCATCCCGCCGGCCATCAGGATGCGCAGGTGCTCCTCGGGGGACACCGGCCGGTACACCACCGACCGGCCGGTGATCTCGGTGATGGCCGCCGCCAGGTCGTCGTGATGCCAGGCGATGTCACCGGACAGCTCGTACGTGACGCCGTCGTGCCCCTCGGTGCGCAGGACGACGGCGGCCGCCTCCGCGTAGTCGGTGCGGGGCGCGCTCGCCACCCGGCCGTCGCCGGCGCTCGCCACGAGCTCGCCGCTCGCCTGCGCCAGGCGCAGCGTGGCGGCGTAGCCGTCGGTGTACCAGTTGTTGCGCAGCACGGTCCAGACCAGGCCGCTGTCGTGCAGTGCCTCCTCGGTCGCCTTGTGCTCCGGGGCCATGACCAGGTCCGAGGTGTCGGCGTGCGGAGCGCTGGTGTAGACGACCCTGCGGGCACCGGCGGCCTTCGCGGCGTCGATGACGTTGCGGTGCTGGCGCACCCGCTGCCCGACCTCGCTCCCGGAGACGAGCATGACCGTGTCCGCGCCGGCGAGTGCCGCCGAGAGCGTCTCGGGCCGGTCGTAGTCGATGGTGACCACGCGGACGTCGTCGGGCAGGGTGGCCAGCACCTCGGTGCGCCGGCCGCCGGCGACGATCTGGTCGGCCGGGAAGCCGGCCACGATCAGGCTCTCGACGACGTGACGTCCGAACGGTCCGGTGGCTCCGGTGACGACGACGGACATGGGACTCCTCCTGGATGTGCGGACGGGTGCTCCCTGGCGAGAATTGCACGAATCGACCGGAGTCACCGATCGGGAATGTGGCCCCTGCGTCTCCGGTTGGCACGCACATGCCACTGACTGGAGAGTACGCACCCAGCCCGTCCGACTGGGCCCGCGAGCAGGTCGAGCTGTTCGAGCAGTCCGGAGGAACCGAGGGGAACACCCTCCAGGGCGCCCCGATCATCGTGCTGACCTCGGTCGGCGCCCGGTCGGGCAAGCTCCGCAAGACGCCGCTGATGCGGGTCGAGCACGACGGCGAGTACGCGGTGGTCGCCTCGAGGGGCGGCGCGCCGCAGCACCCGGTGTGGTACCACAACGTGGTCGCGAACCCGCACGTCGAGCTGCAGGACGGCGGCGTACGGCGGGACTACACCGCCCGGGAGGTCACCGGGGAGGAGCGCGACGTCTGGTGGGCGCGGGCCGTCGAGGCGTGGCCGGCCTACGCGGACTACGAGCGCAAGACCGATCGCGTGATGCCCGTGCTGGTCCTGACTCCGCGCGACTGACCGCCCTCCCCGCCCGGAGTGCGGGCCCGGGATCGTGGAGAGGAACCCGCACCTGGTGCGGGAAAGGCTCCACGGTGATGCCGACCACCGGTTGCTGAGGGTGGCGGCGTGAGGGGGTTGGGAATGCGGGCGACGGCGGGTGGTCGAGCCGAGGTGTCGGGCGGCGCCGGCCTCGGCATTCGCCTTTCATCGGTGGGCGAACAGCCGATAGGAATCCAACGGGGTGCTCACCGGTTCGGACGGGTACATGCCCGGAGACCGTAGAGGTGTCCATCCCGGCTCGATGAGAAAGAGGTGCGCGCGATGACCACCGCCACGATGTCGACCACGACCGCGGAGCTGACCCGCCAGGACCGCTGCGACCGCTGCGGCGCCCAGGCGTACGTCCGCGCGACGATCCCCAACGCGGGCGGCACGGCGCTGCTGTTCTGCGGGCACCACTTCCGCGAGCACGAGCTCGCCCTCATCAGCGCCGGCGCCGAGATCCTCGACGAGCGGCACCGGATCGACGAGGAGGCCGCACAGCCGGAGGCGTGACCGGGCACCACGCGAAGGTCGGCTCAGACGTCGCCGGGCACGACGCCGGCCCGGTCGACGATCAGCGCGAGCTGCGTCCTGTTGGTCACGTCGAGCTTGGTCATCGCGCGGCTCAGGTAGGTCTTGACGGTCGCCTCGCTGCAGAACATCTGCTCCGCGATCTCCGCGTTCGACCGACCCGCGGTGAGCGCGGTCGCCACCTCGAGCTCGCGGTCGCTGAGGTCCGCCAACGCCCGCTGCGCCTGGGCGCGCCGACCACCGTCGCCGTCCCGCACGAGCTGCTCGACGACGTACCGCGCGGCGCGCGGCGCGAGTGCACCGCCGCCGTTCGCCACCGCGTCGACCGCCGCCACGATGTCCTCCGGTGACGCGTCCTTCGGCAGGAAGCCGGTGGCACCGGCGCGCACGGCGCGGAACACGGCGTCGTCGGTGTCGAACGAGGTGAGTGCGATCACCCCCGGCGGATCAGGCAGGGCTCGGACGGCGGCCGTCGCCTCGACGCCCTGCATCCGTGCCATCCGCAGGTCCATGAGCACGACGTCGGGACGGTGCGCCTGGACCGCGGGGACCGCCTCGTCCCCGTCAGCGGCCTCTCCGACCACCTCGACCCCCTGGGCCGTGAGGATGCGACCCAGCAACCGGCGCACCAGCGCGTCGTCGTCGACGATCAGGACTCGGGCCACGCCCCGATGCTAGGGGGTGGGTCCGACACGACTGCCCAGGGCAGGTGCGCGACGACGACGAACTCCTCTCCCTCGACGCCGGTGTCGAGCGTCCCGCCGAGCAGGACAGCACGTTCGCGCATCCCCACGATGCCCGACCCTTCCCCGATGCCCGATCCTTGCCCGATGCCTGTGCCGGACCCTTCCTGGACGTCAGGGGGTCTTTCGAGCACCGTCCGCGACTCCACGGGCAGAGTGTTGGCCACCCGCAGGTCCACCCCCGCCCCGGGTGCCGCCCGCAGGTCGATCTCCACCTCGGCTCCCGGCGCGTGCTTGAGCACGTTCGTGAGCGACTCCTGGACGATTCGGTACACCGCGCGGTTGAGCGCAGCCGGTGCGCGGTCGGCGTCGGACACGAAGACGGACGCCCGGATGCGCGCCCCCGCCTCCCGCGCAGTGTCCACGAGGGTCGGCAGGTCGCCCAGCCTCAGCCCGGCACGCAGCGCCCCGCCGGCCACGACATGGGGCCGCGGGTCACGGAGCACGGCGATCAGGTCGCGCATCTCCTCCAGCGCCTGATGAGCGGCGGACCGCATGGCCCGAGCTGCCTCCCGCATCTCGCCGTCGTCGCCGGAGGCCGTCACCTCCAGCGCCGACGCCTGGAGCGAGACCAGGGAGAGGTGGTGGGCGACGGTGTCGTGCACCTCGCGCGCGATGACCTCGCGCTCCTCCTGCCGGGTCATCTCCGTGCGCAGCTCCTCGGCGACGTGCTCCTGCTGCCGCTGCAGCCCGACGGCTTCCCGCGCGGTCTCGTCTGCCTCCCGCGCGGCCTCGGCCCAGCGGCGGACCAGGCCGATGCACACCGCGACCCCCAGGTAGAGCAACCCGACGACGACGTACCCAGGGACGGTCAGCTCGGCCCGGTCCCCGGTGACCTGGT
>CAYQFJ010000043.1:11481-18280 GCA_964416715.1 uncultured Actinotalea sp. | reverse complement strand
TTGGCACCGACGTCCGTGGCGGCGGTTCCGATCCGGTCCGCCGGCTCCTCGTCGAGCACCAGGGGCGCCGGTTCGGGGCGGCGAGCCATCGGCTTGAGGGTGTACGCGGGGCGCGGCACCGGCACGGGCACCCAGGTGGACGACGGCTCCTCGGCGACCGGTCCGGTCGAGGCTCCGCCCCCGACGTCTGTCGCACCGGCCCTCTCGGCGGGAGTCTCGCGGCCCGCGTCCGGACCGGCAGCCACCGGCGCAGTGTCCGCCGGCCCCCGCTCGGCCCGAGCGGGCGCTGCCGACGAGGACGAGGTCCCCGTCGCGTCCCGGCGCTCACCCAGCCGGGCCATCACCTCGGTGGTGGCTTCGGACGGGTGCACCGCGCGACCGACCACCCTGGGCACCGCGGACGCCGACCGGGCCGCGCGCACGGCGTCGGCCGCCGGCGGCCTCGCCCCTTCGCCCGCGGCCCAGCGCGCGTCGGCCCGGGCACCGGCGAGCACCGCGCGGCGGCCGAGCGCCAGGACACCGGCCAGGAGCGCACTCGGCACGACGCCGGCGGCGAGCCCCAGCGCACCCACGGCGACGGAGCCCCAGCCGGCGAGCACGGCCAGCAGGAGGACCCCGGTCAGGGCGGCACGACGGCGCGCGGCTGCCGCACGGCGGGCCAGGTAGGCGGCCCGGGCGGCGTGCTCCGCGGCGGTGTGGCGTGCGGCGTCGGCCACGGTACGGTCCCGGCCTGCGTGCGGACGATCCATGGTCCTGCCTCCTCGTTCGGGTCCGGCGGTCGGCCCCTGCGTCGTCGTCTCCGGGCCCGGCAGCGCACGAACCGGGTGGATCCGACCGGTGGACCGGATCGCGTCGTGGCCGGTGGCGTCGTCCCGCCCGTCGTGAGCCGCGGACCACGCACCGGCCACCCGCAGCACCCGCAGCTCCCCGGAGAACCTGTCCTCGACGCACGAGTCGAGGAGCTGCTGGCGGTACCGCAACCGTTGCGGCACCAGGTACGCGATCCACAGCCCGGCCAGGGCGATCGCCACGAAGCCGGTCTGGTCCACGTCACGACGGTAGGCGAGCCCGACGCCGGGGAACGGCAGGCGTGCGGCGTGTCGGCCGCCCGACGAGGTCGGGAACTACACCGATGTGGTTCGGCGCCGTCGCCAGCGCTCCACCATGCCCTCCGGGACCTCCTCGGTGGTCAGCGCGAAGGTCCGGTGGTCCCGCCACTGGCCCTGGATGTGCAGGTACCGCTCGCGCAGTCCCTCGTCGCGCAGCCCGAGCTTGGCCACCACCCGCAGGCTCGCGGCGTTCTCCGGGCGGATGTTGACCTCGACCCGGTGCAGCCCGACCGGCCCGAAGCAGTGGTCGATCGCCATCGCGACCGCCGTCGGCGTGATGCCCCGGCCCGCGACGTGCTCACTGATCCAGTACCCGATGCTGGCCGAGCACAGCGACCCACGGCCGATCATCGCCACCGTGAGCTGACCGACCAGCTCGCCGGCGTACTCGATCGCGAAGGGCAGCGCCGTCCCGGACCGCGCCTGCGCGGACAGGTTGCGCACGTACTCGGCGAAGCTCGGGGCCGGTCCGGTCACCGGCTCGGGCGACGTGGCCTCCCACGGGTCCAGCCAGGCGGCGTTTCGTTGCCGCAGGGTCAGCCACGCGGCCCCGTCACGACGGCGCAGGGGCCGCAGCACGACGTCGCCCTCGCGCAGCTCCGCGGGCCATCCGCGCGCCATCAGCCCTCCAGCACCAGGCAGTCCAGGGTGTCTCCGGGACGGACTGTCGCGGTCTCCTCGCCGACGACGGCGAGCACGTTGGCGCTCGCGAGCGACGTCAGCGAGGCGGGCGACCCGTCGTCCGGGACCCCGCTGGGAGTCACCGTATAGCCCTTGGTCGGCGATCCGGTGACCACGGCGGGCACGAACTGGCGCAGTCCGGGCGGCGAGGCCCAGGACCGGGCCGCCGCCGCCCGGACCGAAGGACGGAACCGGTCCTGGTGACCGGCCATCGCGCGAAGGGCCGGGCGCACGAAGACCTCATGGGCGACGAGCGCCGCGACCGGGTGACCGGGCAGCGCGAAGACGGGGATGCCCGCCGCTCCCGGGGCCCGCTCGTGGTCCTCGCCACCGACGGTGCCGAACCCCTGTCGACCACCCGGTGTCATCGCCAGCCGGTCGAACCGGACCGTACCCAGCGGGGCGAGCACGTCGGTCACGGTGTCCCACGGTCCGTCGCTGAGCCCTCCGGTCAGGATGAGCAGGTCTGCGCGGACGAGCTGGTCGGCGATGATCTCCCGCAGCTGGCTGCGGTCGTCCGGCACCGGCGGCACCCGCACCGCCGTGGCACCGGTCTCCTTCACCGCCGCGGCGAGCGCGTGGCCGACGGCGTCGAACACCACCGCGCCGTCGCGTCCGCGGCCGGGCTCGACCAGCTCGTCCCCGACCGGCACCACGACGACGCGCGGAGCCGGGTGCACCCGCAGGCGGCCACGACCCATCGCCGCCGCGAGCGCGAGGTGCCGCGCCCCGAGCCGCACCCCGCGGTGCAGCACGACGTCCCCCGCGGCCGCGTCCCGGCCCGCGCGCCGCAGGTTCTGGCCCGGGGCGACGCCGCCACGCAGCACCACCCGCGCGCGGCCGCGGTCCGTCCGCGCGACGGGAACGACGGCGTCGGCCCCCACGGGCAGCGGCGCGCCGCTCGCGACCAGGATCGCCGTCCCGGGGACCTGCCGCAGCGGCGAGGAGGACGTGACCGGCGCGTCGTGCACCACCGGGAGCTCGACGTCGGGCACCGCTCCCGGGCCGGGAATCCCGACGTCGGCCGCGCGCACCGCGTACCCGTCGCAGGCCGCGACGGTCAGCGCGGGGACGTCCCGCGGGGCGGCGACGTCGTCGACCAGGATGCACCCGTCGGCGTCGGCGAGCACCACGTCCAGCGGCGCGACCGGGCGCGCCGCGTCCATCACCGCGGCCAGGTGGTCCGCGACCGACCTCATCGCCGGGTCACGCCTCCCGCCACGTGCGGCTGCGTCGTCGGGTGCCGGACCCGGTGGCGCCGACGCGTCTCACGGCAGGTCCGCGGTGAAGTCGACCAGCCACCGCCGCAGGTCGGGTCCGAGGTCCGGGCGCTCCACGGCGAGGCGGACCACCGCCTTGATGTAGTCGAGCCGGTCGCCGGTGTCGTAACGCCGGCCGCGGAACACCACGCCGTGCACACCACCGCCCTGGTCGGCCGGCACGTCGGCCAGCGTGGCCAGCGCGTCGGTGAGCTGGATCTCGCCGCCACGGCCCGGTGCGGTCCGGTCCAGCACGTCGAAGACGGCCGGGGCCAGCACGTACCGCCCGATGAGTGCGAGGTTGCTGGGCGCGTCCTGCGGGTCCGGCTTCTCCACCAGCCCGGTCACCCGCACGGTCTCGCCGATCCCCGGCCCGCTGGCGGCGGGCAGGTCGGCAGGCACGTCCGGCCCGAGCGGCTCGACCGCCGCGCACCCGTACAGGTGCACCTGCGCGGGATCGACCTCCAGCAGCGCGATCACCGAGCCGCCCAGGGCCTGCTGCACGGCGATCATCTGCGGCAGCAGCGGGTCGCGCTCGTCGATCATGTCGTCGCCCAGCAGCACCGCGAAGGGGCGCTCGCCCACGTGCTCCCGGGCGCACAGGACCGCATGGCCCAGGCCACGCGGCTCGCGCTGCCGGACCAGGTGGAGGTCCGCCAGGGAGCTGGAGTGCCGCACCGCCTCGAGCCGTTCAGTGTCCCCCTTGGCCTCCAGCGCCGCCTCGAGCTCGGGCGCCGCGTCGAAGTGGTCCGCCATCGCCTCCTTGCCCCGAGAGGTGATCATCAGCACGTCGCTGAGCCCGGCGGCCACGGCCTCCTCGACCACGTACTGGATGGCGGGGACGTCGACGACGGGCAGCATCTCCTTGGGGATCGCCTTGGTCGCGGGCAGGAAGCGTGTGCCCAGCCCTGCGGCGGGGATGACGGCGGTGGTGACGGGACTGGTGCTCATGTCCGCAGGCTATCCGCCGCGCGTGGACCCGGCCGCCCCTCACCCACCCCGTAGCGTCCGAGGATCACTGGCATATAGCCCAGTGATCCTCGGACGCTAGAGAGCTTCTGGTCGATTGTCGAGGATTTCTTTGCCATGATGTGACCATGAGCAGCGTTGCCCAGCCCTATCCCGCGCGCCTTGCCGGACTCGGTTCCGCAGACGCGAAGGAAGAGCTCCGCAAGGCGATCCGGGCAGAGCGCGAGAAGCTCACCGCCCGTGCGAGGAACCGTGCGGCCGAGGGTTACGCGCAGGTGGTCGGCGACCTGCCACAGGTGCGGTCGGCCAGGTGCGTCGCCGCCTACGTCTCGCGCGCCGACGAGCCCGGGACCGTCCCGCTGCTCGAACGCCTGGCGGCCCGCGGCACCCGGATCCTGCTGCCGGTCCTGGGCTCGGGGCTGCAGCGCGACTGGGCGCTGTACACCTCCACCGAGGACCTCCAGGTCCGTGCACCCGGGCGCCCCCCGGAGCCGAGCGGCCCGACCCTCGGCCCGGAGGCGCTGGCCGAGGCCGACGCGATCGTCGCCCCCGCGCTGGCCGTGGACACCACCGGCGGGCGCCTCGGGCAGGGCGGCGGCTGGTACGACCGCGTGCTGGCCCACGCCCGGCCGGACGTCTGCGTCGTCGCGCTCGTCTTCCCCGAGGAGCTGTACGACGCCGAGTCGCGCCCGCTGCCCAGGCAGGATCACGACCGCGCGGTGAACATCGCCGCGACGCCCACCGAGTGGCGGTGGGTCAGGGACCCTCGTCCGACGCCGGGCGCAGCGTGAGCTCGGCGGTGCTCGCCTCGCGCACCGCCTGAGGGGAGAACGGCCACGGGAACGTCCGTCCCTCGGCCCACGCCCCGAGCTGGTCGGCGTAGTGCGCGCTGCCGGGGTGTCCCGACGTCCCGGTCATCGTCACCCAGGTCGACGCGTCGAGGTCCGCCAGGTCGACGACCATCCGCATGGACGGCGACGTCGTGACGGTGAACGAGTCCGACGCCGCGTCCCACGAGTTCGCGTTGACGATCGACGAGCCGCCACCGGTGGCCACCGGCGTCGGGTTGACCAGCATCCGCACCGGGCCGGGGACGCCGGGACCGCCGAGGATCGGGTGCTCGGGGGCCGCGGTGTGCAGCCGTCCCCACTGCCAGTCGTCGGCGTCCTTGCCGAGCTCGACCGTGAGCTCGAGGCGCGCCGAGGTCAGCGCGCGGGACAGGACCTCGTCGCGGCTCTCGACCACGTTGACGGTCCGGCGGTCGTCCCACCAGACGCTGTCCGGCTCCTCCAGCAGCCCGCGGACCACCTCCAGCCAGCGGCTGCCACCCCCGGGCCAGTACTCCTCGGGAAGGTCGTCCCAGAACGTCAGCTCCAGGAGCGTCTTCCAGACCGCGGCGAAGTAGGCCGCCGCTGCCGAGTCCGCGGACTGCACGCCGTCCCACTGCGCCAGCAGCTCCACCCCGTCGTGGGCGAAGTCGTCCTCGACCGGTACTCCGAGCAGGGTCGGCAGCAGCACGTCGGCGTAGGGGTTGTGCTCGTCGGTCTGCAGCGCGCCCATGGTCCCGACGTCGATCGGGGTGCCCTCGGCGATCAGCTCGTCGAGCAGGTCCCGGATCCGCTGGGACCGGTAGCCGTAGTCCCAGTCGGACGTCAGGTACGGCCCGACGCCGGCCGGTGTCACCGCCTGGTTCGCCGCCACGACGTAGCCGTCGGGCGGGTCGAGCGCGGCGGGCATGTGCTCCGGCTGGACGAACCCCTGCCAGTCGTAGCGTGAGTCCCAGCCCGGCTGCGGCCAGGTCCCGTCGGAGGGCACCGGCCCGTCGGTGATCCGCGCACGGATCGGGATCTTGCCCGGCGCCTGGTAACCGATGTGCCCGTCCGTGGTGGCGAAGACGATGTTCTGCGAGGGGACGTCGAACAGCCTGGCCGCCGCGGCGACGTCGGCCGCGTCCTTCGCCTGGGCGAACGCGAAGATGGCGTCGGCGGTGTGTCCCGGGCGCAGCGCCGTCCACGCCAGCGAGATCTCGACCCGTCCACCGCCCCTGCCCTCGGGCATCGGGGAGAACGCGGCGCGGGTGAGGTCCAGCACGTCGGACACGATCGGGCCGTGCTCGGTGGAGCGGACCTCCAGGGTCACCGCCTCGCCGCCGTTCACCTCGATCACCTCGGTGCGGGTGGTGAACGGCACCTGCTCGCCGTCGCGGGTGTAGGTGCCAGCGTCCGGGTCGGTGCGCTCGAGGTAGAAGTCGGTGACGTCCGCACCCAGGTTGGTCAGGCCCCAGGCGAGGTGGTCGTTGTGCCCGATGATCACGCCCGGCAGCCCGGCGAAGCCGAACCCGGAGACGGTGAACGGGCAGTCCGGGCCCACCGTCGTGCAGTAGAGGCCGACCTGCGACCAGATGCCCGGGGCGGAGATCCCCAGGTGCGGGTCGTTGGCCAGCAGCGGCGAGCCGCTCGCGGTGTGCTCGCCGGAGACCACCCACGAGTTCGACCCGGTGCCCTCCCCCTCGCCGAGCAGGTGCGGGACCGCCGCGAGCGCGCGCCGGGCGGAGTCGACCGCCTGCTGCACGTCGGGCGCGGCAAGGCCGGTACCCGTCATGCCCGGCACGACGGCCGACGTCGGCTCCGCGCCTTCGGCGGCCGCCGCGAGGTCCTCCTCGGTGAGGATCGGCGCGTTGCGGTCCTCCGGGTAGCGCGGGAACAGCTCCTCCACGAGGTCGACGTCGCGTACGGTCGAGTAGGTCGCCGCGCGGGCCAGCTCGTCGTCGTAGTTGCCCTT
>CAYQFJ010000043.1:0-11471 GCA_964416715.1 uncultured Actinotalea sp. | reverse complement strand
GAGTTCCTCCGACGCGTTGCTGCCCAGATCCCACGCCATCGCCTTGAGCCAGGCGAGGGAGTCCACCGGGTCCCAGGGCTCGGGACGGTCGAGGTCCACCTGCAGGCCCAGGACCGTGTACTCCACCGCGAGGGTGTCCAGGTCACGGCGGGCCAGATAGCTGTTGACCCCCTCGGCGTAGGCGACCAGGTACGCCTGCGTCTGCGGGTCGAGGATCGTCCACTCGGCCTCGGCGACGTCCCGCCAGCCGAAGGTGCGGATCACCTTGTCCGCGGCCAGGGCCTCCTCGTTCGCACCGACCAGCTCGGACAGCCGGCCGGCGGTGACGTGCCTGCGGTAGTCCATCTCGAAGAACCGGTCCTGCGCGTGCACGTAGCCCTGGGCGCGGAACAGGTCCTCGGCGTCGGCGGCGTAGATGCTGGGGACCCCGCGCGCGTCGCGCAGGACGGTGACCTCCGCGGTCAGTCCCGGCAGGGCCTCCGCCCCGCTGTGGCCGGGCAACGGCCGGCGGATCACCGTCGTCACCGCGATCGCGCCGGCCACCAGGACCAGCACGAGCACCGCCGCCACACCGACGAGCAGACGCAGGGCACGACGACGAGGCACCCCCCGACCCTATCCGCCGCACCCCTCCCCCCGGTGTTGATCATGCAACTCGCCGCTGATCATGCAACTCGTCGCTGATCATGCAACTCGTCGGTGATCATGCAACTCGTCGTGTACGGCGAATTGGATGATCAACACCCGGAGGGGCGTAGGATTGGCACTCGGAACGGGCGAGTGCCAAGTGCTCGCCCGGGACGGACCCGTCCTTTGTGGAGGAACAGTGCCGACCTACTCGTACCGGTGCACCCAGTGCGGTCACGCGTTCGACATCCAGCAGTCGTTCACCGACGACGCGCTCACCACCTGCCCCGAGTGCACGGGCGCCCTGCGCAAGGTGTTCGGCAACGTCGGGGTGGTCTTCAAGGGTTCCGGCTTCTACCGCAACGACGCCCGCAAGGACGCCAAGGTGACCTCGGGCTCCTCCACGTCGAACGGTGCCGCGAAGAACGGCAGGTCCGGCACGGGGTCCGGGTCCGACGGCGGTGCGGGTTCGTCCTCGGGCGCCGGCTCCTCGGGCGCCGGCTCCGCGGGCAACGGCTCGTCGAGCTCGTCGTCCGGCAACGGCACGGCGGGATCGGCCGCGTCGTCCTCCACGGCGAAGTCGACCGCGTCCTCGGGGGCCGCGAAGAGCTGAGCCGTCCGCGGGACGCCACCCCCTGAGGCTGCACAGCCCCGCGCCCGGCACGCGGGTCCACAGCCGGCCGAGGCTCTGGGCCGGAGCAGCGCGGACGACGCCTAGCGTCGGGACGTGCCACACCCCGCCGAACGGACAGCCCTGCTCCGGCTGCGCATCCTGCTGTGGCACGCACGACCGTTCCTGGCCGGCGGCGTGGCGCTGCTGGTGGGTCTGGGGGTGGTGCGCGCCCTGGCACCACCTCCGCCGCCGACCGTCGAGGTGATCGTGACCGCGCACCACGTCCCCGCGGGCATCCCGCTGTCCGCGACGGACCTGCGGACCGCTCGCTTCCCTCCGCACCTCGTGCCCGACGACGCGCTGCGAGCCGACGACGACGCGCTCGGCCGGCGCACGGCCCTCGACCTGTCCGCGGGCACGGTGCTGGCCACGGCACTGCTCGCCGGCGAGAGGTTCGCCATCACCCCTCCGGTAGGAGCGGTGATCGTGCCGGTCCGGCTGAGCGCCTCGGGCACCGCCGGTCTCCTGCGCCCCGGGGACCGCATCGACCTGGTGGCCCCCGCCGACGGCTCCGGGTCGGCCGGCTCCGCGGACCTCCGGGTACCGGACGCAGTCGCCGGGACGACGCCGGGTTCGTCATCGGGCCCGTCGTCGGCTCACACGCCGGGCCCACAACCGGTTACCCTCGCGCACGGCGCACTGGTGCTCGACGTGGACGGGGCGGGCGGACCCGACGACGCGTCCGGACCGGGGTCGGGCGGGCTGGTCCGGTCGATCGAGGAGGACGACCCGGTGACCGTGGTCGCGGTCACCCCCGCAGAGGGGCGTCGGCTCGCCTCGGTCACCGTCCACGAGGCGCTCGGGGCGGTCCTCGTGCCGTGACCTCCACCGCACCGCCGCGGGCCCCCGCGGAGACCGCTTCCGGCGCGCCATGGTGCGACGCGGCCGGTGGTGCAAGGATCCGTGTCGACGCACGCTCGTGCGACGACGGACGAGGAGGCGACGTGATCGACGGATTCAAGAACTTCATCATGCGCGGCAACGTGGTCGACCTGGCGGTCGCGGTGGTCATCGGCGCCGCGTTCGGCGCGGTGGTCACCTCGCTGGTCGACAACTTCATCAACCCACTGATCGCGGCGATCGTCGGCCAGCCCGACCTGACCGGGCTGTGGGCGTTCACGATCAACAACGCCGAGTTCAGCATCGGCGCGATCATCGGAGCCGTGATCAACTTCCTGCTCATCGCGGCGGCCGTGTACTTCCTCGTCGTGCTGCCGATGAACAGGCTCGCCGAGCGGCGCAAGGCCGGCGTCGAGCCCGAGCCCGAGGCACCCGCCGAGGACGTGCTGCTCCTGCAGGAGATCCGCGACCTGCTCGCCGCCCGCAGGGAGATCTGACCCCGACGGTCCGGCCGACGAGGGGTGTCGGCTTCCGGAGCCGGTGACGACGCCGGCGCGTCACCAGTGCGGGGGTACCTCGCGCAGGAAGCGCTCGTCGTCGTTCCAGCCGCCGTCGGCGTCGCCCCACGCGGCGTCGACGTCGTCCTTGCTGCGGTTCGGCAGCACCGAGCCCGTCTGCGGGGTGGTCTGCTCGGTCGTGTGCTCCCTCGGCTGCCCGGCCGTCTGCTCCGTCTGCTCGGTCGTGTTCTCGATCTGCTCCGGAGCCCGACGGCGACCGGCAGCTCCGGGTGCGGTCCGGGGTGGGCCGTCCGGCGGGGTCGTGTCGTCGACGTGACGCCCGGGAGTCATCCGCGGTCCCGCCCGCCACCCAGCGCGTCCAGGGCCCTGCGGGCGGCGCCGTCCACCGCGGTGTCGATCCGCGCCCCGCGCCGGACGATGCCGAGGTCCGCCCGGACCGCGTCGGCGAGCTCACCGGCGTCCCGCTGCACGCCGTCCGACACCAGCCACCGTGCGACGTCGTCGAGCTGGTCGTCGCTGTAGGCGCTGACCGGCAGGCCCGGCTCCACGTCCGGCCGCGTGCCCCGGCCGGACGGTGGCGAACCGGGCACGTCATCGGCGTGCGGACCGCCCGGCAGAGCGACGTCGTCGGGCACGGCATCCTCGGGTGAGGCGTCCACCGGGCGCACGTCCGCGGCGTCGGGCGGGCGCGCACCCCGCTGGGCCTCCCGCTCGGCGGTACGCCGCGCGCAGGCCTCCAGGGTCGCGGCGTAGATCGCCTCGGCCTCGCCGGCCGGGTCGAGGAAGGCGGCGGCGGACCAGACCTGGACCACGGACCAGCCCACCCGCTCGAGCCGCTCGGCCACCTGTCGGTCACGGACGCGGACGCTGGGCTCGTCGATGTACGCCGCGTCGTCGGTCAGGACCGCGACCAGCATCTCGTCCGGGAGGTCGGGGTGGCCGACGACCAGCGGGATCCGCGCGTCGGTGACGCCGTGGTCGAGGTCCACCAGCAGCCCGCGACGCCACAGCCGCTCGGCGAGGTCGAGCACGAGGCGGTCCGGCTCGGCTCCCGAGACCCGCGGTGCCTCGGCGCCGACCCCCGGCTCCGGCGGCCGACCGGCCAGTGCCAGGAGGTCGGCGAGCAGTCGGGCGCCGGGCGCGCGCAACCGTTCCTCGTCGAGGTCCTCGGCCCCGAAGCAGGACACCACGGTCAGCCGGTGGCGGGTCGAGCCGAGGGTCTCCAGCAGCCGCCCGGCGCCACCGGGCTCGCCGAGCGTGCCGAACCGGTGCAGCACCCGCCCGTGCGGTGTCCGGCCCAGGCCGAGGGACACGATGACGGCCTCCCGGCTCAGTCCCTGGGTCGCCCCCATCTCCACGACGGCGAACGGCTCCGGCTGGTCGGGGCGGAAGAAGACTTCCAGGGCCAGGTTGTCCCGGACCTCGGCCATCACGGCCTCGCGGACGCGGCTCGCGTGCACCGCCGACGCGGTGACCACGGCCAGCGACTCGGTGGGCCGGGTCAGCGCGTGCTCGATCACCAGGTCGACCACGTGCGCGACCTCCCCGTCGGTGGACTCCACCACCCCGTCGGGCCCGGGCATCCCGGTGCCGTCCACGAGGTCGAGCCGCAGCAGGGAGGTGGTCGCCGGCACCGGGGTCGCGACCAGCCGCCCGTCGTACCCGTGCTCGGCGAGGAAGGCCGTCAGGTGCGGGTCGCGACGGGACGCGTCCGCGTGCAGGGTCACCGACGGCAGCACCGAGCCGAGCGCGGCCAGGGCGGTGCCGGAGGCGCTGAGCGTGTCGCCGACCACCATCACCTGACGCCCGCGGGCCAGCGCCGCGATCACCGTCTCGATCGGCAGGTGCCCGGCCGCGTCCAGCACCACCAGGTCCTCGGTGCGGGTGGGCGGCAGCAGGTGCGGCACGAGCATCGGTGAGGCCACCAGGCACGGCCGGAGGTGCCGGGCGACGTCGGGGTAACGCTCCACGGCGAGTCGGTGGCTGGTGAACCGGTCCTCGATCACCTCGCCGAAGAGCTCCTGCCCCTGCTCGTCCGCCTGGCGCAGCCGGGTGCGCAAGGCGTCGTCCGCGGCGGCGTGCGCGAGCCTGGCGCGGTCGGCCACGTGCCGGGCGTCCAGCGTCCGGAACTCGGCGACCAGCCGGGCGAGCGCCGCGCCGTCGTACCGGCCGAGCACCTCGTCCTCGCGCAGGATCGCCTCGAACACCGTGCTCCACCACGCGAGCTCGAGCTCCGCGCCGACCAGGACGGAGGAGACCTGCCGGTCAGCCAGATCCGCCAGCAGGTCACCCAGACCACGTCGGTCGAGGCTGCGCACCAGTGCGGTGCGCTCCGGCAGGGTCTCCAGGGCGCTGCGGTCCTCGCGCAGCCGGCCGAGCCGGACCCGCAGCTCCTCCCACGTCAGCCCCGTCAGGTCGCCACCGAGCGACGTGCCGCCGAGCACCGCGGAGAGCGACTCGAGGTCCTCGGTGACGGCGCGGTGGTCCGCCTCGATCGCGGCCAGCCCGGGCGGGATCTGCGGCCACCCGCCGGCGGGGCAGTGCTCCTGCCACACCTTGCGCTGCTCCTGCACGTCGACCAGCGCGGCGTGCAGGTCGTCGACCGGGCGTCCGGGCCGGAGCATGTCCTTGGCCTGCCGGCGCAGCCGACGACGCACCATCCGGCTCATCTCGACGCCCTCGCGCTCGCGCCAGGCGGCCGGGGCGGTCGCGGCGACCAGGTCGGCCGCGGAGCGCTCGAAGACGATGGGACGGAACACGTCCAGCGCGTCGCGGACCCCGCCAAGCATCGAGAGCTGCTCGGTCCACTGCGCGGGAGTCGCGGCGCGGATCAGCCCGGTGGTGTCGGCGACCCGGGCGACCTGCTCCTCGAGCCGCGGCAGGGCGTCGTCCAGCAGGTGGTCGATGCGGGCCATTGCCGCGTTCGCCTGAGCGGCGGTGGACAGGTCGGCGCCGTACCAGGGGCTCGACCACGCCGACGCCGAGAACGCACCCAGCCCCGCGACGCGTACCAGGTCCGCGACCGCCTGCGCGCGCCGCTCGCCGTCGAGCGCCTCGGCGACCGGGGTGCTGAGCCGAACGGTGGTGCGCGGTCCGGGACGGTCGGAGGTGAGCCGGGCCAGCGCCTGGAGCGCGTCGTACGCGGACACGCCCCACGGCTCCCGCCGCACGTGCAGCGAGTGCATGTAGCCGTGCAGACGGCGACGCCGGTCGATGAGCTCGCGCTGGACGATCGCGATCTTCTCGATGTCGGTGGTGACCGGTTCACCGGTCATGGCCCCGAGCAGCCGACGGCCCGCCTCGGCCCGCCAGTCCGGGTCCGGGGCGACGTCGAGCACGAGGTCGCCCAGGCCGAGCTCCTCGAGCCGGTCGGTCAAGGCCCGCGAGGCGCGACGGTGGCCGGCGACGTACAGCACGGTGCGACCCGCGGCGGCGGTCTCCGCGACCACGGCCGCGACGGTGGCCGCCACGTCGCTGCCCGCGGGGGCGTCCACGAGGACGTGGTGCCCGGCGGCCAGCACGTCCAGGACGTACGTCTGGGCGGGGTCGAGATCGCCGACGCCGCGCTCCTGGTCCAGCGGCCGGTCACCGCGCAGGGCCGGCGGGAACGGGTGGGCCAGCGCGTCGACCGACCGCTGATCGCCGGCCAGGGCGGTGATCACCTCGTGCTGCCCGGCCAACTCGCCGAGGGTGTCGAGGTCGTCGACGAGCACCTGCTCCGGATGCACGAAGGTGCCGACCAGCAGCCGCTCCTCGAGGGCGAAGTCGGGAAGCACCGCGGCTCCGAGAGCACGTAGCCGCTCCAGGGCGGGTCGCGGGTCGAAGCCCCCCGCGGTGAAGGTGCCGCGGGCGAGGGCGTGCGGGTCGAGCAGGGCGCCGCGACCGCGCAGCGCGCTCGCCAGCAGCGGGTTGACCTCCAGGGATGCCTCGAGCTGCAGGTCGTAGTCGCTCTCGCCGCGGCCTCGCGGACGGACCGCAACCGGGCGGAGCAGGACCGGTGCGTGCACCGTGCGGACGTGCGGGTCGGCGGCGGTCGAGTCGGTGTCGGGCTGGTCCTCCGTCCCGGTACCGGCCACGGCACCAGGCCCGGCGTCGGCCCGGGCGGCCGAGCCCGTCGCGGCCGCGAGCGCGTCGATCCGGTCCGCACCTCGGTCTGCACCCCCGTCGGCACCCCTATCGGCCCCGCCGGACCCATCCGGCTGCTCGGTCGACGACTCGGTCCAGGTCGCCACCCCGATGGCCAGGAACGCCGAGGCGATCCCGTACCGCTGGGCGTGGTCCTCGGCCAGCGCCGCCACGGCGCGTGCCCGGCGTCGGGCGGCCGCTGCGGCCGAGCCCTCCCGCACCAGGTTCGACAACCGCGTCGCCCGACCGGCGAAGAGCTGGGCGATGCCGGAGGGGTGCGCCGCGGACAGGTCGAGCTGCGCCTCCCCGAGCCGGTCCACGTCCGCCAGGGCCGACGCACCGGCGCGCTCGACCAGCGCGGCGCGCCACTGCCGCAGCGCGCGCTCGGCGAGCTCGGCAGCCGTGTGCTGCGGCACGGCGACGGGTCCGGAGGGCTCCGGTGAACCGTCAACCGTCCCGGCGCCCGGGGCGTCGATGGGAGCTGGTGCGGTCACATGCGCACGCTAACCTCACGCGGCGCCGTGAGCGGCTCGGCACGCCGCACGAGGCCCGACCCGGCCCAGGGATGTGTGGCCACGGGGCCCCGCCACAGGGCGGGAGGCGGAGGGGGCCAGACATAGAGACAGTGCGCACCGCGCAGGGGGCAGGCGGTGCGCACTGTCAGGAACCAGTGTGCACGCCCGGGGGCACCAGGTCAAACTGAAGATCATGTATTGACTGGGCCTCCGGCCGGTGCGTCGGCGCGCCCGTCCGAGCCGTCCGCCCGCGCCGCGGCTGCGGCCGAACGCGCCATCAGGAGGTCGCGTTCCCGACGGGTGGGTGCCCGGTCCGCGGCCCGTTCCAGGACCGCGGCGGCCTCGGCGAACCGCCCCAGGCGGTTCAGCGCCTCCGCCCGCACGGCACCGGCCAGGTGAAACCTCTCGACCCGCTGGTCGGTGATCGCGTCGAGGGCCGCCAGCGCTGCCTGCGGTCCGTCCGCGTGCAGCACCGCGACCGCCCGGTTCACCTCGACGACCGGTGAGCGGGTCAGGGCGACCAGCGCGTCGTAGAGCGCGACGATCGTCTCCCAGTCGGTGTCCTCGAAGCGGGGCGCACGCGCGTGGCACGACGCGATCGCCGCCTGCAGCGCGTACGGGCCGAGCGGACGGCCCAGCCGCGAGGCCCGGCCCAGCGCCGCCGTCCCGTGGGCGATGAGCGTGCGGTCCCACCGGCTGCGGTCCTGGTCCTCCAGGAGGACGTCCTGGCCGTCCGGTCCGGTCCTGGCCGCGAAGCGCGCCGCCTGCAGTGACATCAGGGCGACCAGCCCGTGCACCTCCGGCTCGCGCGGGAGGAGCCCGGCCAGCATCCGGCCGAGCCGCATCGCCTCCTCGGCGATCTCCCGTCGCACCCACGCCTCCCCCGACGTCGCCGCATAGCCCTCGTTGAACACCAGGTAGACGACCTCGAGCACGCCACCGAGCCGTTCGGCGAGCTCGTCGTCACGTACCTCGAACGGGACCTGCGCCTCGGCGAGGGTGCGCTTGGCGCGGGAGATCCGCTGACCCACGGTCGCCGTCGGCACCAGGAACGCCCGGGCGATCTCCTCGGTGGTCAACCCGCCGAGCAGCCGCAGGGTCAGGGCCACGCGCCCCTCCCGCGGCAGCACCGGGTGGCAGGCCGTGAACACCAGCGCGAGCAGGTCGTCGTCGGCCGGGCCCTCGGCCGTGGCCGAGGCACCGGAGGCACCACCGGTCGAGGTGCCCGACGCCGCCAGGTCAGCCGCGATCCGGGCGTACTTCTCCTCCTGGGACCGCTCGCGGCGGATCAGGTCGATGCCCTTGTGCTTGGCGGTCGTCATCAGCCAGGCCCCGGGGTTGTCCGGGACACCCCGCTGCGGCCACTGCTCGAGCGCGACGACGAACGCGTCCTGGGCGAGCTGCTCGGCCAGCCCGACGTCGCGCACCAGGCGGGTGAGCGTGGCGATCAGCCGCGGTGACTCGATCCGCCACACCGCGTCGATCGTCCGCCCCACATCACCCACCACTCGCCCCCACACCCTCTCCTCTTGCCCTGTCCTCTTGCCCTCCCATCCCCTCGTTGCCGTAGCGTCCGAGGATCACTGGCCTATAGCCGGGAGATCCTCGGACGCTACGGGAGGGGGGCGAGCAGGGGGAAGGGTGGGTGCTGGTCAGGTGGTGGGGTTCTGGGTCTTGAGCTGGGCGGCGAGGCGCTCCTCGCGCTCGCGCACCTCGGGGGTGTAGGCGTCGCCGAAGTCCTCCAGCTCCGCGTACGGACGGATCTCAAGGACCTGACGCGCGCCCAGCCCGGGGTCGGTCGGGCAACGCTTGGCCCACTCGATCGCCTCCTCGAGCGAGCGCACCTGCCAGATCCAGTACCCACCGATGACCTCCTTGGCCTCGGTGAAGGGCCCGTCCACGACCGACACCTCGCCGGACTCGAACACCACCTTGGCACCGGCCGAGCTCGGGCGCAGACCGTCGCCGTCGAGCATGATCCCCGCCGCGGCGAGCGCCTCGTTGTAGGCCCCCATCTCCAGGAACATCTGCTCGGTGGGGGCGATCTTGCCCTCGTCCGCACCGGTGCCCTTGATCATGACCATGACCTTCATGACTGTCTCCTTCAGACGTCGCCGCGGCCGGTTGCCGGGCGTCTCACGGGTACGTCGAACGGGAGGGCGCCGATTTCGACACGGTGGCCGACGGCGTCGTCAAACACCGCGAGCGCAGCACTGCAGGTGCCCACGCGCGCCACCGACGGTATCCAGCGCACGGCCTCGACTCAACGGACCTCCCCGGGTGGTGCCGGATCCTCTGTGAGCCGGATGTGAGTCGAGCCTGCTGCGGTGGTAGGCACCACCAGACCTTGGGCGAAGCCGAGGCGGCACGAAGGAGCGGATCAGATGATGCATCTCGACACTCGCGGCAACCCGACTGCCACCACCGGCGCATGGTCCGCGACCGCCCGGCGTCGACTGGCCACCGGCTGCCTCGTGCCGCTGCTGGTGGTGGGAGTGGCCTCGTGCGCGGCCGACGGCACCGAGAACGACGCCGAGAAGCCCACGGCAGCGGGCGCGACGTCGTCCCAGAGCCCTTCGGACGACACCGAGGGGCAGGACGCCGAAGCCGAGACGCACGCGCCGACGCAGGAGGAGGACCCCGGGACGCCGTTGGAGCAGGGACTCCAGGGCACGACCCCGGTCGAGTGCAGCTTCGCGAACGAGACCGTGTCCGGCACCATCTACCTCGACGGACCGGAGCGGATGCGGTTCGAAGGCGAGGCGCCCGACGGAAGCGCCACGCACATTCTTCTGTACGACGGTCGGGCGCACGCGTGGGCGGAGGGTCAGCGCGAGGGTGCGCGCTACCCGGCGGACGGTGAGTCCTACCTCGTGGCGGAGTCCGCCGAGGACGTGCGTGCGCACTCGACCGACTGCGTGCCTTACACCGGCCCGACGTCGATCTTCGAGCTGCCCTCGAACGTCGCGTTCAAGGACGTCGCGACGCAGTAGGCGGTGGGCGGTAGCCGTCGCCTTCGTCGCGACCGGCCTGACGAAGCTGACCCAGCCCAAGGAGACGCTCGCGGCCGCGGTCCGTACGCGCTCGGCGGGTAGCGGGTAGCACGGTGCATGGGGCGGCGCCGGCACCGGGCACACATCGGCTCAGAAGACCGGTTTGCCGCCCGTGACGCCGAGCACCGTCCCGGAGACGTAGGAACCGGTGGTCGGCGAGGCGAGGAACACGAACGCGTGGGCGACCTCTGCCGGCTCCCCCGGGCGACCCAGGGGTGTGTCGTTCCCGAACTTCTCGATCTTCTCCGGCGGTTGGGTGGCCGGCTGGAGCGGCGTCCAGATCGGGCCCGGCGCCACGGTGTTGACCCGGATGCCCCGCGGCCCCAGCTCGGAGGCCAGGTTGACCGTCATGTTGTTGATCGCCGCCTTGGTCGACGCGTAGTCGATCAGCGACTCGGACGGCTGGTACGCCTGGATGGACGAGCAGTTCACGATCGCCGACCCCTCGCCGAGATGCGTCAGAGCCTCCTGAGTGACCCAGACCAGCGCGTACAGGTTGGTCTTCATGACGGCGTCCAGGTCGTCCGTGGTCACGTCCTCGAACGCGTCCCGGCGAGCCATCTGGTACCCGGCGTTGTTCACCAGGACGTCCAGGCCGCCCAGCTGCTCGACGGCGGTGCGCACCATGCCACGCGCCTGCTGCTCGTCACGCAGGTCGCCCGGGACGAGCGCGCAGGTGCGGCCCGCCTCCCGCACCCAGCGCGCCGTCTCTTCGGCGTCCTCCTGCTCGACGGGCAGGTAGTTGATGGCGACGTCGGCGCCCTCACGGGCGAAGGCGATCGCCACGGCGCGGCCGATGCCGGAGTCGCCACCGGTGATGAGCGCCCGCTCGCCGTCCAGCCGACCGGAGCCGACATAGCTGTGCTCACCGTGGTCGGGCTGAGGGCGCATCGGGCCGGTCAGACCGGGCGGTTCCTGCTGCTGGGCGGGACGGTCGGTCATGGCTGGCTCCTGCCTCGACCCGTTCAGCGCAGCCGGCCGGCGAGCATGCTCTTGCCCTGCTCGGCTCCCTTGCGGCTCTCGGCCTGGGCCCGCCGGAAGAAGTCGGCGAGGTCGGAGTCGCCATCACGCTCGGCGTCGGCGACGTAGGTCTCCAGACGCAGCACGTTGCTCAGGCACG
>CAYQFJ010000042.1:0-18304 GCA_964416715.1 uncultured Actinotalea sp. | reverse complement strand
CCTGCGGGGCGCCGCCCGTCGGCGTGTCCGGACGAGGACGGCCCGGCGCGCGGAGCCGTGGCAGAGTGGAACCGTGACGCCCGACCTCGCCGGCCCCGAACGCCTCGGTGAACCCGACGTCGGTGCGCAGCCCGCCGCCCGTCGCGGGCACGTCCGGTACCAACGTGCTCAGCGCGAGCACGCGCAGGCAGAACACGCTCGGCCTGAGCCCGCCCATCACGGGGCTGCTGGGGACCGGCACCGTCGGCGGCCGGACGGGACGCGCTCACGGACCGGGTTCGGTGGCTGGCTGCGCGAGACCGCGATCATCGTGGTGAGCGCGCTGGCCCTGTCGCTGCTCATCAAGACCTTCCTGATCCAGGCGTTCTTCATCCCCAGCGGGTCGATGCAGGACACGCTCCTGGTCGGGGACCGCGTGCTGGTGACGAAGCTCGCGCCGGGGCCGTTCGACGTGCACCGCGGCGACATCGTCGTGTTCAAGGACCCGGGCGGCTGGCTGCCGGACCAGAACGAGGAGGAGCCGTCGGCGCTGCGACGGGCGCTGGACGCGACGCTCACCTTCGTCGGGCTGCTGCCGCACGACTCGGGCGAGCACCTGATCAAGCGGGTGATCGGCACGTCCGGGGACACGGTCGAGTGCTGCGACGCCGAGGGCCGGGTGATGGTCAACGGGGTCGCGCTGGACGAGCCCTACCTCGCGCCGGGCTCGGTGCCCAGCGAGCTGGAGTTCTCGGTCACCGTGCCCGACGGCGCGTTGTGGGTGATGGGGGACAACCGCCAGAACTCCCAGGACTCGCGCTACCAGCAGGGCAGGCCAGGGGGAGGTTCGGTGCCGGTGTCGAACGTCGTGGGTGTGGGTTTCGTGACCGTGTGGCCGGCCGACCGGTGGGGACTGCTGCGCAACCCCGGGTCCACCTTCGCGGAGGTTCCCGAACCCGGCGGGTCGGGTCGAGCGAGCAGGTGAGCTCGTCGAGATGAGCCCCGCATCATGACCCCGTCCCGTCCCGACCTGCGGTACGAGCGCTCGCTGCTGCGTGGCGGTGCGCGGGTGGTGGTCGGCATGGACGAGGTCGGCCGCGGTGCCCTCGCCGGTCCGGTGAGCGTGGGGGCGGTCGCCGTCGACCTGACCACGCGCACCTGCCCGCGGGGGGTGGCCGACTCCAAGCTGCTGACCGCGGCGGCGCGCGAGCGGTTGCGGCCCGCGCTGCTGCGCTGGGGGGTGGCCCGCGCCGTCGGCCATGCCGGTCCGGCCGAGATCGACGCGATGGGCATCATCGCGGCGCTGCGGCTCGCCGGGACCAGAGCGCTCGAGCTGCTCGGCGTCGAGGTGGACCTCGTGCTGCTGGACGGGTCGCACGACTGGCTCACCCCGCCGGCGCAGGGAGAGCTGTTCGAGCCGGAGGTCTCCGCGTTCGAGATCCCGTCGTCGGGCTCCGGCGTGCTCGGCGGAGTACCCCGGGTACCCCGGGTGCAGACCAAGGTCAAGGCCGACCGGGCGTGTGCCTCGGTCGCGGCCGCGAGCGTGCTGGCCAAGTGCGAGCGCGACGCGCTGATGGTCGGGCTCGCCGATGACCACCCGGCGTACGGCTGGGACGAGAACAAGGGGTACGGCGCCCCCGGTCATCTCGATGCCCTACGGCTGCTCGGCCCCAGTCCGGTGCACCGCCGCAGCTGGCGGCTGCCCGGGACCGGTGACGCCTCGGTGCTGGATCCGGACGAGGGCGTCGCGACCACGCCTCCCGGTGCGCAGCCCGCGTCCGAGGTCGACGGTGCGCTGCGATGGGCCATGATGGACGGGTGAGTGCCGAGGATCTGGAGAACTACGAGACCGACATGGAGCTCGCGCTGTACCGCGAGTACCGGGACGTCGTCGGACTGTTCTCCTACGTGGTGGAGACCGAGCGTCGCTTCTACCTGGCCAACCAGGTCGACCTGCAGGTGCGGTCGGCGGCCGGTGAGGTGTACTTCGAGCTGAACCTGGGCGACGCGTGGGTGTGGGACGTCTACCGGTCCGCCCGCTTCGTGAAGTCCGTCCGGGTGGTCACGTTCAAGGACGTCAACGTCGAGGAGCTCGCCAAGGCGGAGCTCGACCTGTCCGACGGCGGCGCGTTCCAGCAGTAGGGCCGCTCACTTCTCCCGCGGCTCCCGTGCCTCCCGGGCTCTTGGGCTCCTGGGCTCCCGGGCCGTTGTGCCCCGGTGGGCTCCGCGACCTCCCCGGTTCGTGCACAGCCCTACCCGATCCGCACTGGTGCACAGCCCGCGGGGGTCGGATCGTTCCTCGCCCCGCCGACCAGCCAGGGTCGTGGCGGAGGTGGTGGTATGCGAGCCAAGGACGCCGTGGGGCGGTACGGGGAGAACGTCGCGGCGTCCTACCTGGCCCGTGCCGGCTGGGAGGTGGTCGACCGGAACTGGCGCGGGCCGTCCGGTGAGGTGGACATCGTCGCGCTCGACGGGTCCGAGCTGGTGGTCGTCGAGGTGAAGACCCGCTCGGGTGACGGCTTCGGCCATCCGGCCGAGGCGGTCACACCGGCCAAGCTGGCCCGTCTGCGCCGGCTGGCCGCCCAGTGGCTCGACGCCCACGACCTGCACCCGGCGAGCGTGCGCATCGACGTGATCGCGGTGCGCACCTCCCGTCGCGGGGCGGCGGACGTCGAGCACCTGACGGGCGTCGTGTGATGGCGCTCGGACGCACCCTGGCGGTGTCGCTGGTCGGCCTGACCGGGCACGTCGTGGAGGTCGAGGCGCACCTGGCGGCCTCGGTGCCCGCGTTCACGCTGGTCGGGCTGCCCGACGCCTCGCTGTCCGAGGCGCGGGACCGGGTGCGGGCCGCCACGACGTCGTCGGGGATCAGGTGGCCGCAACGGCGCATCACGGTCAACCTGTCGCCGGCGTCGTTGCCGAAGGCCGGGTCGGGCTTCGATCTGGCCGTGGCCACGGCGACGCTCGCCGCGGCGGGGGTCTGCGACCCGGCTCCCGTGGCCGACGTCGTCCACCTCGGGGAGCTCGGCCTGGACGGGCGACTGCGGCCGGTGCGCGGGGTTCTGCCCGCGGTCGCGGCGGCGGTCGCCGCCGGACGCACGAAGGTGGTGGTGCCCGGGGAGAACGCCGCCGAGGCGCGACTGGTCCCCGGCGCCGAGGTGTTCGGTGCCGAGTGTCTGGCCGAGGTCGCCCGGCGGTACGGCGCCGAGCTGGAGGACGAGCACGTGCCGGTCCTGTCACGGACCGGACCTGCTCCCGAGGCCGACGACGTCTCCCGCGCCCCGGACCTGGCCGAGGTGCTCGGCCAGCAGGACGCGCGCTGGGCGCTGGAGGTCGCCGCCGCGGGAGGCCACCACCTGCTGATGGTCGGGCCCCCCGGGGCGGGCAAGACGATGCTCGCGGCGCGGCTCCCGGGGCTGCTGCCCGACCTGGACGAGTCCGCGGCGGTCGAGGTCACGGCGATCCACTCGGTGGCGGGGACGTTCCGGTCCACCGGTGGGCTGGTGCGCCGGCCCCCGTTCGAGGATCCCCACCACACGGCGACCCCGGCCGCGGTGGTCGGGGGCGGTACGGGTCTGCCTCGCCCCGGGGCGGCCTCCCGGGCGCACCGCGGCGTGCTGTTCATGGACGAGGCGCCGGAGTTCTCGCCACGCGTGCTCCAGACGCTGCGTCAGCCCTTGGAGCACGGTGAGCTGGTGATCCACCGTTCGGGTGGTACCGCCCGGTACCCGGCCCGCTTCCAGCTCGTCCTGGCGGCGAACCCGTGCCCGTGCGGCCGGTCCGTCGGCAAGGGGCTGGAGTGCACCTGCACGCCGATGCAGCGGCGGCGCTACTTCTCACGGCTGTCCGGGCCGCTGCTGGACCGGGTCGACGTCCAGATCGAGGTGCTCCCGGTCACCCGGGCCGACCGTCTGGACGGCTCGGAGCCGGAGTCCACGGCGACGGTCGCCGCACGCGTGACGCGGGCGCGCGAGGCCGCCCGGCGGCGCCTGGACGGCACGCCATGGCGGACGAACGCCGAGGTGCCCGGCTCGTGGCTGCGCGAGCACAGCGGCCCCCGGGGCGCTCGCCGCCGCCTGGAGGACGCGCTGGACCGCGGTGTGCTGAGCCTGCGTGGCGCGGACCGTGTGCTGCGCGTGGCCTGGACGCTCGCCGACCTCGCCGACGTCGGCGTGCCCGGTGAGCGGGAGATCGGGCAGGCGCTGCTGCTGCGCACCCGCGGGCAGGTCGGCGCATGAGCCCGGCGCGGATCACCGACCCGGCGCTCGCCCGGGCGGCATGGAGCAGGCTGATCGAGCCGGGTGACCCGGTCGCCGGCGCGCTGCTGGCCGCGTGGGGGCCGGTGGACGCGCTCGACTGGCTCCGCTACGCGGACCGGGGCGCGAGCCCCGCCGCCCCGGACGACTCGCTGCCACCCGAGGTCTCCCGGCGGCTGACGCGGTCGGCGGAGCGCTGGGCGACCAGGCTGGACACGCTCGACCCCCGTCGCGAGCTCCGGGTCCTCGAACGCCTTGGCGGCACGCTGCTGGTGCCAGGTGAGCCCGGGTGGCCGACGGCGATGGACGACCTCGGTGCCGCGGCACCACCATGCCTGTGGGTGCGCGGCACGGCCGACCTGGGTCAGCTGACCGCGAGGGCTGTGGCGGTCATCGGCGCCCGGGCGTGCACCGGCTACGGGGAGCACGTCACGGCAGACCTCGCCTCCGGGCTCGCGGCCCACGGACGCGCGGTGGTCAGCGGCGGTGCCTACGGCATCGACGCCGTCGCTCACCGGTCGGCGCTCGCGGCGGACGGTCCCACGGTCGCGTTCCTCGCCGGCGGTGTCGACCGGCTCTACCCGGCCGGGAACAGTCGTCTGCTGGAGGCGGTGGTCGGTTCGGGAGGGGCGGTGGTCAGCGAGGTACCGCCCGGCAGCGTGCCGACGCGGTCGCGGTTCCTGCAGCGCAACCGGCTCATCGCGGCGGGATCGGCCGCGACCGTCGTCGTCGAGGCGGCGTGGCGCTCGGGGGCGTTGAGCACAGCGTCCCGTGCGGCAGCCCTGCTGCGACCGGTGGGTGCCGTGCCCGGACCGGTGACCTCGGCGTCGTCGGCCGGGTGCCACCGGTTGCTGCGGGAAGGGTCGGCCGTCTGCGTGACGGACGTCGCCGAGGTGCTCGAGCTGGCCGGTCGCGCCGGGGAGCACCTGGTCCGCGAGCCGACGGTGGAGGGACGTCCCGGGGACGGCCTGCCGGAGGAGGCGCGGCGCACCCTCGACGCGCTGCCGGTGCGTCGACCGGCGCCGACCGAGTCGGTGGCGCGAGCGGCGGGGCTCACCATCGCCGAGGTCCGCGCGGCGCTCGGCGCGCTCGAGCTCGCCGGGTTGGCGGTCGGCGGGGCGAGCGGGTGGCGGCGTGGAGCGGACGACCGGGCGGCGGCACCGGAGCTCGAGCGGGGGTGATGGCACCGGAGCACATGATCCGAAACGGGGCGAAGCGGACAGACCGGTACAAGTTGCCTCGTCTGGGATTCAACTACCGGGTGAAGTGTGCGTGTGCCGTCTTGTGGCTCCTGGTCTCAGACGCCACGGTAGGGACATGTGTCCCGAAGCCACGACCGCACCGGCGCGAGCCGTGACCGAGGTCGTGGACGCCTTCGGCACGCACCTGCGGGCCGCGCGGGGGCTCTCCGCGCACACGGTCCGGGCCTACTGCGGCGACGTCCGGCACCTGATCGCCCACGCCCGTCGCCACGGCGCCGACTGGGACCAGGTCGATCTCACGGTGCTGCGCGGCTGGCTCGCCACCATGGTGTCGGCGGGCTACACCCGTGCGACGGTGGCCCGCCGCGGAGCCGCGGTCCGGGCCTTCTACGCCTGGGCGTTGGCAGACGGTCGGACCGACACCGACCCGTCGCTCAGGTTGGTCACGGCCGCGCCCCGATCGGCCCTGCCGGTCGCGCTGGGAGTCGAACCGACGGCACGGCTGGTCGAGACCGCGCGGGAGGCCGCGGCGTCGGGCGACCCGGTCGCGCTGCGGGACTGGGCGTGCCTGGAGCTGCTGTACGCGACGGGCGTGCGCGTCGGTGAGCTGGTCGGGCTGGACGTCGACGACGTCGACCACGGTGCGCAGACCGTGCGCGTCATCGGCAAGGGTGACAAGGAACGTGTGGTGCCGTTCGGCGGCCCGGCGTGGCGCGCGCTGCGTCGCTGGCTCGATGCGGGCCGGCCCGCGCTCGCGACCGCCACGAGCGGACCGGCGCTGCTGCTCGGGGTGCGCGGACGTCGGCTCGACCAGCGCCAGGTACGCAGCATCGTGCACCGTGCCGCTCGTACCGCCGAGGTGGAGGACATCGCTCCGCACGGCCTGCGGCACACCGCCGCGACCCACCTGCTCGCGGGCGGGTCCGACCTGCGCAGCGTCCAGGAGATCCTCGGCCACGCGAGCCTCGCCACGACGCAGCGCTACACCCACGTCAGCGCCGACCGGCTCCGTCAGTCCTACCGTCTAGCCCACCCGCGAGCCTGAGAGGTCGCCGATGTCAGCTCAGGCCGAGACCCGATCCATGTCCACCACGGAGAGGTCCGCGAGAGCCGTACCCCGCCCGTACACGGAAGGTGCCGCGGAGGACGCCGTCACGGTGACGTCCTTGTGGAACATCTTCAAGGAGACCGGTGACCGGGGGGCGCGCGAGCGCCTGATCCTGCACTACGCACCGCTGGTGACGATGGTCGCCGGCCGGGTCGGTGCCGGGCTGCCCAGCTCGGTGGAGCAGGCCGACCTCGTCTCCTACGGCATGTTCGGCCTGATCGACGCGATCGAGAAGTACGAGACCGACCGGGCGGTGAAGTTCGAGACCTATGCGGGGTCCCGGATCCGCGGGGCGATCATCGACGAGCTGCGCGCCATCGACTGGATCCCGCGCTCGGTGCGGACCAAGGCACGTGCGGTGGACCGCGCGTACGCCGAGCTCGAGGGGGAGCTGCGCCGCTCGCCGTCGGAGGACGAGGTCGCCGCCCGGCTGGAGATGGGTGTCGGTGAGCTGCGCGCGGTGTTCACCCAGCTCTCCACGGTCAACGTCGCAGCGCTGGACGACCTGATCGGCTTCGGCTCGGAGCGGGGGGACTCGCTGACCCTCATCGACACCCTCGAGGACCCGGAGGCACCCGACCCCGCCGGGAACGTCGAGGCGCAGGAGACCAAGCGCCTGCTGGCCCGTGCCATCGAGCGGCTCGGCGAGCGCGAGAAGCTCGTCCTGGTCCTGTACTACTACGAGGGAATGACTCTCGCCGAGATCGGGCGCGTCCTGGGTGTCACCGAGTCGCGGATCTCCCAGATGCACACGGCGGCCATGCAACGGCTGCGCACCTCCCTCATGGAGAGCGAGCGCGCCTGAACCGTCGGTCGCGGCGTCCGGACTTCGTGACCGGCAGCAGCACCACCGGCCCGGAGCCGGGGAGCAGGTCCAGCGGGTCGAGGTAGACATCGCCGCGCCGGACGCCCCAGTGCAGGCAGCTCCCGGCCGCGCAGTGGTCCGGTCCCGGTCCCAGCGTGCCGACCGCCTCGCCCGCCGTGACCGGAGTGCCGACGTCGACCGTCGCGGTGACCGGTTCCAGGCTGGAGCGCAGCCCACCGGCGTGGGTGACGGTCAGCACCGGACGGTCGACGACGACGTCGGCGAACGTCACGACACCGGCCGCGGGCGAGCGCACCACGTCGCCCGGGGACGCCACCAGGTCGATCCCGCGATGACCCGGGCTCCACGGGTGCTCCGGAGCGCGGAACCTCGCGCCGACCACGCCCTCGACCGGTGGCCGTTCGAGGGGTCCCGCCTCCTCGGGGGCGGGCGCCGTCGGGGTAGGTGGCGCCGTGGGCCGGGCCGCCGACGCCGGCAGCACCCAGGCCGGGAGGAGCAGCACCAGGGTGAGGACGACGCCGCGGCGCCGTCGCCGGCCCGACGGCGCGCGTCCGGCGGGAGGTCGTGGCGGCACGGGGGCACGATGCTGCGGGCAGGGAGAGGGTTCTCGTGCCGTACTCACCCCGACAGGGTCGACCCTCCGTGCCGCCACGCCGCCGCGGGTCCGACGGCGCTGTGGACGACTGTGGCGAGGTCGGACGGTGGACAACGGGTGAACGGGCGCGCCGTCGTCCGCTACGATGCTCGTTGCGCCCGGTCCGCCGGGTGACATCGCGTGCCGTCTTTTCCCGCGGCGACCGGTTGACACCGGTGGCGGGAGCGTGTGCCGAGCACGGTCCGGATGTCGCTGAGTCCGCTCAGGGGCCCCGGCTTCGACACCGCATGGCACCAGGGGCGTCCGGTCACCCGACCGCCGCCGACAACCGGACGCGGGACCGCCGTGGTGTGTCCCGCCTGCAAGAGCGCGGCTCCGAGCGGGCCGTGCCGGAAGGACGTGCCATGGCCGTCGTGACCATGCGCCAGCTGCTCGAGAGCGGGGTCCACTTCGGGCACCAGACCCGCCGCTGGAACCCGAAGATGAAGCGCTTCATCTTCACCGAGCGCAACGGCATCTACATCGTCGACCTCCAGCAGTCCCTGTCGTACATCGACCGGGCCTACGAGTTCGTCAAGGAGACCGTCTCCCACGGCGGGACCATCCTGTTCGTCGGCACCAAGAAGCAGGCCCAGGAGCCGGTGGCCGAGCAGGCCTCACGCGTCGGCATGCCGTACGTGAACCAGCGCTGGCTCGGCGGGATGCTCACCAACTTCGCGACGGTCAACAAGCGGCTCCAGCGCCTCAAGGAGCTCGAGGAGATCGACTTCGAGGACGTCGCGGGCAGCGCGTACACCAAGAAGGAGCTGCTGATCATGCGTCGCGAGCGGGACAAGCTCGCCAAGACGCTCGGCGGCATCCGGGACATGGTCAAGGTGCCGTCCGCCGTCTGGGTGGTCGACACGAACAAGGAGCACCTCGCCGTCGACGAGGCCCGCAAGCTGGGCATCCCCGTCGTCGCGATCCTCGACACCAACTGCGACCCGGACCTGGTCGACTACCAGATCCCCGGCAACGACGACGCGATCCGTTCGGTCACGCTCCTGACCCGGGTCGTCGCGGACGCCGTCGCCGAGGGTCTGATCGCTCGTCACTCCGGCCGGTCCGCCGAGGCCGGGGCCGAGTCGGTCGAGGCCGAGCCGCTGGCGGAGTGGGAGCGGGAGCTCCTCGCCGGTGCCGGAGACGCCTCCGAGGGCGCCGCCGTGCAGACCGAGCCCAAGGCCGGTGAGCCGAAGAGCGCCGACACCGAGACCAGCTCCGCAGCGCCGGCGGCGAAGTCCGCCGAGGACGACCTCCCGGCCGACGCGCGGGCCGCGCAGGCCGAGGTGGACAGCCCCGTCGAGGCGATCGGCACCAGCGACACGGCACCCGGGGACGCTGCGGCGACCTCGGCGCCCGCGGCATCGGTGTCCGGTGCCGCGTCCGCCATCGAGCCGGACGCCGACGCAGCAGCCGAGGCGGCCACCGCCGAGCCCACCGCCGAGCCCACCGGCGAGCCCACCGCCGAGCCGGCCGGCGAGCCCGACGCGAAGGCCGACGAGAAGGCCAAGGACGCGTCCGCGAGCTGACCGCCGCGAGATCGCCGACCGACAGGACCGACAGACAAGGACAGATGATGGCGAACTACACCGCCGCAGACATCAAGGCGCTGCGTGAACGCACCGGCGCCGGCATGCTCGACGTGAAGAAGGCGCTCGACGAGGCCGACGGCAGCATGGACAAGGCCCTCGAGATCATCCGGGTCAAGGGGCTCAAGGGCGTGAGCAAGCGTGAGGACCGCGCCGCGTCCGACGGCCTGGTCGCCGCCGAGGTGGTCGACGACGCCGCCGGGCAGACCGGGGTGCTCATCGAGCTCAACTCCGAGACCGACTTCGTCGCCAAGAACGCGACCTTCATCGACCTCGCGGACCGCGTGCTCGCCGCCGCGGTGGCCCAGGGCAGCGACGACGTCGCGGCGGTCCTCGCCTCGACCGTGGACGGCCGGACCGTCCAGGAGACCATCGACGAGACCGCCGCGACGCTCGGCGAGAAGCTCGTGCTGCGCCGGGTCGCCCGGGTCAGCGCGCCGAGGGTCACGGTCTACCTGCACAAGGTCAACAAGGACCTGCCGGCGCAGGTCGGCGTCCTGGTCGGCAGCGACGAGGCGGGTGCAGCGGTGGCCAAGGACGTGGCCATGCACGTCGCGGCGTACTCCCCGACGTACCTGAGCCGGGACGACGTCCCGGCCGAGACGGTCGAGTCGGAGCGTCGCGTCGCCGAGGAGACCGCCCGCAACGAGGGCAAGCCCGAGGCCGCGCTGCCGAAGATCATCGAGGGCAGGCTGGGCGGCTTCTTCAAGGAGTCCGTGCTGCTCGACCAGGCGTTCGCCAAGGACCCCAAGAAGTCCGTCGGCGCGGTGGTCGGCGAGGCGAACGGCACGGTGACGGGATTCGCGCGGTTCCGCGTGGGAGCCTGAGCACACGTGCCCGCCGCGGGACGTGAGGCTGGAGGAGCCGTGACGCAGGACGTGAGCCCCATCACCGGTGACCTACCCCTCGGGGAACGCCGCCGCGCGCGCCGCGTACTGCTCAAGCTGTCCGGTGAGACGTTCGGCGGAGGCGGGGTCGGGCTGGACCCGGACGTGGTGCGCCGGGTCGCGGTCGAGATCTCCGCGGCGGTGCGCTTCGGCGTGCAGGTCGCGATCGTCGTCGGCGGAGGCAACTTCTTCCGCGGCGCCGAGCTGTCCCAGAGCGGGCTCGACCGGGCCCGCGCCGACTACATGGGGATGCTCGGCACGGTGCTGAACTGCCTGGCGCTGCAGGACTTCCTGGAGCAGGCCGGCGTCAGCACCCGCGTCCAGACGGCGATCACCATGGGTCAGGTGGCCGAGCCGTACATCCCGCTGCGCGCCATCCGGCACCTGGAGAAGGGCCGCGTGGTCATCTTCGGTGCCGGAGCGGGCATGCCGTACTTCTCGACCGACACGGTCGCGGTCCAGCGCGCTCTGGAGACACACTGCGACGAGGTGCTGATGGGCAAGAACGGGGTCGACGGCGTCTACACCGCGGACCCGCGCACCGACCCGACGGCCGTCCGCCTCGACCACGTGACGTACACGCAGGCGCTGGTCGGCGGGCTCGAGGTGATGGACGCGACGGCGCTGAGCATGTGCCGGGACAACGGCGTGCGCATGCGGGTCTTCGGCATGGAGGAGGCCGGGAACGTCACACGGGCGCTCGAGGGTGACAGTATCGGCACGCTGCTCACCGAGAGCTGAGCATCCGACGAGACGAAGGAGTACCGGTGATCGACGAGACCCTCCTCGAGGCCGAGGAGAAGATGGAGAAGGCGGTCGAGGTCGCCAAGGAGGACTTCTCGACCATCCGGACCGGCCGGGCGAACCCCGCGATGTTCACCAAGGTCGTCGTGGACTACTACGGTTCGCCGACCCCGCTGCAGCAGCTCGCGTCGTTCACCACCCCCGAGGCGCGCACCATCCTGGTGACGCCCTTCGACGTGAGCTCGCTGGCGAACATCGAACGGGCGCTGCGTGACTCCGACCTGGGCGTGAACCCCAGCAACGACGGCAAGATCATCCGGGTCGTGCTGCCGCAGCTCACCGAGGAGCGCCGGCGGGACTACGTCCGGCTCGCGCGCGCCAAGGCCGAGGAGGCGCGTGTCGCGGTGCGCAACATCCGGCGTCGTGCCAAGGAGGAGCTGGACCGCATCTCGAAGGACGGCGAGGCCGGGGAGGACGAGGTCGGGCGCGCGGAGAAGGAGCTCGAGGCCGTCACCAAGCGGTACGTCGACCAGGTCGACCAGGTCCTGGCCGCCAAGGAGAACGAGCTCCTCGAGGTCTAGGTGGCCGACTCCGCGGGAACCGACGTCGCCCCGAACGCCGGCACCACGCCGTCCCGGGCGGGCCGAGACCTGCCCATCGCCGTCGCGGTGGGGCTCGGTCTGCTGGCCGCGGTCGGGGCCTCGCTGTACTTCCGCAAGGAGCTCTTCGTCCTGCTCGCCGCCCTGGCCTGCGGTGCGGCGCTGTGGGAGCTCTCCCGCGCCTTCACCCGGCGCTCGGTGGCCATGCCCCTGCTGCCGATGCTGGTCGGCACCGTCGGCATCCTGGTCTCGGCCTACACGGCCGGTCCCGAGGCGATGCTGGTCGCCTTCCTGCTGACCGCGGGCGGCGTCGTCGTCTGGCGTGTGCTGGACGGTTCCGGGCCGGCGGCTCTGCGCGACGCGGCCGCGGCGACGTTCGCCGTCGCCTACGTCCCGTTCATGACCGGCTTCGTGATGCTCATGCTCGCCGAGCCCGACGGCGAGCTGCGGGTGCTGCTCTTCGTGCTGCTCGCGGTGGCCAGCGACACCGGTGGGTACCTGGCAGGTGCGCTGCTGGGCCGGCACCCGATGGCTCCGTCCGTCAGCCCGAAGAAGTCCTGGGAGGGCCTCGCCGGCTCGCTGCTGCTCGCCGGGTGCGTCGGGGCGGTCGGCGTCGTGTGGGCCTTCGACGCACCGGTGCCGGTGGGAATCGGCCTCGGGGTGGCCGCGGTGCTCACCGCGACCCTCGGCGACCTCGCCGAGTCGCTGCTCAAGCGCGACCTCGAGCTCAAGGACATGGGATCGTTGCTGCCCGGCCACGGGGGAGTGATGGACCGGCTGGACTCGATGCTCCTGACCGCGCCGATGGTCTACGTGGTGCTGCTCGTGGCGGTCCCCGCGACCGCGGGCTGAGCATGGCAGACTGCCGGTGCCATGGTTGAGGTCACCCCCGCCGCCGACGGGCGTCCGCCGCTCGCGCTGACGATGTCGGCCCCCCGTCGCGGAAAGCCTCCACGTCACTTCGCCGACCTGGCTCCCGACGAGCGCGGCCCCGTCCTGGCCGGGCTGGGCCACCGGGAGTTCCGCGGCGCACAGCTGGCCACCCACTACTTCTCGCACCTGACCGACCGGCCCGAGGAGATGACGGACCTGCCGCTGACCGGTCGCAGCGAGCTCGTCGAGGAGCTCTTCCCCCGGTTGCTGGAGGAGGTCCGGACTCTGCGGGCCGACGGCGGCACCACCGTCAAGACACTGTGGCGGCTGTTCGACGGGGTCAAGGTCGAGTCCGTGCTCATGCGCTACCCGGGCCGTTCGACGCTGTGCGTCTCGAGCCAGGCCGGCTGCGGGATGGCCTGCCCGTTCTGCGCGACCGGGCAGCAGGGCCTGACCCGCAACCTCTCGACGGCGGAGATCGTCGAGCAGGTGCGGCTGGCCGCCCGCGCCCTGGCCCGTGGCGAGGTCGCCGGCGGGCCGGGACGGCTGTCGAACATAGTGTTCATGGGCATGGGTGAACCGATGGCGAACTACAAGACGGTGATCGGGGCGGTACGCCGGTTCGTCGCACCCGAGCCGGACGGCTTCGGCATGTCGGCACGGAACATCACCGTCTCCACGGTCGGGCTGGTACCGGCTATCGACAAGCTCGCGGCGGAGGGCGTCCCGGTGACCCTGGCGCTGTCCCTGCACGCCCCGGACGACGCGCTGCGCAGCGAGCTCGTGCCGATCAACACCCGCTGGACGGTCGACGAGGCGCTGGACGCCGCGCGCCGGTACTTCGAGGCCACCGGCCGTCGGGTGAGCATCGAGTACGCGCTCATCAAGGACATGAACGACCACGCGTGGCGCGCCGACCTGCTCGGCGCCAAGCTCACCGAGCGCGGGCGGGGCTGGGTGCACGTCAACCCGATCCCGCTGAACCCCACGCCCGGGTCGATCTGGACGGCCAGCGAGCCGGCCGTCGAGGCCGAGTTCGTGGCCCGGCTCCGCGGCCACGGCATCCCCACCACGGTCCGGGACACCCGGGGCAGCGACATCGACGGGGCGTGCGGCCAGCTCGCGGCGGAAGAGGCCTCATGACCCGGATGTTCCGCACGGCCGGGCGTCTGCGGCACGGCTACGACACCGGGCAGGTCGACGACTTCTTCGCCGAGGCGCGCGAGGCGTACGAGGGGCGCGGCGACCGTCCCATGACCGGCGGGGACGTCCGCCGAGCGACGTTCGACCTGGTCCGTGGCGGCTACCGCACGGTCGCCGTGGACGGCGCCCTCGACCGGCTGGAGCGCGCGTTCGTCGCGCGGCAGCGCGCCGACTTCGTCCAGACGCACGGTCAGCAGGCGTGGATGGAGCACCTGGCCGGGCAGGCCCGGACGCTCTACCCCCGACTGGCACGCCCGGACGGTGAGCGGTTCGCCCCACCGACGCGCGGGGAGCCCGGTTACCGCGCCGAGGACGTCGACGTGTGGTGCCGCCGGCTGGTGGACTACTTCGACCGGGGAGAGCCGTTGTCCTCCGACGAGCTGCGGCACGCGACGTTCGGCCGGGCCAAGGCCCGCACCGGGTACGACGAGAGCACCGTGGACGCGTTCTTCGACCGGGCGATCGACGTGCTGCTCGGGGTCGAGTAGCTCAACCGTCGTCGCGCCGGAACGTCCGGGTGCCGAACCACAGCCCCACCGCGACCAGCAGACCGGTGAGCACGTAGGCCCACAGTGCCGGGGTCCCGGCCAGCTCGCCGCGGAAGACCGCGCGGATCCCCTCGACCACGTGCTTGAGCGGGTTGACGTCCGAGATGCGGTTGAGCCACGTCGGCGCGGTGCTCGCGGTGATCGGCAGCAGGATGCCGGACAGCAGCAGCAGCGGCAGCGCGATCCCGTTGAGCAGCGGGGCGAGCGCGTCCTCGCTCTTGAGGGTGAGGGCCACCGCGTAGGAGATCGACGCGAAAGCCGCCCCCAGCGCGGCTGCCGTCAGGACGCCGAGCGCGATGCCCGCCACCGGCGCGCGCAGTCCGAAGGGGACCGCGACCAGAGTCAGCACCGCGCCCTGGGTGAGGATCACGACGACGTCGCGCAGCACCCGGCCGAGCACCAGTGCCGACCGCGGGGCGGGGGTGACCCGCTCGGACTCGATGACGCCGTCGCGCCACTCGCTGATCAGCCCGAAGCCGACGAACAGCGCCCCGAACATCCCGAGCTGGACCAGCAGCCCGGGGACGAAGAGCTGGTAGGCGTTCTGTGCGCCCAGCGCTCCGGCGAGCGGTTCCAGCAACGGGCCGAACAGGGTGAGGTAGAGGATCGGCTGCGCCAGCCCCATCACGGTCCACACGGGGTTTCGCAGGGCGAGCCGCATAGCGCGGCGGAACACGATGAGCGTGTCGCGCACGAAGGTGCTGCGCGGTCGGGTCTCGGTGCCCTGGGGGGCGAGGACGGTGGTGCTCATGCTGCGGCTCCGGTCGTGTCGGTCTCGCCGTCGCGCAGCGAGCGTCCGGTCAGGGTCAGGAAGACGTCGTCGAGGGTGGGGCGGCGCAGCTCGATGGCGTCCAGGTCCAGACACTGGGCGTCCAGCGAGCGCAGCAACCCGGTCAGCAGGGTGCGACCGGCGGGTACCCGTACCTCCACCAGGGCGCCGTCGACGGTGGGCTCCCCGGCACCCGGCAGGGCCGCGGCGACGGCTGCGACGGCCCCGGCCTGCTCCGGGTCGCCGGCAGTGAGCTGGATGGTGTCGCCGGACACCTGCTGCTTGAGCTCCTCCGGGCTGCCCTCGGCGACGATCTCCCCGTGGTCGATGACCAGGATCCGGTCGCACAGCGCGTCGGCCTCGTCCAGGTAGTGGGTGGTCAGGAAGACCGTGCTGCCGCGCTCGTCCCGCAGCCCGCGCACGTGCTGCCAGAGGTTGGCGCGTGCCTGCGGGTCCAGTCCGGTGGTCGGCTCGTCGAGGAACACCAGGGCCGGCACGTGGACCAGCCCCATCGCGATGTCCAACCGTCGGCGCTGGCCACCGGAGAGCGTGGAGCACTTGCGGTCCCACAACCCGTCGAGCTCGAGCTGACCGAACAGCTCGCGCCCACGGGCCACCGCGGTCGCCTTCTCGACGCCGTAGAGCAGGGCGTGGTCGACGACCTCCTCGCCCGCGCGCGCCTCGCCCGCGGTCGAGCCGGACTGGGCGACGTAGCCGATCCGTCGCCGGACCGTGGCCGGGTCGGTGCGCAGGTCCGCACCGGCGACGGTGGCCTCGCCCCGGCTGGGGGTCAGCAGCGTCGTGAGCATGCGCAGGGTGGTGGTCTTGCCGGCACCGTTCGGACCGAGGAAGCCGACGATCTCCCCGGCGCGCACGTCCAGGTCGACCCCCCGCACCGCCTCGACCTCACCGTGCCTGGTGCGGTAGGTCCGGGCGAGCCCGCGGGCGTGGATCATGGCGGTCCCTTCAGGTCGTGGCCACGTCCCCGGTGGGCGGGCTGACCGGAAGAGTCTTGGGTAGGGAGGGCCTACTAGTCAAGATTGATTACTCGCCGTGCCGAAGCTCTCGTCGTCCAGCGGCAGGTGGGCTCCCGCGGCGCGGGCGGCGCGGACCTGCCCGGCCGTGGGGCGCCAGCCCGGTGGCTCGCCGCGGAACGCGTAGGCGCCGCGGCGCACCCGGTCGAGGTAGTCCCTGGCCCAGACCGCCTGCCCCTCAGCACGGGCGGCCAGGATCCGGCTCACCTCCGACGCCGTGTCCGGCGTCTCGGCCGACTCGAGCACACGGGCGGTCGCGGCCTCGGCCTCGTCCCGGCCGCGCTCCAGCAGCGCCAGGTGCTCGCCGACCGCCTCGAGCGCCTCGTCCCGGGTCAGGGAGGACGCGAAGCCGATACCCACCAGGAAGAGCGCCGGGTCCACCGTCTGGCGCAGTGCCGAGCCGAGAAGGGCGGCGAACTCCGACTCACCGCGGGCGGTGAGCCGGTAGGCCGTTCGCGCCGGCCCCGACCCCTGCTGCCCGGTCGACGCCTCTTCGAGCAGGCCGCCGTCCGAGAGCCGGCGCAGCGCGTTGTACACGGACCCGGGGTGGATGCTCGCCCAGTCACCGACCTGCCACGACGCCAGCTCGCGGCGGACGAAGTAGCCGTGCACCGGCTGGAAGATCCGCACCGCGCCCAGCACGAGGAGCCGGGTCGCGGAGCCGGGGGCTACGGGCCGGTCGGGCATCGTGGCGCGTGCTCCGGCCTCAGGCGGCGCCGTGCGGCTCGGGCCGGTCGTCCTTCCCCGGGTCGATGGCCGCCGCCCGCTCGGCGGCCCAGCGCTCGGCGTCGTCGTCGACCCCCTCCGCGGGGATCTGCTCGTCCAGGATGATCTCCTGGACCTGCAGCAGCCGGCGCTCGAGGTGGGCCACGTCGTAGAGCTCGACGTCGCTGTCGTCACCGGCGGTCTGCACCACGAGGGTGCCGCAGCCCAGGATGCGGTCCAGCAGCGAGCGGCGGTAGCTGACCGAGTGCACCCGGTCGATCGGGATGTCCTTGCCCTCGCGGGACAGGATCCCGCGCCGGCTGATCAGGCGCCGCGTGGTCAGCGTGTCGGTCGAGGTGACCCAGGCCAGGAACGGCCAGATGCCGAAGACCAGCACCACCAGCGCTGCGAACACGATGAACGTCCACCGCTGCCAGGCCTGTGCGGCAGGGTCCGGGACGAGCTCGAGCAGCGCGTAGCCGACAGCGGCGACGGCCGCCGCGGTGACCAGCACCGGACCGACGAGGTTCTTCCAGTGCGGGTGCGCCGTGAACACGACCTTCTCGCCGTCGGCGAGCATCGATTGCTTGACCATGGCCGGATCATTCCACCTGACGGGTGCCGCTGTCTGCGCACGCGCCAGGGGGAGGCGCCCGGCCGGCGACGGCCATCGGCGACAATGACCCGGTGGACCAGCGCACCGTGACCCTGCTCGGCTCGACCGGCTCGATCGGCACCCAGGCCCTCGACGTCGTCCGCCGGCATCCCGACCGGTTCCGCGTCGTCGCGCTCGCCGCGGGGGGTGGCCGACCGCGGCTGCTCGCCGAGCAGGCGGTCGAGCTGGGCGTCACCGCGGTCGCGGTCCAGGACCCGGGCGCCGTCGGTGCGGTGCGTGAGCAGCTCGCGTCGGTGCGCGCGGAACGCGGCCCGGCCGCCCCGGCCGTCGACGTGCTCGCGGGGCCCGACGCCGTCACCGAGCTGGCCTGCGGTGGGTCCGACGTGGTGCTCAACGCGATCACCGGGTCGGTCGGGCTGAGGCCGACTCTCGGCGCGCTCGGGGCCGGCAGCACGCTGGCACTGGCGAACAAGGAGTCGCTGGTGGTCGGCGGTCCGCTGGTACGCGCCGCGCAGCTCCGGGCGGACCAGGTGGTGCCGGTCGACTCCGAGCACTCGGCGATCGCCCAGGCCCTGCGCTCCGGGGAGCCCGAGGAGGTGCGCCGGCTGGTGCTCACCGCCTCCGGCGGTCCGTTCCGGGGACGGCGGCGCGCGGAGCTCACCGACGTCACCGCCGAGCAGGCGCTCGCGCACCCGACCTGGTCGATGGGACCGGTCGTGACGGTCAACTCGG
>CAYQFJ010000041.1:0-18595 GCA_964416715.1 uncultured Actinotalea sp. | reverse complement strand
GCGGGTCGCGATCGCCCGTGCGTTCGTGAACCGGCCCTCGATCCTCCTGGCCGACGAGCCGACCGGGAACCTCGACCCGACGACGTCGGTCGGCATCATGCGCCTGCTCGACCGGATCAACCGGACCGGGACCACCGTGGTGATGGCGACCCACGACGACGAGATCGTCGACCAGATGCGCAAGCGCGTCGTCGAGCTCGACACCGGGCAGATGGTGCGCGACCAGTCCCGCGGCGTCTACGGCTCGGACCGCTGAGGGGCGTGGGCAGATGAGACTCCAGTTCATCCTCTCCGAGATCTGGCACGGGTTGCGGCGCAACCTCTCGATGACCGTCTCGGTGATCCTGGTGACGTTCGTGTCGCTGACGTTCGTCGGTGCCGCGGGGCTGCTCCAGATGCAGATCGACCAGATGAAGGACGACTGGTACGACCGCGTCGAGGTCACCGTCTACCTGTGCCCGGAGAACTCCGAGTACCCCAACTGCGCCGGTGGCCCGGTGACCGACGAGCAGCTCCAGGAGCTGCGCGACTACCTCGACTCCGAGGCACTGGCGCCGTACGTCGACGAGTACTTCTACGAGAGCAAGGAGGAGGCGTTCGAGGCGTTCCAGGAGCGCTACGCCGACGAGTGGTGGGCCCAGGTGGTCACTGCGGACCAGCTCCAGGCCTCGTTGCGGATCAGCCTGGTCGACCCCGAGCAGTACCAGGTGGTCGCCGACCTGTTCACCGGCCAGCCGGGGGTCGAGCTCGTCCAGGACCCGCGCGCCGTCGTCGAGCCGCTGATCCTGGTCATGAACCGGCTGAGCATCGTCGCCGTCGGGATCGCCGGGGTGATGCTGCTGGCCGCGGTGCTGCTGATCACCACGACCATCAGGTTGTCGGCGATGAGCCGGCGGCGGGAGACCGGCATCATGCGCCTGGTCGGTGCCTCCAACCTGTTCATCCAGCTCCCGTTCATGCTGGAGGGGGCGATCGCGGCGACGATCGGCGCGGCGATGGCGATCGGCGGGCTCTGGTTCGGCGTCCACTACCTGGTGGAGGCGTGGCTGGCGCAGTCGGTGCAGTTCATCACCTACGTGGGGACCGACGCCGTGTGGACCATCGCTCCGCTCCTGGTGGTGATCGCCATCGGGCTGGCGGCTATCTCATCCGTGGTGACTCTGAGCCGATACACGAAGGTGTGAGGAGGTGGCGATGAGCAGGACGACCGGATCCACCGGCCGATGGCGCGCGGCCGTCACCGTGCTGATCACCGCCGCCGTCCTGGCCGCGGGCGCGACCTTCCCGGCGGCCGCCGACGACCTCGACGACAAGCGCGCCCAGACCGAGGCGAGGCAGGACGCCGTCGACCAGGCGATCAAGGAGCTGGAGGCCGAGCTCGAGCACACCGACGCCGCGCTGATCGAGGCCTACGCCGAGCTCAAGGGCATCGAGGCGCAGATCCCGGTGGCTCAGGCCCAGCTCGAGGCCGCCGAGGCGCTGCTGGTCAAGCTGGAGCGGGAGGCCGCGATCCTCGCCGACCGGCTGGAGGCGGCCAAGACCCTCGAGGAGCAGATCACCGGGCAGATCGCCGAGGACGAGGCCCGGGTGGAGGAGATCACCACGGCGATCGGCCGGATGGCGCGGGAGGCCTACCGGGGCGACCTGGCGGCGACGTCGTTGTCCGCGGTGCTGGACGCGCAGAGCACCGACGAGTTCATCGAGCAGTCGGCGATGGCCTCGACCGCGCTGCGCACCCAGACCCAGGCGCTGCGTGACCTGGAGCAGATCAACGGCGTCAACCGGAACCGCCAGGTGCGGCTGGTCGCCGTCCGGGAGCAGATCGCCGAGCTCAAGGCCGAGGCGGACGCCAAGGTCGCCGAGGCGGAGGTCGCCCGGGCGCAGGCCCAGGAGCGTCGCGAGGAGCTCGACGTGCTGCGGGCCGAGCAGCAGGCCAAGGCCGCCGAGATCGAGAAGCAGCGCGACGCCCAGCTCGCCAAGCAGGCCGAGCTCGAGGCGCAGCAGGCCAAGCTCGCCGCCGACCTGGCGGAGATCGTGCGCAAGCAGGAGGAGCAGCGCAAGAGAGAGGCCGCCGCGGCGGCAGCGGCCGGCGGATCGGGAACGCCACCTCAGGGCTCGACCGCCGACCGGCCGTTCATCAACCCGAGCTCGGTCTCCCCCATGCACGTGACCTCGAGCTACGGGATGCGGTTCCACCCGATCCTGAAGTACTGGCGGCTGCACGCCGGGACGGACATCCGTACGTGGTGCGGCACCCCGGTGTACGCGGCCGCGGCCGGCGAGGTCCAGTGGGCCCGCTACCGCGGTGGGTACGGCAACCAGGTGATGCTCAACAACGGCTACTGGAAGGGGAAGTCGCTGATGTCGAGCTACAACCACCTCAGCGGCTTTGCCACCAGCGCCGGCACCTGGGTCTCCCAGGGCCAGGTCATCGGCTACGCCGGGAACACCGGGACGTCGGCCGCGTGCCACCTGCACTTTGAGGTGTACCTCAACGGCGCGACCACCGACCCGCGCCCGATGATCAACGGCTGAATGACCTCGGTCGGACCTCGGCCGACCACTACCCTGGTCGGATGGCCAAGGAGAGTGGGCGCAAGCTCGTCGCGAGCAATCGCAAGGCGCGCCACGACTACCACATCGACGACACGTTCGAGGCGGGGCTGGTGCTGACCGGTACCGAGGTCAAGGCGCTGCGCGCCGGGCGGGCGTCGCTCGTGGACGGCTGGGCGACGGTGGAGCGCGGCGAGGCGTGGCTGGAGGGCGTGCACATCCCCGAGTACACCGAGGGGACGTGGACCAACCACGCACCGCGACGCAAGCGCAAGCTGCTGCTGCACCGCCGCCAGATCGACGAGCTCGAGCGCGAGTCCCAGGCCAAGGGGCGCACCATCGTGCCGCTCGCGCTGTACTTCGTCGACGGGCGGGCCAAGGTCGAGATCGCCCTGGCCCGCGGCAAGAAGGAGTACGACAAGCGCCACGCGCTGCGCGAGAAGCAGGAGAACCGGGAGGCGCAGGCGGCGATGAGCCTGCGGAGGCCTCGATGACCCGACGGTGGCTGGTGTTCGCCGCCGTCCTGCTCGTCGGGGTCGTCGTCGCGGTCGCCCAGGCGGTCACGCCGGTCTCGGACGCGCCGGCGACCGCGCAGACGTCCGACGCCGAGGACGCGATCGTCGGGTACCGGATGGCCGTCGACCTGGACGACGCCGGACTCGCCCACGTGACGCTCGACCTGGAGGTGGACTTCGGTGAGCGTCCCAACCGGGGGCCCTTTCTGACCTACCTGGTCAAGCAGCGGTTCGACGACACCCAGGACCGTGTCTACCGGATCACGGACGTGGGCGTCAGCAGCTCGACGGGGGCAGCGACGGAGCTGTCGGTGGAGGAGGACGGCGCCTGGCTGGTGATGCGCATCGGCGACGAGGACCGCAAGAACCTCACCGGCGTGCACACCTACCGCATCGACTTCACCGCCGAGGGGTGGGTCAACTCCGCCTCGTTCTTCCAGCCGACCACCGGCCTGACCAACGACGAGCTCTACCTCAACGTCCTGAGCGACTGGGAGATCCCGGTCCGGGCGGTCGAGGTGCGGGTCGACGCACCCGGAGAGGTGCTCGCGGCGGAGTGCTTCGCCGGTCGCGGCTCCCAGGCCCCGTGCACCTCGGCCGAGGCCGTCGAGGACGCACCCGGCTCCGTCGTGTTCACCCAGGAGGAGGTGCCTCCAGGTGCGCAGCTCACGGTCGTGGCGCAGTACCCCGAGGGCACCTTCGGCGGCGTCGAACCGATCCTGCAGGACCGCTGGGCCTTCAGCCGTGCGTTCGCGCTGACTCCGGCCACGGGCGTGGTCACGCTGGTGCTCGCCGTGCTCGGCATCGGCGGCGTGGTCCGGGCCGCCCGCCGGCGCGGACGCGACGAGCAGTACCTCGGACTGACCCCGGGTCTGGCCCCCGCGGCCGGGCAGGAGGCTCAGGTCGGTGCCCGACGCCGTGGCCCGGTCGCGGTGCGGTTCACCCCTCCCGAGGGCTTCCGCTCCGGTCAGCTCGGCACGCTGATCGACGAGCGCGCCGACTCCCACGACGTCACCGCCAGCCTGATCGGGCTGGCCGTCCGGGGCTTCCTGCGCATCGAGCAGGTGGGCGAGGACGACGCCGACGGCGGAGCGTCCGACGACTGGCGCCTCGTCCGGCTGCCCGATCCCCCGGACGATCCGTTGCTGCCGTACGAGGCGGAGCTGCTGGAGCTGCTCTTCGACGGACAGTCCACCGTCCTGCTGTCCGACCTTGCGACCACCTTCGCCAGTTCGCTGGAGCGCGTCCAGGACCTGCTCTACGAGGACGTCACCGAGCGCGGCTGGTTCCGCGGCAACCCGAAGAAGGTCCGCGCGTCGTGGGCGGGCCGCGGCGCCCTGCTCACCTTCGGGGGCGTCGTGCTGACCGCGCTGCTGGCGATCTGGACGTCCTGGGCGCTGGTGGGTGTCCCGGTGGTCGTCGCGGGCATCGTCATGCTCGGCACCGTCAAGGCCGCGCCCGCACGGACCGCCGCCGGGACCGCCGTCCTGGTCCAGGCCCAGGGCTTTCGCGAGTACCTCGCCACCGCCGAGGCGAACCAGATCCGGTTCGAGGAGGGCGAGGACGTGTTCAGCCGCTACCTGCCCTACGCCGTGGCCTTCGAGCTCACCGAACGCTGGGCCAAGGTGTTCGCCGATCTCGCGGCGCAGGGCCGGGCGCTGCCCGAGCCGAGCTGGTACGTGGGCGCGCCGGGTCACACGGCTTTCTGGCTCGCGGGCAGCACGTTCACCCAGGACCTGACGAGCTTCACGAGCCGGGCGGAGAGCACGCTGACGGCGCCGACGCCGGGGTCCTCCGGCTCGTCCGGCGGTGGGGGCTTCTCGGGTGGTGGCGTCGGCGGAGGCGGCGGCGGGACCTGGTGAGCCGACGGGGTCGGCACCGCGGGACGTGACGGGCCGGCGGACGTAGGGTCGAGACAAGCGGCACCGACCTCCGGAGGGACCAGTGAGCATCCGACTTCGTCACGTACCCATGCGGCTGACAACCGGGCTGTTCATCCTCAACTCGGGCCTGTCCAAGCGGAACGCCGACGCCGAGACCGCCGCCCGCCTGCACGGCTCGGCCGCCGGGGCGTACCCGTTCCTCGCGGACCTGGACCCGCAGGACTTCGCCCGGTACCTCTCCAAGACCGAGATCGCCCTCGGCGTCGCCCTGCTGGTGCCGGTCGTGCCGACGTCGCTCGCCGCGCTGGGGCTGGCCGGGTTCTCCGGCGGGCTCGTCGGCATGTACCTGCGCACCCCGGCGCTGCGCCAGGAAGGTTCGCTGCGTCCCAGCCCCGACGGCGTGGCGATCGCGAAGGACTCCTGGATGCTCGGCATCGCGCTGGGGATGCTCATCGACGCGCTGACCCCTCGCCGCCGGCGCTGAGCTGGGACGTCGGGTCAGGAATACCGGCGACGCCGTCGGGGTTGTGACGTACGCTTGACCTGCCCAGCCGACGGGGACATGTCCCTGACGGTCGGGTGTTGACAACTGCACAGGGGGTGATCGGTTTCGACGATGGTCGTCGTTCCAGGAGAAGCGGGCCGAGGACGCAGGGTTATCTCGTTAACGCTCCTTGCAAACCAATAGGTGCCGATTCCAAGCGCACCGACTTCGCACTCGCCGCCTGAGCGAGTCCCGAAGTCCGTCAGTCCGGGGATGCTCTCGACCCGGGTCCTGGCGTCATCAAGAGAGCCACTGCTCGTGACCCTCGTCATCGGGGCCGCGGGGACTTCTAGGTGACTGAGCCCGTCAGCGACTTGTCTGCGTGATCGCTGGGGCCGAGAAAAACGCAGCAGACTGCGCCCGGAGAAGACCTGTTTCACTGCCATCGGACGCGGGTTCGATTCCCGCCACCTCCACCTCTGTGACCTGCGGAGACGCAAGTCATGTTGACAGGAAGGTAGCCATCCGGTGACGCGGACGGCTGCCTTCTTGTGTTGTGGCGAGCATCCGGGAGCGACGGCGGGCCGATGGGACGCGGTCGTTCGCTGTGCTCTGGCGGGATCCCGACACCGGCCGTCAGACGTCGCTGACGTACGACGACGAGCGGGGTGCTCGAGTTGCGCGGGAGCTCATCGAGGCCGCCGGCGGGCAGGCCGACGAGGCCGCGCGGATCGCCGAGGCGGTGCGGAAGCCGGGGCTGACCGTTGAGGCGGCGATCACCGAGCACATCGACCTCCTGACCGGAGTCGGGGCGGACATGCGGTCGCACTACCGAGGACAGTTGCGCTCGCACATCGCGCCTGCGCTCGGGGCTCTGCCCGTCTCGGCGGTCACCTACCGGCACGTGGCCGGGTGGGTGCGCGCGATGACGGAGAAGGGCCTCTCCCCCAAGACGATCGCCAACGTGCACGGGCTGCTGTCCGCGGCGATGACGACTGCCGTGCGGCTCGGCTACCGGGCCGAGAACCCGTGTGTCGGCGTCGAGCTGCCGAAGTCGACGTCGACGCGCGACGAGATGACGGTGCTGACGCGCGACGAGTTCGGGCTGCTGCTCTCGAAGGTGTCGGCGCACTATCAGCCGCTGGTGCTGACGCTGGTAGCGACCGGGCTGCGGTGCGGCGAGGCGACCGCCCTGACCGCTGGCGATGTGGGCCTGACGGCGCAGCCGGCGACCGTGCGCGTGACCAAGGCGTGGAAGCGCGACGCCGACCGGCGCTGGTACGTCGGTCCGCCCAAGACGAAGCGCGCGCGGCGGACGGTGCCCTGCCCGGACTTCCTGGTCGACGTGCTGCTGCCGCTCGTGGCCGGCAAGGCGCCCGACGAGCTGCTGTTCACGAACACCGTCGGTTCGCAGCTCTCGTCGTCGCGGTTCTGGACGACGACGTGGACCCCTGCCCTCGACGCCGCCTGCAACCCGCGCCGGCCGGACGGCTCCCCCGACCCGGACGCGCCGCGGCTGACCAAGCGCCCGCGAGTGCACGACCTCCGGCACACCCACGCGTCCTGGATGATCGCCGCCGGGACGGACCTGTTCGTCCTCCAGCGGCGGTTGGGCCACGAGTCGATCACCACCACGACGGAAACCTACGCCCACCTCCTCCCCGACCAGCAGCGCGCCGCCGCGGACGCCGCCGGACGCGCCATGACGGGTCTCGCCATGCGGCCGCAGGTGTGAGCCAGGGCGCGAGATGATCGGCAGATGCTTAGCCCTGAGGAGTTCGCGACCATTAGTGCGTCGGTGCGCGCGGGAGGCCCCCGAGTTCGGGAGACAACCTGCTCGGCATGGAGATGGACTTCCACGCGTTCCTTCACGGCGCGGACTCCGACGCTCGGCCCGTGTGGCGTGACGTCGACGTCCATCGGTTCGAAGACCGCGACTGGCTCATCGAAGCAACCGCGAAGGGTGATGCGGCGCAAGCGGCCACGATTGGCACGCGTCTGGTCGAGATCTGGAAGAGTCGGCTCCGCTACGGCCGCCTCGAGGCGCACACCCTGACGACCTCTCCCGATCGAGTGGTCCTTGAGGCAGTCACTCAGTTGGGGCCCGGACAGCTGTGGGTGACCGCGCGGGTGGTCGTGACCCTGGAGTAGTGCTCATGGCGTCCTCGGCGCCACGGAAGGATCGCTCAGCCTGGTGATGGCTGGAGCAAGGTCCTCGGTCAGCTCCGCACCCTTGGTCCTTGCGTACCACATCACGAGTGGCGTACCGAGACCGGTTACCAGGGCGAACGCGAGGAGGAAGCCGATGAGACTTCGCGCGCGGCGAGGCAGCAGTTCGATGCCAAGGTCGATCAGTCTGTCGCGTGCATGATCAGAAGGTCTCACTGCCCACAGACATCGTGGACCGCACGTGGTCGTGCCCTGTCGACCTCCAACTCGACCGCCTCGTTATCGTCGTTGTCCTCGTCCTCGTTGTCGTCGTCCTCCTCGTCCTCGTTGTCGTCGTCCTCCTCGTCCTCGTTCTCGTCGTCTTCCTGGGCCCGTCCACGATGACGCCCACTCCGTCTTTGAGCGCGGGGGCGTGCGAGTCCCCCTCGAGCACACCGCGCGCGCCACGGCGACACGACGACCGTGGACCACAGTTAGTATGCAGTTCTTAGTCACAGCGACTAAAGTCTGCATAGTGAACACCGAACGAGAAGCCCTCCAGCGCTTCGCGCGTGCGCCGATGCAGACCGTCCGCGCGGCCGATCTCGGCGATCTCTACGCACATGCCGGCCCGGAGCTGTCGATCCTTCTGCGACGCGGGGTCGCCCACCGGCTCGCCCACGGGATCTACTGCGCTGTGCCACGAGAGCACGTCGGCACCGCATGGCGTCCGACGATCGAGGCTGCGGCTGCCGCGATCGCGACCGCGCTGTACGGCGGCGGAGTCCCTGTCCTCACCGGGCTCACCGCTGCGCGCATGCATCAGGCCCTCCCCCGCGCAATCGGCGTCGGCTATGTCGCCGTTCCCACGCAACGCCGGCCGCTTCGACTGGCAGATCGCGATGGCGAGGTCCGCTTCGTCATGCGCAAAGTCGGCGAGCTCGATGCCGTCGCGATGGCAACCGAGCTCGGCCAGGTGCTGGTGACGACGCCCGAGCAGACGGTGCTCGACCTCGCGCGCGCGGATCCCCGGGCTGAGGACGTCGATGCCCAGGAGGCGATCGATGCCCTGTGGCCGGAATGCGACCGCGCCACGCTCGAACAGATCGCCGGCCACCAGCGGATGCGAGCCACCTTCGCACGAGTCGCGGCGAGCCGATGACGATCTCCCCGTACGAGGAGTGGGCGGCTGTCGCCGAGCGCTTCGGCGTCGACATGGAACAGGTGCGCCGGGACCACCTGATCTCGCACCTGCTCGGCGCGATCGCCGCGGGAGTGCCCTCTGACGACGTCGTCTTCTTCGGCGGTACAGCGCTTTCGCGGACCTACCTGACCGATGCCCGGCTCAGTGAGGACATCGACCTCATCGCACTGGGTCCCCGTACCGACGTCGCGGTGCAGATCGAGGCAGCCGTTCAGCGGGGCCTGGCCCGCAGCCACGGCCGCCCCACCTGGCGCCCTACGCTGAGCGCGACGTCGGGTAGCCAACCGGCGACAGTCGGCGTCGAAGGGACGGCGAGCATCCAGGTTCAGCTCCTCAGCGGCGAGGGCTACCTCTGGCCGACGGACGTGCGGGACATCGACCAGCGCTACAGCGACGCCCCGCCCGCGAGGCTCCGGACCCTCACAGCCGCGGGGTTCGCCGCCGCGAAGCTCAGCGCATGGATGGACCGGCACGCACCCCGTGACCTGTACGACCTCTGGGCTTTGGCCGAACGAGAGCTGATCGACGCCGACGCTCACGACGTGTTCACTCGCTGCGGTCCGCACGGTCGGCCGCCCGCGGGCTGGGTGTTCAAGGATGTCCCTGACGAGACGGTGTGGCGTCGCGCACTCGGGCATCAAACAAGGCTGCGAGTCAGTGCCACTGAAGCGCTCGCCTTCGTCCGGGAGGCATGGCGGGCGGCGGCATCGGCGTAGCACATCCAGGCGACGGCAGGCCCGATCTGGGGCGTCGGGCGGGCACGCGGCTACTCGGCCGTGCCGATCCAGGCGAAGAAGTCCTGGGCAGAGAAGACGGGCTTCTCGAGCTCCTTGGCCTTGCGGGCCTTGCCTGATTGCGTACCCACCTCGGCCACCACCAATGCGTCGCACCTCGACTTCGTCACAGATGGCACGGGAACGAGGCCGCGAGCAGCGGCAGCCGCATTCATCTGATCCCGATCCCAGGTGACGCCGCGGGCGTCGACGGCGGTGCCGGTGAAGCACACTCGCGCTCCCCGGCAGAGGACTTCCTCGATGGCGCTGCGGCCCACGGTCGTCGCGGCCACGATGGCGTCGACGACTGCGATGCCTAGCACGTCCTCAAGCACGCGCAGTCGGGCGAGCATCTCGGTGGGTAGCGCGGTGGTCCGCGCAGCGGCCGCCATCAGGCGCTCGGTGACGACGTCGCGCACAACCGCCGCCACCACATCGTCCGCCGCCAGCCCTGACCTGGCGAGAGGAGCGGCCCGACCGAGGAGGACACCGCTCAGTAGGCGGCTCGTGTCCATGAGCGCGGACAGCGTGGGCATCGCCGCGCTCGCCGGTGCCTGAGCGTCACCGTCGCGAGTGAGGAGGTACGCCGCGCCCGATGTCAGCCCAACGTCATCCTGCTCATCGAGGCTGCTCGCGTCGAACACGGAGCCGCCCGAGGCGTCGATCCCCGTTCGCTGGGCCACCCGCATCGCGGCGCGAGCGCGGGCGAGCGCCGTGGGCTCGGCCAACGCCTGTCGCTCCTCGGCCCGGAGTCCCGTTGCCGGGATCTCGATGCCGAGCGGCACTGGCACCACGAGCCCGAGCCGCTTGAGCTCGAAGTCGATGAGCGAGAGTGTGTCGTCGATCTCCAGCCCGACTGGCACACAGCCGTCAAGCAGGGGCGCGATGGCGAACCACACCTCCGCCAAGCTCGGCGACAGGAGCACATCATCGACCGTGACGCCGTAGGCGGTACGGGCATCGTCGAGGTCCCGCTGCGGTTTGACGAGCGTGCTGATCGCGGAGCCGTCGTCGAACGCGACAGCCAGCTCGACCGGGCGGGGCCGTGACATGCGCCCTTCCATGCCAACGGTGAGGATGCTGATGGCGCACAGCCTCAGGGTGCGATCGGGCGCCGTGGACGCCCGGAGGAACCGCAAGACCCGTCGGTCGGTCTTCAGGTCCTTGGGCAGCACGGGCCGCGTGAGCACGAGCCCGTCCATCGACGTACAGCGGCTCAGCGCCACGTACACCTGCCCGTAGTCGAACGCCCCGCCCCGAAGGTCGACGACCAGCCGGTCCATCGTCTGGCCCTGGCTCTTGTGGATGGTGATGGCCCAGGCGAGCTTCAGCGGGAGCTGCGTGTAGGCGCCGACGACCTCACGTCGCAGGGTGCCGCCGTGGATGACGGGACGCGTCGCCTCCCAGGTGTGAGGCCGCACTTCGGCACTCGTGCCGTACCGGAACTCGACCTTCACGCCGAGCCCATCGTCGTCGTGCCAGAGCTCGGTGACCTTGCCGAGCGTCCCGTTGACCCAACGGTCCGCGGAGTCGTTGTTCAGCAACATGACCTGGGCGCCGACCTTCAGCTCCACGACCTTCTCAACAGGAGGGTCGAACAGACTCAGGTCCCCCGACTCAACAGCGAGGTGGACGACGGCGTCCCCGGGCAGGCGCTCGAGGTGCTGCCGGTTGCGTGCGGTCACGACCCTGTGTGTCGGAGCGAGCGTGAGCCAGAACTCGTCGTCGGGCGGCTCGAACTCGGGGTCGGTGCGCGCGTTCAGCTCTGCGCGGGCCCGCTCGACCAAGACACCTTCGCGGACGGCGTTCAGCAGACCCGTGAGCCGTTGGTCCCCGAGCTGCCGAAACACCGTCGTCAGGGCGACAGTCGGGAAGTCGTCGCGGGAGAACCGGTCGGCCGAGAAGAAGTAGGGCGTGGCGTATCGGGTCCCGAAGAAGTCCTTCTCGTCCTCGGGGACCACTGGCGGCAACTGGAACAGGTCGCCCACCAACACCACCTGGACGCCACCGAATAGGGCGCCCCGTCGCGGGCCGAACCGCTCGAGTGCTGCAACGAGCATGTCGAACAGGTCGGCACGCACCATCGAGGCTTCGTCGAGGATGAGCGTGTCCAGTGAGGCGAGCGTCGCGCCGAAGCGGCCGGGGCGGTAGTCACCGTCCAGCACTGCACCCAGATCCGTTGTCGCTGTGAAGCCGAAGAGCCGGTGGATCGTATAGCCGTCGACGTTCAATGCAGCGATACCTGTTGGCGCGGCCACGACCACGCGCCTCTTCGTCGTCGCCATGAAGTGACGGATCAGGGTCGACTTGCCCGTGCCGGCCTTGCCGGTGAGGAAGAGATTGCGGCCCTCGTCGAGCAGCGTCAGGGCGTGCCGGAACTCGTCTGTGAGGATGATCGGTGCGTCGGCCATCACCAGTTCCCTCGCCGCGCGAGCGTCCACCGCAGCTCGCTCGTCACCTGGACTCGCACCAGCTCCACCCTCTCCACGCCCCAAAGGGACGCGAGCAACATAGCGACGGGAACGATCCCCGAAGGAAGAAACGATTCCAAGGTCATCGCCGCGCGTTGACGGCGTCAACAGAACGGACCCGTGGAGGCCATCCGGAGCCTTGACGTCGCCAGCATTGATGCACGTCAGCGCGTCACACCCTCCGGTAGCCACGGCTCCCGACAGGTTCGATTCCCGCCACCTCCACCGTCATTTTCACGTCATCGAGCGACATTCGGTGACGACCCGGCGCCTCGTACGGCGTAGTGCACGTGGACCACGCCGTTGCCGAACCGTCGATGATCCAGCAGCTCGAGGTCGAGTCGTACCCCCCGGGGCAGCGCCAGCTTTCCGCCGCCCACGACCACGGGACAGATGACCAGCACGCACTCGTCGACCAGCCGATGGCGGAACGCTTCCACCGCGAGGGTCGCGCCGCCGACGCTCAGGTCCGAGCTCGACGACTCCTTGAGCTCTCGTACCGCCTGCGGCTCGAACCGCCGCTCGACCGTCGTACGGGCGGTCGACACGTCCTCGAGCGTCGACGAGAAGACGATCTTGTCGGTGTCGCGCCAGATCTCGGCGTACTCGCGAACGACGGCGGGTTCGTTCGCCAGCCAGTCGTCGTCCTCCCAGACGCGCATCGTCTCGTACATGCGGCGGCCATAGAGCGACGTGCCGATGTGCCGCTCGTGCTCGTTCCAGAACGCGTGCAGTTGCTCGTCCGGGACCGACCAGTCGAACGAGCCGCTCTCGTCCTCGAGGAATCCGTCGAGAGAGATGTTCGCCGCGTAGATCAGCTTGCCCATGGTTGCCTCCGATCGGACGGGAGGCTACAGCTTCCTGCGGCGCGGCCGCGCGGCGGCACGGCAGTCGGCGGGCATAGTCTCGGACCGTGACGCCGACCACCCCGGCCCCACGTGCGCTCGTGATCGGGCTGGACCCGTACCGGGTCCCCGGTCCCTGGGACCCACGCCCGGTGGCCGAAGCCATCGAGCGTGGGCGGGCGCGGTTCGCCGAGCACGGGCTCGAGGCCGAGTTCTGCCTCGTCGGACTCGACGGCAGCGACGACGTGGCGGCCGTCGTCACGAGAGCCCTCCGCTCCCGGCCGTGGGGATCGGTGGTCATCGGTGGCGGGATCCGGGGCGACCTGGAGCTGTTCGAACGCGTGGTGAACCTGGTGCACCGGCACGCGCCGGAGGCGTCGATCGGCTTCAACACCACGCCTGAGGACACGTTCGAGGCGGCCGTCCGATCACTGGGCGGGGCGGGCACGACCACTGCGGGAGCGTCGCCGGACTGAAGCCCGACGCCGCGATTTCACCTTCACTCTTTAGTGGCACCCCGCTCACCGGGCGACGCGGTGCTGCCGATCCTGAGTTCATGGCGGGCGGTCCGACGCAGAACTACGAGGACGCCACGCTGGGCGCATGGAAGCCGCACCCGGCCCTGGCGCGGATCGTCCGCGCCACGATCACGTCGGTGCCGCTGCTGCTGGCCGTCGCGCTGGGCTGGGTCGCCGTGCGGTGGTTCTCTCCGCAGAGGCTCGGCCTGAACCCATGGCTGTGGCTCGTGTGCGAGGTCGCACTGGTCACGGCGATCCTGCTGGTCGTCTCCCGGTTGCTGCGGCGTCTGCTCCCACTGAGCACCCTGCTGCGGCTCACCCTCTACTTCCCGGACCGTGCGCCCTCCCGATTCGAGGTGGCCCGACGGGCGTTCTCACCGAACGCGCTGCACGAACGCCTGGAGCGGGACCGCCAGAACGGTGCGACCCCGAACCGCCTGGACCACCACGCCGAGCTCTTGCTCGGACTCGTCGGCGCCCTGAACTCTCACGACCGCACCACCTTCCAGCACTGCGAGCGGGTTCAGGCCTACACCGCGCTGATCGCCACCGAGATGGGGTTGCCTCCAGCAGACGTCGCCCGGTTGAGCTGGGCGGCGCTGCTGCACGACGTCGGGAAGCTGCGGGTTCCGAGCGACATCCTGAACAAGACGAGTCGGCCGTCCGCCCAGGAGTGGGAGGTGCTCAGTGAGCACCCCGTGCACGGCGCGGAGATAGCGGCGCCCTTGGCGGAGTGGTTGGGGCCGTGGCTGGGGGCGATCGAGCAGCACCACGAGCGATGGGACGGCAGGGGCTACCCGTACGGCGCCGCTCGCGAGGAGATCAGCCACGCCGCCCGGATCGTGGCCGTCGCCGACGCGTTCGACGTCATCACCACTGCACGGCCGTACAAGAGGCCGCTCTCGGCGACCGCCGCCCGCGCCGAGCTCGCCCGGTGCGCGGGCCGGCAGTTCGACCCCGAGGTGGTCCGTGCGTTCCTCGCGGTGGGACTGGGCCGACTGCGCACGGTGGCCGGGCCGCTCTCCCTGATCTCCGCACTGCCCGGCCTGCGCGCCGTACCGGTCCACGACGTGGGCTCGACGCTGTCGAGCGTGGTCAGCGCCGTCCCGGCGGGCGGGGCCGCGGCCACCGCGACGCTGGTCGCCGCGGCACTCACCTTCACCGGCCCTCTCGCTCCCGGGTCGACGGCTCTCGCTCGACCCGCCACGACCGAGGCCCCGGCACCGGAGAGCTCGGCAGCATCTTCGCCCGACCACGAGCCCGACGAGAAGAACGTCGGCCCAGGCCGTGAACCCGGCCGCTCCGAGACGGCCGAGCCGCACGGCACCGCCACACCCTCGCACGAGTTCGCCACCGGTTCGCCCGTGGAGATCCCGGTGGAGCTGGAGCCCGACCCGGCCGACACGGACGGCGACCGGCCTGGTGGACCGGCGAAGGAGACCGGTTCCCGCCCGACGAGACCAAGTCATGAGGCCGGCTCGGACGAAGCGTCCGGGACGTCGGACACCAAAGGCGCCTCGGGGTCCTCCGGATCCTCGAGCTCCCCGCCCCCGCCCACGCCCTCCGCATCGGCGAGTCCGTCGGCGTCGCCCACACCTCCACCCGAGACGTCGGACCCGTGCGCCGAGGCACGTGCCGGCGTCACCGACCTGCACGGGGCACAGCTCGCCGGATGCGACCTGTCGGGGATGGCGCTCGCCGGAGTCGACCTCAGCGGGGCTCGACTCAGCGGAGTCGACCTCAGCGGGGCTCGGCTCAGCGGAGCGGACCTCAGCAGTGCCGTCATCTCGAACGCCTCGTTCGACGGCGCGAGCCTCGTCGGGGCGAACTTCGCGGGCGCCGCGATCACGCGGTCCACCTTCCGCGGAGCGGAGTTCAACGCGCAGACGTTCCGCGACGCGGAGCTGATCGACTGCGAGTTCGAGTAGGCGCCGGTCGCACCACGTCGGGCGTAGTGTGACGAGGTCGACTGCCAGGGGCCGGCACTCTCCCATACGCACCGGAGCGCCACTCGCATGGAACCACTGACGATCGCGCTGTGCGCCGCGGTCATCGTCGTGACCGTCCTTGCCCTCGCACCGAAGGTGGGCGTCGCGGCACCACTGCTTCTGGTCGCGATCGGAGTCGGCCTGAGCCTGGTCCCAGCCATGCCGGCGGTGCACGTCGATCCCGAGTGGATACTCGCCGGCGTCCTGCCACCACTGCTGTACGCAACCTCCGTGAACATGCCCGCGATGGACTTCCGCAGGGACCTCAATGCGATCGCCGGGCTCTCGGTGGCTCTCGTAGTGATCACGTCGGTTCTGCTCGGGCTGCTGTTCAGCCGGCTGATCCCGGACGTCGATCTGGCCATGGGCGTCGCACTCGGCGCGGTGATCAGTCCGACCGACGCGGTGGCGACCTCGATGGTGCGCCGGCTCGGCGTCGGGCAGCGCGTGGTCACCGTGCTGGAGGGCGAGAGCCTGCTCAACGACGCGTCGGCACTGGTGGTCCTGCGCACCGCCATCGCGGCGACCGCGGCCTCGGTCTCCCTGTGGGGCGCCGTCGGCGACTTCCTGTTCGCGGTCGTCGTCGCGGCGGCGATCGGCGTCGTCGTCGGGCGGCTGAGCCTGTGGGTGCGGTCGAAGGTCTCCGACCCGCACCTGACGACGGCGATCTCCTTCACCGTCCCGTTCGTCGCGTACCTGCCGGCCGAGCACCTGGGCGCGTCCGGTCTGGTGGCCACCGTGGCGGCCGGCCTGGTCACCGGGTTCGGCAGCGCGCGGCACCTGCGCCCGCAGGACCGCCTCACCCAGAGCGCCAACTGGCACACCCTGGCCCTGCTGCTCGAGGGTGCGGTGTTCCTGGTCATGGGGCTCCAGCTCCGGGGTCTGGTGGTCGACGTCTGGCGGGTGCACGGCAGCGTCTTCACCGCGCTCGGGCTCGCGCTGGCCGCGACGGCGGTGGTCCTGACCGTCCGCTCGGCCTACGTCGCGGCGCTGCTCAACGGGCTGTCCCGCCGCGCTCGGCGCAGCCCGGCGGTCAAGGAGCTCCTCTCGGCGTTCGCCGCCCGGGCGGAGCGTCTCGACACGGGCGGTGCCCGCACGGGCACGCGCTCACCCACCCGGACCGAGACCCGCAGGAGACGCGTGCACGAGCAGGTCACCCGACGCGTGGCGGACCTCGACTACCTGGCCGCCAGACCGCTCGGCGTCCGGGAGGGTGCGGTGCTCACCTGGGCCGGGATGCGGGGCGTGGTGACCGTCGCCGCCGCCCAGACGCTCCCGGCGGACGCCCCGCACCGCTCGCTGCTGGTGCTGGTCGCGTTCACGGTCGCCACCGGAACGCTGCTGGTCCAGGGAAGCACGCTCGACTGGCTCGTCCGTCGGCTCGGTCTCGCCCGCCGGCACGGTGACGGAGGTGAGGACCTGCCCGACCTCACCGCCCGGATGCGCGCCGCGGCGGTCCGTGCGCTGGAACGGGACGATTTCCGCCGCCGGGACGGCGAACCGTTCGACCCGGTCGTTCTCGACCGCGTCCGGCGGATCACCACCAAGCCGGAGGACGATGGGGCGGCCGACGCGGGCGCGGACCGGCGGCCCGATGAGCTCCTCGGCCAGCTCCGCGAGCTGCGCCTGGCGGTGCTGGAGGCCCAGCGCGAGGAGCTCCTGCGCATCCGTGACCTCGGCACGGCCAGCTCCACGGCGCTGAACCGCGCTCTGAGGATCATCGACGCGGAACAGATCAGCACCGAGCTGCGGGAATCTCCCACCTGACGGCCGGCACAGCCCGGTCAACCCAAAGCCAGCCCGGTAGGTCCCCGGGCCGTATTCGGTTACTCGGTAGTAACATCGGTCGTCAGGGATCCGCCGTCGTATCTCCCGGCCAGGAGGCGTCCGATGAGTACCACGACCCAGCCGACCCAGCGCGAGCAGCAGGAGCGCACCACCCCCTCGCCGTCGGACGAGCGCCGCGCCCGCGAGGTGGCCGAGGCGGCGCGCGAGGCCGAGTGGCAGCGCCCCAGCTTCGCCAAGGGCCTCTACCTGGGCTCGTTCGACCTCTCGCTGATCCACCCGAGCCCGCAGCCCGACCCGGACGACGCAGCGCGCGGGGACGCATTCCTCGCGGACCTCGAGCGCTACTGCCGCACGATGGACGGCGGCGCCGTCGAACGGGAGGACCGGATCCCGGACGAGTACCTCGCCGGCCTCAACGAGCTGGGCGCCTTCGGGATGAAGATCCCGCGGGAGTACGGCGGACTCGGCCTGGGGCTCGTGCACTACGGCCGCGCGCTGATGCTGGTGAGCTCGGTGCACTCGAGCCTCGGCGCGCTGCTGTCGGCGCACCAGTCGATCGGCGTGCCCGAGCCGGTGCACATGTTCGGCACCGAGGACCAGAAGCGGGAGTACCTGCCACGGTGTGCCGGCGGCGCCATCTCGGCGTTCCTGCTCACCGAGCCGGACGTCGGCTCCGACCCGGCGCGGATGGGCTCGACCGCGACCCGCACGCCGGACGGCGAGGCGTACCTCCTGGACGGGGTCAAGCTGTGGACCACGAACGGGCCGATCGCCGAGCTCCTCGTGGTCATGGCCGACGTCCCCGCGCACGACGGCGGCCGCGGCGGCATCTCCGCGTTCGTGGTGGAGGCGGACGCCCCCGGGATCACCGTCGAGCACCGCAACCGGTTCATGGGCCTGCGCGGGATGGACAACGGGGTCACCCGCTTCCATCAGGTGCGCGTGCCGGCCGCCAACCGGCTCGGGGCCGAGGGACAGGGTCTGCGGATCGCGCTGACCACGCTCAACACCGGGCGGCTGTCCATCCCGGCCATCTGCGCCGGGGCCGGCAAGTGGTCGCTGAAGATCGCCCGGGAGTGGTCGGGCGAGCGGGTCCAGTGGGGCCGACGGGTCGGTGAGCACGAGGCGGTGGGCACCAAGATCGGCTACATCGCCGCCACCGCGTTCGCCCTGGAGTCGGTCTTCGAGCTGTCCGCCGCACTGGCCGACGCCGGGCAGAAGGACGTCCGCATCGAGGCCGCCCTGGCCAAGCTGTGGTCCAGCGAGATGGCGTTCCGCGTCGCCGACGAGCTCGTCCAGATCCGCGGCGGCCGCGGCTACGAGACCGCCGACTCCCTCGCCGCCCGCGGCGAGCGTGCCGTCCCGGTCGAGCGGCTGCTGCGGGACACCAGGATCAACCGGATCTTCGAGGGCTCCTCGGAGATC
>CAYQFJ010000040.1:0-19293 GCA_964416715.1 uncultured Actinotalea sp. | reverse complement strand
CACCCCGCCCCGCCGACCTTCGCCGTCCCCCGCCGTGTGGAGCGTTCGGCCCCGGGACTGGAGCGTTCGGTCCGAGAAGTGGAGCGTTCCGTTCGACTGTGGAGCGAACGGTCGCGACACGCCGGCGTGTCGCAGCCCGAACGCTCCACACTCGTGGAGGTGGGGAGGCGGACCGCACCCGGGACGGAATCGGCGACAGCAGACGAGCCGGACGACGACGGCAGACGAGTCGGCGGCCCGGAGGCGAGCTGGACGGCAACAGGGACGACCCGCCGGCGTCGTAGGGTCGAGGCATGGCTGACGAGGGGACCGAACGGGACCGGACCGAGCCGGACGACGTGATCGAGCCGGACACCAAGGACTGGACCTGGGTCGTGCGCGAGCCCTGTCCCGACTGCGGGTTCCGGCCCGACGCCGTGAGCGGCCCGGACGTCCCGGGACTGGTGCGCGGCTACCGGGACCGCTGGGTCAAGGTGCTGACCAGGGACGACGTCGCCCGGCGCCCCTCGCCGCGGGTGTGGTCCCCGCTGGAGTACTCGTGCCACGTGCGGGACGTCTTCGGTGTGTTCGCCGGCCGGGTGCGACTCATGCTCGAGCAGGACGCCCCGACCTTCGCCGACTGGGACCAGGACGCAGCGGCGGTCGACGGCGACTACCGCTCGCAGGACCCGGCCACCGTCACCACCGAGCTCCTCATCGCCGCCGACGACGTCACGTCCGCCTTCGCCTCGGTTCCCGCCGATGCCTGGGGCCGGACGGGCCTGCGCAGCAACGGTTCGCACTTCACGGTTGAGACGCTCGGCCGGTACTTCGTGCACGACCTCGTGCACCACCTGCACGACGTCCGCGGCTGACCCCGCCCCTTGAGCTCCCGCGAGCTCGGCAGTTCTCGCCCAGCTCGCCACCCGTACCCCACGAGGTCGGCGAGACCTGCCGAGCTCGCGCTCCGGGTCGCGGGTCAGGACGGAGGTCGTGCACAATTTTCATCCACAGGGGTGTGCGCGAACACCCGTTCACGTGCGGCATCCTGTGGATGAACCTGTGGTCAACGGATCGGCAAAAAGTCGTTCTCGGAAAGCCTTGCCGGGGCTGTGGAACCGGGCTAGAAATACGTCATCGGCAAGACGGATCGCCGCACCGGAAGAGGCAACTCGGACGGACCGACCGGGGCAACTCGGGAGGGGCGCGAAGGGGCAACCCGAGGCGCGGCAGGCGGACCAGAGGGTCGATGACCGACCGGAGTACGGTCGACCGACTCGACGGGGCAACCCGGAGAGCTGCGGATGACGACGCAGGTGTCGACACGGCGAAGGACGGTCTGATCGACGGGTCGACAGATCCGCGCGGATGCTTCGGCAGCCCGCGGACGACGTTCCCGCCGCATCGTCAGAGCGGGGCCGAGGTCAACGGGCAACCGGAGACCGACGGCCGGAGATCACAGCAAGGCCCCTCGGACGCTTACTCCGAGGGGCCTTCGCTGTGTGTCCAGGCTAGAGCTGCCGCGCGCCGTCGGCCGTCCGACACGCGGACCGGAGATGTCGGATCAGTGAACGTCCGGTGCGCGCCGTACCCGACAGAGCTGCACCGACAGGGCTGCACAGGCCCCGGCAGAACTGATCGCCTGGACCATGGAATCCCTGGACCCTCCCGCGCGTTATGACAACCGACGCAGACGCTCAGGGAGGTGTCATGGCAAGGAAGGTCGAGTTCGAGGACGACCAGGGCCAGGTGGTCCGCTACGTGCGCCACGATGCCGGCGGCGGCCTCGTTTCCCCGCAGGCGACGGTCCACCCCGGTGCGACCGTGGCCCACATGGCGTACGTCGAGGCCGGAGCGGTCGTCGGTGACGGGACGCGGATCGGTTCGGGCAGCTGGCTGGACCACGGGGTGGTCGTGGGCCGCGGGGCCGTCATCGCCGCGAACGTCCACCTCGGCCCGGGTACCCGGGTGGGGGACGGCGCGTGGGTCGGGACCGGCGCGAAGATCGGCTCCGACGTCGTGATCGCCCGTGGCGTACGCGTGGCCCCGGACACCATCGTGCCCGACGGCGCCGAGCTCAGCCGGTCGGGTGCCACCGGCGAGACGACGATCGCCGCCTGAGAAGGTCGTGGCCGCCGCGGCGGACGGGTCCTAGCCCTCCGTCCGCTTGGACGCCCGTCCGGTGACGGTGTTCTCGCGGCTCCAGTCGGCGAACCGCGTGCCGCCGAGGATCGCCTTCCCGTGCGGGACCAACGTGCGCTCGGACGGGTGCCCGCCGAAGTAGGTCGCCTCCGGGTCCGCGACCACGGGCCGCGCGTCGTCGGCGTCGGCCAGCGCGGTCCGGACCAGCGCGTCCAGGCGCACCGCCTCCGGCCCGGCGAGGTCGATGACGCCGTTGGTGGGAGGGTCCACGACCACCTCGGCGAGCGTGGACGCCACGTCATCGGCCGCGATCGGCTGGAACAGCACCGGCGGGAGCCGCACGACGCCGTCGGCGGTCGCGGCGTCGGCGATGGTGCCGAGGAACTCGAAGAACTGCGTGGCCCGGACGATCGTGAAACCGACCGGCGACCCGGCGGCGTGCTCGCGGACAGCCGCCTCCTGGGCCAGCTTGGCGCGGAAGTAGCCGTTGTCCGGCAGCCGGTCGGTCCCGACGATCGACAGGACCATGTGGTGCCCGACGCCGGCAGTCGCCTCGGCGCGCAACAGGTTGCCGGTCGAGATGGTGAAGAACTTCAGGACGTCCTCAGGCACGAACGACCGTGACGTCGACACGTCCGCCACGGCATCCGCGCCCCGGAGCGCCTCGTCGAGCCCGTCCCCGGTGAAGGTGTCGACCCCGGTGCTGGGCGAGGCGGCCGTCGCCTCGTGTCCGAGCTCGGCCAGTCGCGTCACCAGCCGAGCGCCGATGAGTCCCGTCCCGCCGACGACGACGATCCGCATGGTGAGCCTCCGTAGCTGGGGATGGAGCGATGCACCGACTCCAGCACAACGGGGTGGGGCGCGGCCGTATGCCCGGTGCCGCGTGCCCGACCCCGTCCCCTCCGGATCCCACGAGCCCCTAGCCTGGCATCGTGAAGATCGTCATCCCCGGCGGGACGGGGCAGGTCGGCGGGGCGCTGCGCCGGGCACTGGCCGAACGCGGCCACGAGGTCACGGTGCTCAGCCGCCGACCGGAGCGCCTGGAGGACGGCGTCCGTCACGTGGTCTGGGACGCACGTACCGTCGGTGCCTGGGCGAGCGAGCTCGACGGCGCGGACGCCGTCGTCAACCTGGCCGGGCGCTCGGTGAGCTGCCGGTACACCGACCGCAACCTGCGCCAGATGATGGACTCACGGGTCGAGTCCACGCGCGCGGTGGGTGAGGCGATCGCCCGGGCGGAGAACCCGCCGAAGGTCTGGCTGCAGATGAGCACGGCGACGATCTACGCCGACGCCCGCAGCCGTACCGACGACCGACCGCACGACGAGTTCGACGGCGTCCTCGGCGGCGAAGAGCCGAACGTCCCGCTCTACTGGGAGTACAGCGTCCGCATCGCGCGCCGGTGGGAGGCGGCCCAGGCCGAGGCAGACGTGCCCTGCACGCGGCGGGTCGCGCTGCGCACCGCGATGGTGATGACGCCGGACCGCGGTGGGGTCTTCGACTACCTGTCCTGGATGGCTCGCGTCGGGCTGGGCGGTCCGGTCGCCGGGGGCGGGCAGTACGTGTCCTGGATACACGGCGAGGACTTCGTCCGCGCCGTGGAGTTCCTGCTGGACCACGAGGGCCTCGACGGACCGTTCATCCTGGCCGCCCCGGACCCGGTGCCCCAGCGCGACCTGATGCGCTCGCTGCGCCGCGCGTGGGGTGGCCGCCCGGGCCTACCGGCGACCCGGCTGATGGCGGAGGTCGGCGCCTTCTTCCTGCGCACCGACACCGAGCTGCTGCTCAAGAGCCGCCGCGTGATGCCGCGCAGGCTGCTCGACGAAGGCTTCACGTTCAAGCACCCGGCCTGGGACGCGGCCGCGGTGGATCTGGTGCACAGGAGGCGGCAGCGCCGTACTTGAACCCGCGAGGTGCTCTCGAGCCGCCTTCGCCCTGATGCCGGGCGGCTCGACTCGTGCTTCGGACCTGCGGTGATGCCGGGAGCGGGTGACGGGAATCGAACCCGCGCTGTCAGCTTGGGAATTCGACTCTGCCGGGTTTCTGGCCCTGGGTGGCGAGGCATAAGTGCTGGTCAGACGCTTGCGAGCCTACACGGAGATGAACCGAGAGGCACCGATCTGAACCCCCTTATGGCACGTTATGGCATGCCACTCGGGGCTGACTCCGTGGGATCGCCTCGGTGTGCCGGGCTCCGCGCTGCGCCCTCTAGAGTGTTCGACCCCAGATCCACGTGGGCTGCGGCACTGTGACGGGGATCGGGCCAAAGCCGCACCGCACGAAGAACCTCAGCCGGGCATCTCGATGGTCAGAGTCCTCATCGGGGATCGTCACGACCACCGGACTTCCGGCCTCGATCGACTGCTCGATGAACGCGTTGACGAGCTCGCTGCCGACGCCTTGGGACCTGAAGCGCGGATCGACATAGAGCGAGATGAGGTAGGAGCCGCGGTCTGCGTCCGCGAGGTGGCACCAGTCCGCTAGCAGTTGCCAGTTGCCCCAGTCGTGGTGTCCCTCGAGGACGCCTACGGGTTCGCCCGCCAGGCGCGCCAGGAGGAAAGCGCCGCGCTGGTCGCCTGAGTTGACGAACGTGGCGGCACTGGAGCGCCGACCGGGCTTCCACGCCTCAAGGAGGGTCCACACCGCCGCGCGCTCGGTCCGGGTTGCACTTGTGATCGTGAATGGGGCGCCGCGACTGGGTCCCGGGGCAGGCGTCACCTCGCCTTCACTTGGGCAAGCGCTGGCGTGACCGCCTCGCAGAGCGACTCGAGCTCGGCCACAAGGCGCTCGTCCGCGTCGCTTGCGAACCTCAAGATCGCGCGCGCACGTTCGACTGCGGCGGTCGCGCGTTCGAGAGCGACGTCGTCGCTGACGACTGAACTGTCGCTCTCGTCAGCAGCCCGGCCGAACGCCAGAACGTCATGCCGAGACCGCCGGGCGAGGCGCTCGAAGTGCTCGACCAACGCCTTCGCGCGCTTGTAGTCGCGGTCAGCCAGGCGTCGGCATGTCTCCGAACAGTAGTCCCGGCGGCGCCCCCGCCCGGCGCTCTGGCGGAACTCCTTGCGGCACATGGGTCGAGCGCAGTAGTCGGCGAACTCGAAGTCGTCATCGGGGAGCTCGTCTGCTCCCGGCATCGCCCGGAGCCGGTCTGGTGCCTCGCTCATGCGGCCTCCAACTAAGTCGCGCGAAATTCGCGATTGCAGGCTCATTCTCGCAGGCAGACGCCCGAGGCGTGGGGAAGGGGCGCGTCGACACGCTGGCGAATTGCGCGCGGAAATCTGGCCACGGGCCGAGGAACGCGCGCAAAAGTGCTGATGATCGGCGTGTCGCCCGCGAGGTGTGTTTTGCGCTGCTCATGATGTTCATGGCGCCAACCGGCGCCCTAGACGCAAACGAGCGCCCGGCCGGCCAGCCGGGCGCTCGTGGGGCACGCGATGTGGTGTCGCATGCGGGTGTGTCCTCCGCATGACATCACCTCCTCGTGCCCCTGACAAGTAGGCACGAGGGAGGTGAGAGGGATGGGTCGAAACACGAGGCAGACGAGCCCGAAGGCGGCCTCGGCGGCGAGCAAGACGCTGGCGAGCGCGAAGTCTTCCAAGGCCGCCAAGACCGCGGCGGCCTCAGCGCTGTCGCAGACGCCCAAGAAGGGTCGTCGCTAGGCGGCGCGGGGTGGGAGACGGCACGGCGATGCGGCTCCCACCCCGCCCGCACCATCGATCATGCGAAGGAGCTCCGATGTACTTCAAGGTTGAGAACACGCAGTCGGGCCAGCCGTCCTGGTGGCTCTACAGCGCCAACAACAAGCTCGTGGCCTGGGCGGGTGAGACGTTCGCGTCCCCGTACAACGCAGAGCGAGCGGCTGCCAGCTTCAAGGCGGGGGCGTACTCCGCGCGCTACGAGGTCTACCTCGACGCGGGGCAGGCGTGGAGGTGGCGGGCGTGGCGCAGCTCGGACAAGGTGGCAGCTTCCGGCGAGTCGTTCTCGAGCAAGTCCGCTGCTGAGGCAGCGGCGGAGAACGTCCGGTTGAACGCCGGCAGCGCGGACCTGTAGCCCCGAATGCCGGCTTCTCGCACGGGTTCCGATCGCCGTGCGAGAGGCCGGACTCTGGAGACTCGGGGTGCGCGACGGCTCGTCCCCGGTCACCGACGACCGAGCCGCGGCACAACTCGAGCCGGACGGAGCAGGTCCTCGAGGTCACTCCGGCGGATGCGGACGATGCGAGCGCCGACCTTGACCGCGCGAAGGTCGCCGTCGGCGATGAGCTTGCGGATGAAGCGCTCGGTGACGGCGAGCTCGTCGGCGGCTTCCGCGACCGTCAGGAACGGCCGACCCATCGGGCCGGTGGCGATGGCGGACATGGCGCTCCTTCGGGTGCTCGGCTGGTCACAGTGATCGAGTGGGTGGATCGAGAACAGGTCCGGCCGCGGGTGGCCGGTAGGCGGTGAGCCGCGAACGTGCTGACTGGCCGTAGGCGTGCGGCGCGCGCAAGGGCGGCACTGGGAGGGGCGCTGGCGTGCTCGAGTGGTACGTCGCCCAGGTCTCGGTGGCGGTCGGCTCGGCGTGGGACGCGGCGAGGATGTCGTCGAGCACGTCGCGGTACGAGGTCGGGGGCGTAGCGGCACGGGGCACGCACTCGTCACCGGGCCCGTCCGTGACGACGTACACGCGGTTGCGCTCCCGGCCGCGGGACATCGCCACGTACAGGTCCTCACGTCCCATCCCGGGCGCGGCGACGGTGTGCGTCTCGTCGACCGTCATGCCCTGCGTCCGCGCGGTGCTGGTCGCGTAGCCGAGCTCGACGTGCTCGGCGACGTAGGCCGCCGGGAGCAGCACGGGCCCGCCGTCGCGCCCTTGGGCGCCGACTGCCCGTACCCGCAGCCCGCCGTCCGCGCTCACTCCGGCGACGTCCCACAGGCTCCCGTTGCGCAGGAACCCGTCCGTGGTGCGCAGCCGCCGGTCGTTGCGCCGCGTCACCACGCGATCGCCGACGCCGGCCACCAACCCGTCGTGCAGCTCGACACCGCCATCGCGGACGGCACCCGACCGCACCCCGCCGGCGTGCGCCATCGCGTTCAGGTCGCGCACCGTGCGGTTGTCGGCGGCCTGGAGCACGGCCACCCGCCCCGCTGCGCCGGCGGCCAGGTGGCCGCCGAGCGCGGCGTTGAGCATCTGCTCGCGCGCGCCACCGATGAACGCACCGTGCGCGTCGTAGGCGTCGAGCGCGGCCGACTGCCCGCGCCGCAGCTGCAGGCTCGCGCGTGCCTCCCACGGGTGTCGGAACCGGCGCAGGGAGGTGAGCTCCGCCGTCGGGCCGCGCCGAGCGAGCATGCCGAACGCGCCGCCCGCGTCGACGGACCCGCGCTGGAGGTGGTCGCCGACCAGCAGCACCTTCGCGCCCGCCGCCTCCGCCTGGCCGACGACGGCGGCGAGGCCGCGGGTGTCGGCGAGCGACGCCTCGTCGACGATCACGAGCTGGCCCGGTGCGAGCGACCACCGGCCCGCCTCCCGGCGCAGGGCGATGGCCTGACCGTCCCGCCGCCAGTCCGCGCCGCTCGCCGCGAGCCTCGCCTCGGTCGCCGCGTAGGCGCGGCCGCGTGCAAGGCCGCCGTCGCCGACGGTCTCGTAGAGCCACTTGGCCGTCGTCTCGCACGGCACGCCGAGGGACGCCTCGAGCGCGCGGGCGGCCGTCGCCGACGGCGCGAGCCCGATGACGGGGCCGACGTTCTCCGTCCAGAGCTCGGCGAGGGCGGCGAGCGTCGTCGTCTTGCCCGAGCCCGCCGGGCCGACGAGCGCGTCGAGCCGCCGGCCCGAGGTGAGCACGGCGCGGACGGCGGCTCGCTGGTCGGGCGCAAGCCGCGTGAGCTGGTGGTGCGCGCGGTACCGCGGCTCGTCGATGAGCCGCGCGTCGATGACGGCCGCGCCCGGCGCCTCGCTCGCGTCGATGAGCGACTTCTCCGCGGCGAGCAGCTCTGTGGACGTGTAGAGCGCCTCGCCGACGCGGACCCGCTCGGGGTCGCGGGTGTCGTCGAGGTGGACGCAGCGGGCGGCGGCCTCGGTCGTGACCTCGTTGAGCAGACGGAGGCGTTCGGCGGGTGACGCCATCCGCAGCGGCAGAGTCGCCCGGGCTGCCGCCGCGCCGAGGTTCCAGGTGGTCCAGACCGAGCGGCGCGTAGCGACGTCGTCGAGCACCGCCGCGACGACGGCGGCCCGAACCTCGGTCCCGACGTCGTGCGCCCGCAGCCCGCGGGCGTAGGTGCCGGCGAGGGCTCGGGCGGCAAGGTCGTGCGGCTCGACGCCGGTCAGCGCGCGGGCTCGGTTCGCCCACTCGGCGAGCAGGTCGCGCAGCGGGCGGACGACCTTCCTTGGCCGTGTCGCACGGGTGAGGTGCTGGCGTGCCCGGCTGGTCTCGACACGCGACGGGCGGCGGCCGTGCGAGGCGACGAAGTCGGCGGCCCACTGCTGCTCGGCGCAGTGGATCTGCTCGGCGCGGGTGGAGAAGGCGGCCAGGACGGCGTCGTCGATGCCCTCAAGCTCGAAGGCGGGATTGCGCCGCTCGCCGCGCGAGCGGTGGGACCAGCGCACGGGCAGGCGGCGGGCGAGCTCGTCGGCGAGGAGGGAGTCGTAGAGCGCCGAGACCGTAACCGTGGCGGAGTGGACGGTCGTGCCGTCGAGGGAGCGCCAGACGCCGTCGGGGCCCTGGACCTTGTTGGCGACGACGACGTGCGTGTGCAGGTTCGGGTCGCCGGTGCGCGAGTCCCAGTGGTCGAAGGCCGCAGCGATGACGCCGCGCGTGCGGACCTGGCGACAGCCGGCGTGGCCAACGCGTGTGCGCGCGACGGTGCGCTCGACGAAGGTCAGGGCCTGGTCGACGGCGGCGCGGTGGGCGGCGTGGACGGCGGTGCGGGTGGCGTCGTCGCCGAGCGCCCAGAGGACCGAGGCGGACTTGGGGACGGTGAAGGTGAGGTCGTAGCCGACGACGGCGCGGTCGGTGCGGTCGTGGTACGAGCGGCCGAGGGGTGCGTCGGTCAGCGGGTCGTGGCCGTCGCGGAAGACGGCGGCCATGGCGGCTTCGGTGACCGCGGAGCCCGGGCGGAAGTGGCCCGATGCGTCGTTGCCGAGGGCGGTGAGCCCGCGGCCGAGCCAGCGACCGGGCGGGTTGCCGGTGGCCTCGTAGTACGCGACGAGCGAGTCGGCGTGGGCGAGGCCGGCGTCGCCCGCGGCGACGTGCCGGGTGAGGTACGTGTAGCCATCGCCGGCCATGAGCTTGTGCATCGACATCATCGGGAGCCGCCTCCTTCCGCCGTCGACCGTCGCCACCGGGAGGTGTGCGGCGGGGGCGAGAAGGTGGATCGCCCCTGCCGGTCCGGGTCGGGTCGTGCAGTCGCGGTCAGCCTGCTCAGGGGCGATAGACGAACCGATGACGGAACCGCGCCGTCGGTGGTGATGCGATGACGCGACATACCCACGCTGATCGCGTCATCGGTCGTGCCGACCGCGTCATCGCCTCGCCGGCAGCGTCATCGGGCCGAGGCCGCGCCGTCATCGGCAGGACTACGCGCCGCGATGCAGCGCGTCCCGCTCAGCCGGCCCTCGGAAGCCGAGTGAGTCGTGAAGTACTCACGTGAGTACTTCACGACTCACGCTGGCTCGATGGCGGCCCGACCTCGCCCGCGGATCATGGGCATTCCCCGCAGGTGCTCCGGCAGGATGCTCATGTGGATGTGACCTTCGTGAGAGCCGAGGACGGCGCTCCGTACGCGCGTCTCGGACCGGCATGGGTCGGGTTCGACGAGGCTCTTGCTGACGCGGTGAGCGCTCTGCCGCCGCGGGGCTCCGCGGAGCGGTCGGTGTCGACGTACTGGATCGACCGTGCGCTCACGCGGGTGCGCCGGATGGTGGCTGCGGGAGAGACCGGGCCCTTCCAGGGAGGCAACGCGACCACGCTGTCCCTCGTGCAGGGCAAGGTCGTTGCGAGTTCCGACTACGACACCTTCGACCCGGAGGCGATGACGGTCGAGGCCTTCGAGGAGGTCCTGCAGGCGTGGCGAGATGAGGTGGTCCGAGTGCGCGACGAGGAGCGCCCACAGGTCCCGGAGACCTACCGTCGGAACCCCTACCCCGGCGAAGACGTCCGCGCCTCCCCGCCCGCTGATCGGACGGCTCTCGGCCCTGATCTCGTCACTCTGTGGCGTCCCACAGGGCCAGAGGAGCTCTCCCTCGTCGAGGCGAGCGGCTGGAGGCGGTGGCCCCCGCGGCTACCTGATCAGCCGATCTTCTACCCGGTCCTGAACGAGGACTACGCCGTCCGCATCGCTCGCGACTGGAACGTCAGGGCATCGGGTGTCGGCTACGTGACGCGGTTCCAGGTGCGGCGGGAGCACCTCGACCAGTACGAGGTCCAGCAGGTCGGCGGCGAGACGATCCTTGAGTACTGGATCCCGGCCGAGCGCCTTGCGGAGTTCAACGACAACATCGTGGGAGCGATCGAGGTCGTCCGCACCTTCCGGTAGGCGCTCCGTTAGCGATGACGGGCCGTGACTCTGTTTGCACCGTGGTGCGGGGGCCGACGCGTCAGCGACGAAGCCCGGGACACGCCGTCTCGGGCGCGTACCGTGTCGCACGGGAAGAGAGCTACGTACCCAGCAAGAGCCGAAGCCGCTGTCAGCCGAAGGGGTAGGCGTGTCGGAGATCCCGAGGCAGGCCGATGGGCGTGTCCGTCGACACCTGTCTGCGGGGCGCAGCGGGCTCAGTAGGGTCTTGGCGCAGGAGGCGGTGCGGGTCCGCCTCAACCGGAGCTTGTTCCCGGCAGACCTCATCACAATCTCGCCCCGGCCGGGGCGGTTCCTCCGCGACGTGCACTTGTGGCAGCACGCAGGGAACGATGTGCTCAAGGCGCTAGGTGGTGGTGGCCCTTCGTTCGACGCCCTTGGGCCGGGCGACTTCATCGACGTATTCGTGCACAGCGGAGAGGCATCGAAGCTGGAGGTCCCGCCACTTCGCCACGCCTCCTTGGCATCGCTCCGCGAGGGGCGGCCCCTCGTGGTGACCATGGATTGGTTGGAGACAGGCAACGAACGGGGCCAGCTCTACATCGCGTGGACCAGTGAGGACCGCAGGAATGGCCGCGCGCCACGGCTCGCCTTCGGTGAAGACGCTCGAGTCCTCACCCAGTACTTCATGGAGCCGGGTGTGCCAGTCACCGCCGCGCTCCTACGACAGGGTCGACGAGTGCCGCTGATGACGACAAGGGACATCAAGCAGCGTGGGCGGCAAGAGCGGAGAGGTGAGGCGATGACGCACGGCGAGCCCAGGATCACGAGCGTTGCCGTCCGGGGCTTCCGTGGCTTCCGTGAGGAGGCCATCCTGCAACTCGCTCAGCCGACTGGCGCGCCTGGCAGCGGCCTTACCGTGGTAGTCGGCGCGAACAACACAGGCAAATCGACGATGTGGGAGTCCTTCGACGCGCTCTCGCGGAAGTCAGCCGTCTCCTTCTCGGCCGGGCGTCGAAACCTCAGGACGCCGGGAGGAGTCCGCATCCAGCTCGAACGGACCGACGGGTCGCTCTACACGCTCGCGAGCCGGAGTCTGAGCACGAGCGAGACGCGAACGGAGTGGCATCCAAGCAGCGCAGGCGCGGTCCCGCTCGAGATTGTCTCGGTGCCCTCCCGTCGACAGTTCGAGGCTAGCTTCGGCAGGAACTCAACTGCCCAGCGCGACTGGATGGCGCTGGGGCCAGAGTTCACGCGGAACCGGCAGCCCAGCCAAATGTCCCAGTTCACCGGGCGTCTATTCGACCTGCATAACGATGCTGAGAAGAAGCAAGCGTTCGACAAGCTGATGGAGGAAGTGGTTGGGTACCCGATCGATTGGACGATCGATCTTGGTGACGGCCAGTACGGTCAGTCGTACTTCCTCAAGGTGACGACGGGCGAGGGTGTGGACCACACCAGTGAGGGTCTCGGCGACGGAATCATCAGTCTCATCTTCATCCTGGACGCCCTCTACGACTCTCAGGAGACTACTCTGCTCGTCGTAGACGAGCCAGAGCTCTCTCTTCATCCCCAGCTCATCCGCCGACTCGGCCAAGTGCTGGCCCGCTACGCAGCGAGCCGGCAAATCGTCGTATTCACCCACTCGCCGTCGCTCGTCTTGTGGGACTACATTGCGGCCGGTGCGGAGATCGCTCGCGTCTACAAGGATGGACCCGACTCGAAACTTGCGCAGGTCAGGCGCGAAACAATCACGGAGGTCTCCAAGGCAAGAGGAAACTGGCGCGTTCCACACACGCTCGGACTAGATGCGAACGAAGCGCTATTCCTCGACGACCGGATCATCGTCGTCGAAGGACCGGAGGATGCCGCACTGCTACCGATGGTGGCTTCGCTGGCGGGGGTCGACTTGCAGGGCAACATCTTCGGCTGGGGCGCCGGTGGCGAGGGAAACGTGCCGAAGATCATCGCATTGCTGAAGGACCTCGGTTTCACCAGGGTCGTCGCCCTGCTCGACAACAACGTCCATGACACCGCGCAGCGCATCCGCGAAGCGCACGCAGGCGTTCTGGTGGAGGCGATTCCCGCGGATGACATCCGAGACAAGCCCGAGAAGGGCGTCACTGGACTGCTAGACGAACGCGGGAAGGTACTCAAGGAGGAACTGGAGGAGCCGACGCGGCAAGTCCTCCAGCGGCTGGCCGACTACCTAAGCGTCGGCGACGATCGGCAGGTTCGCGAGACCTAGCTGGTTGCGTCGCGACGGCGGCGCGCCCAGGGCGGCCACATTCGGTGCCCGCAGCTGTCGCGTTCCTCCGACCGGCTCTGATCCGCCGATGCGGCCTGCTCCGGAGCAGCTGCGGCCGGAACCAGCTGCGACCCGAGAACCGCACAGGGGAACTTGCCGCGCCAGGACACCGCGCGACTCGAAGGGCGGCGACACTCGCCAGGCAACAGGGGCGGGGTCGTAGCACTCGGCGTGGTTGACGAAACCTATGGCCGGACGCGCAATTGCGCCCTGGTGCGAGCCCTCACCTCGTCAACCCGCTGGCGGACCTCGGTGTAGACCTCAGAGAGTGGCTCGCCGACCCAGAAGCGCACCGAGACGGCGTACGTCTGCTGCGCCCCTTCCCGGTCCCATCTGTTCACATTTTGTATAACAAGCAGGAACTCGCGGCCCAATCCGGATGGATCGCCTAGAGCGCGATGCCAGATGTGGTGACCTACCTGATTGGCGCCAGCGCTCCGCTCGGTCCGGCTCGGTGTGAGTTCGATGCGATGCCGAGCCGGAAGTTCTGACACCTTCTCGTACGCGGCACCCGTCGAAGCGCCACCCCCGGAGTCTTCGTCGTCGTCTAGTGTCTGGTCGGCGAGAAACAACTCCAGAACTTGCTGCGGCGGTAGTCCCCGGATCAACTCGAACTGCATACGGCTCGCGACGTAGTCCAGTCGCCGAGCTCGAACGGGAGGGTCATAGGCCAACGACACAATCACACCGCGATCGACAGCTCCCCGCTGGAAGAACGCCGTCGGTATCGGGACCGCGTAGAGATGCACGTCGTTAACAGCGATCGAGTCCTCGCCGTACATCACCACATCGCGCGGACCGCTTCGTCCAGCACGGTGAGCCTGCGGGCTACCGTAACCCAGCAGTCTGCGTGCTCTCTTTGTCCGCCGCCCATCCGTCAGGCCAGCGTCGGCAGGGAATGTGGGATCGCTCGGGGGGACGGCGGACTGCAGAGTGAGCGCCCGCAGGAGGTTCGCTGAAGCGCTGGGGAGGCTTCCTTCGGCCGCCGACGCGGCTCGTGCAACAAGAGGCGCCGCGAGGCTGCTGCCAAAGTCGCTCGTCACGAGGCCGGCCGCGCCGGGCCGACCATCCGCAACCCTCACTCCCACGGAGTCGTCGAGGGCGAGCGCGGGTTCGCCGCGCACCTTACCGAGGGTGCCTCCGGGCGCGACTAGCTCGGGCTTCACTGAGCCGCCGATACCAGGACCTCTCCGGCTGAAGGGAGACGGCCAGCCAGGTTTCCCCAGTGGCTCGAGATGCAGGGGCATCGCGACTAGCGGTGGAACAACGGAGCCAACCGTAAGCGCCAGGGCGGCGGGAGCCGGGTCGAGCAGGCCCGAGTCTGCGTCGTCAAGAAGCCGAGACGGGTAGTGTGTAGAAATGTCATTGTCGAAGGGGAGGTAGTACGCAGCCGGAACAATTCGGCCGGACGGCACAACGAGCACGACGCCAAGTTCCCGTGCCAGGGAGTCCAAGAGGGCCGCGAGGCGCGTGGCCCGCCCACCCCCATACACCGAGTCGCCGTCGCCAAGGCTAAGATTCACCACCTTCACGCCAGTCCGGGCTAGGTAGCGGATAGCGCCCTCCAACTCGCGTTCCGCAAGTGCATCTTCGGAAAGCGAGAGATCTGGGCCGAGGACGCGGATTGACAGAACGGAGCAGATCGGAGGCTCCCACTCGCCCCGGACGAGACTGGAGTCGAGGGAGCCGTGCAAGAGCAGACTCGCAACCTCCGTACCGTGACCGTGCTCGTCGAGACCCCCGGAGCCCGGCGAAGCGAGCGCGGTAGCGTCGATCACTGATCCACTGAGGAGCGGATGGTTGACCAGGACTCCGCTGTCAATCAGGCCCACAACGGGAGAATCGTCGGAAGCAACTGGAATAGTGCCCAGGTCAGCGGGGCTCAGGTAGCTCTCGCTTTGCCACCGCGGTTCGGCGGTAGGAAGCAGTTCGACTTCGGCTACGTAGTCAACCCGGAGTATCTCACGGACCGCATCGATACTCGCCCGAACGCGAAGCAGGACGATGCCCGCGGCAGTTGAGACGTATGTGTCGACGATCGTTCCCCCCGCGCCCCGTGCGCCGGCAGCCACCTCCGCCAGCCACTTGGCGGCGACCTCCTCATCGCCTGGATACCACAACTCAACGTCCACGAGAACTTCCGAGCCAGGCGCCTCGGGTGACTCAAGGAGGCGCGTGAGCCGCGGGCCAGGACGATCTGTCTGTCCAAAGGGGCGAATGCTCACGACCGAATCAAAGAACGACTCGAGGTACGCACTCTTCTGTCCTGCGTCGGGCCCTCGCCCGTAATGGGCTATGCGTGCTCGAAACTCCTGTAGTTCGCGGTCCTCCGCAAATGCTACGACTTGCCGGTCCAGGCTGGAGTCAACAACGTTCAACCCCGAGCGTCGCCAACCATCTTCGGAGTCGACCCGCGTTGTGACAGTCCCCGTCTCGATCACCATCACCAGTCTGGGGTCAATTCCGAGAGTGGGCCCGCGCGAAGCCGCTGCGGCAACAACCGCGCTGGCTTGGTCCTCAAGGTCCCGCGCGTGGACTCCCGGCGAGCCGAATCGGCGCTCTCCGGAGAATCCGGACTTGACGCGGCGACGAGGCCCGTCAACCGCGATCCGGGTCAGTTCTACATGTGGGAGCGAGGCGTCAGCGACTGCTGCCCCAACGGCTATGTCAGAGATCGCCCGGCCTCCTTCAGCCGGCGCTGGCGCTCGGAAGCATGCCGCATCAAGTCCTCAGTCGACACGAGGTCACGGGCATCGAGAGCTACGCTGCGCATCGCGTCGAGACAGACCATCTCGATTTCGGCGTGACTCATGCCGACGAGTGTTCGTGAGACGGTGTCTCGGTTGACCCGCCCACGCATTCGGCGGAGCTTGACCTCAAGAAGTGCTTCGATTTCTTTCCGTGTCGGAGTCGAGAACGGAACGACCTCGTCGAAGCGTCGCCAGAGCGCGTCATCGAGGATGGCGGGATGGTTCGTGGTTGCTATGACGAGATTATGGCCGTCGGCTTCTTCCAGCGTCTGAAGGAAGGCTGTGACAACGCGCCGCATCTCACCATGATCGTCGCGATCGCGCTCAGCGCCGAGCATGTCGATTTCATCGAACACGAGGACCCACGTCCCGTGGACAGCGAAGTCCATGATCTGCTCAAGGTGGCGGGATGTCTCTCCGAGGTACGAGGAGACCACGGCTGACAATCGTACCTTCGCGACCGGAACACCCAGGGACGACGCGATTGCCGCGGCGGTTCGTGTTTTGCCGGTTCCAGGAGGTCCAACGAACAAGAGCCGGCGCCGGGGGCGAAGGCCGTGTGCCGCGAGAAGGCCCCGGTTCCGATGCTCGCGCACGACCTCGTCGAGGAGCTGTAGGACTGAGTCCCGAAGCACGAGATCACGGAACGTGGTGTCCGGCTCGTGAAGGGTAACGAGCGGCAAGTCGTCGCGCCCTACGGGAAGGGGCCGAAGGTCAGCGACAGTCACCGGCTTACGGCGAGTTCGCTTCGCCGCTGCCTTCTCAAGGTCGAGCGCGAGGGTGTCTTGGTGCTGTGCCCGCGCGTCGCTCGCAGCGTCGGCAACAGCCGCGCGAAACGCGCGCTCATCTCCTCGGTCGTGACTGTCGATGAGGCGTCTCACGTGCTCACTCGTCGCCATCGCTCGCTCCGCCACTGCTTCAACCGGTGTCGAGCCCATCATGACATCCGCCGGCGACGTCGTGTCCACCCGCCCACGGCGAGGCGCGGCCGTAGTCTCATGGCGGGAGGTGTCCGGTGGCCGTCGCGTACCTGGTGCATGACAACGTCGCTCTGGCGCAGGCGCTCGTAACGACGTTCGAGCGCAAGTCGGCGGAGACGAGCCTCATCCTCGAGGGGCGCTGCCCTCGCTGCGACCATGAGTTTCGGGCGGAGTTGCCCCTCGTGCGAACTCGGATGGCCCCGGGACGTGGCCTCACGGGGATGGCCGGGGGTGAGCTCACCGCAACGCCTGTGGAGCACCTGGTTGTCTGCGCGTGCGAAGGCGAGCACTCGGGAAGGCCGAGCGGGCGGGCGGGGTGCGGGGCGATGGGCAAGGTCGTGATGGCGAGGAAGTCATGAGTGACGGCCACGAGGTGGAGTTGGCGGTCGCTCCGACCCCGGCTCTTGCGGACGATCTCCGATGGCAGGAGTTGGCGGAGGACGCCCGTGTCTCTGGACTCGCCAGCATCCAGACCACCGCCGAGCGCTGGGGCGGGACACTCCTCGCGGTCACGGGGCTCACCGGAGCGGTCTCGGCGCTCGCAGGGGCCGACCAAGTGGCCTACCTGAGGGATCAACCAGCGCGGATCGCTTTTGGCGTGTTGGCGGGCCTCGCCTTGCTCGCGGCGGGCACAGCGGTGGTCCTGGCCGGTTTGGCCTCGCAAGGCAAGGTCGTCAGCATCGTCGGCACGGGGCCGGAGCTGCGGCGTGCCACCCTCGCTGAGGCCAGCCGCGCCGCGAGGCGTCTCTCGATCAGCCGTGCCGTGAGCATCGCCATACTGCCCCTCTTTCTCGCCGCTTTCGCGGTACTGCTCTATGCACCGCGGAGCCTCCCAGCAGGCGTCTCCGTGACGACGGTGTCCGACGACCAGATCTGCGCCCGTCGGGTAGCGGTCGTTGGCGACCAACTCAGGATCGAGGGAGTGGGCGGGTTGTCGACGGAGGTTCCTCTTGTCGAGATCGCCGCCGTCGAGACGGTAGACGCGTGCTGAGGCGGACTCTGTGTGCTCCGTGGTGAAGCGGGCGGGTCACACTGGCTGACGGATGAGGATGGTTGCCGCCGGGTCGAGCCCACCGTCCTCTGCTACAGGTTTGGCTCAACCGGCCCTGGAGCGAACCAAGTTCGGCCGGGCTCCGGACTCTCGAAGCGCCGAGTCGAGACTGAGGGCGATGCGGCGCTGGGCGTCGTCGGCGGCGTGCTGGTAGTGAAGCGCCGCGCGCGGCGTGGAGTGGCCGGCACGCTGCATGAGCTCGGGGAGCGTCGCGCCGGTGAGCGCGACGAGCGTCAGGGCCGAGTGGCGGAGGTCGTGCCAGGTGAGGTCGTCGCGGCCGATCGCCCGGCGGGCGCGGGCGAACATGGTCGAGCGACTGCCGCTCGTGAGCGGTCGACCGGACGCTGTGCCGAAGACGAGGGCGTCGCGACGCTCCGGCGTGAAGCGCGCCATGTGCTCGGCGAGGACCTCTGTGGCGACCGCCGGCAGGGCAACCGTTCGCAGTCCGGCGCGGGACTTCGTAGCGGAGAACGGCCCGGCGCTGCTGATTCCCGATCGGGCGAGCGACTGCTCGACGCGGACGGTGCCGGCCCCGAGGTCGACATGCTTCCGCTGGAGCGCGAACAGCTCTCCCGCTCGCAGGCCAGAGAGGAACGACACGACGACGGCCGCGCGGTACCGATCCGGCATCGCCTCGGCCAGCGCCCACAGCTCGTCCGGTGCCAGCACACGCCGCTCGCTCCGGTGCCGGGAGTCCCGCTGACTTGCGCCCTTGATCGCGCACGGGTTGGCGGGGATGAGGCCGTCGGATACAGCCTGGGCCATGCCGGTGTGCAGCAGGCGGTAAGCCTGGGCGGCCTCCGTGCGGCCGAGGTTGCGGCGCTCGGCGCGCGGGTCGGGCACGACGCCGCCGGTCGCCTCGAACCAGGCGTCACGGACCTCCACCGGCATCCGCCCAGTCGCCGCCACCGCGCACCCGTTCTCACCCGCCCATGCTCGGATCGCCGCGTTGACCCGCTTCGGCGTCGACGACGCCCGCGACCACCGCTCTCCGGCCCGCCGCGACGCCTCCGCCAGCACGGCCGCGTCCCACTCGCGCACCGCGGCCGGCGTCACCGACGCCAACGACTGCGCACCGAGCCACACGACCCGCGGCCGCGCCCCGCCCACCACCGGCACCTCGGCATCGATCCACCGCTCCAGCAGCTGCCCGTACAGCGCCCGCGTACTCGGCGCGAGATCCGCCCGCGTGGCGATCCACCCGCGGAACCACTCCCCGAGAGGCTGCTCCCCGAGCCGCGGATCCCGCCACACGCCCCGCGCCATCCGCGACACCTCGTGCGCGAGCTCCTGGTCGGCCTCGGCCTTGGTCGGGAACGTCCCCAAGGTCCGCAGCGCGCCGTCGGGCCCCGTGTACCTCGCCTGCCACCTCCCGGAGGGCAGTCGGCGGACGGCGCCGGAGGCGCGGCGGTGGCGTCGGGATGCGGTCGCAGTGGTCATGGTCGGACCTCTTCGCTATGGCACGTTATGGCACGAGCCGACCAGCAGAAGGGTCCCAGGGAGGTCCGACAGAGCCGGCCGTAGCGCTCTGACCTGTGGAAACGATGGAGCGGGTGACGGGAATCGAACCCGCGCTGTCAGCTTGGGAAGCTGA
>CAYQFJ010000039.1:0-19488 GCA_964416715.1 uncultured Actinotalea sp. | reverse complement strand
CCGGGTGGACGACGGTGGTCTGGCTGATCATCGCAGGTGGGCTCGCCTACTACCTGGGCGCGGTGGTATACGGCACCCGGCGCCCGGACCCCAGCCCGCGCTGGTTCGGCTTCCACGAGGTCTTCCACGTGCTCACCGCAATCGGGTTCACCTGCCACTACATCGCCGTCATGCTCGCCGCGCAGGCCGCCGGATGAGCACCCCCGGCGTTCGTGGGAACGGGCGCCGGAAACCTGGCCTCGGCGCGGCCGGCGGTCACCCTTCGGTGCCACCTCGCGGGACGACGTCGTACCTGCGGTTCGCCAGAGACGGGTTGCGTCGACGCACCTCGTCGAGCACCGCGGTGGACAGCTCGGCGACGGCGGGACCCGGACCGCCGGTCCGCGCGAGCACGACGCCGGACGGGTCGACGACCAGGCTCTCGCCGGTCACTCCCCGCCCCTGCTGCGCCGACCCGAGCACGTAGCAGGTGTTCTCGATCGCCCGCGCACGCAGGAGGGTGAGCCAGTGGTCGGCCTTGTGCTCCCCGGCGACCCACGCCGCCGGAACCACGAGGGTCGTCGCCCCGGCGTCGACCAGCCGGCGGGCGGACTCCGGGAAGCGCAGGTCGTAGCAGGTCATCACACCGACGCGGTGCCCGTCGAGGTCGACCACCACGGGCGGGGCGCCCGCGGGGCCCGGCTCGAGCCGGTCGGACTCCCGGTAGCCGAAGGCGTCGTACAGGTGCACCTTGCGGTACACCCCGTGCAGTCCGTCGGGCCCGAGGACGACGACGGCGTTCACCGCGTGCTCCTCGTCGTCGGCGGGCAGGAGGGTCCCGGCGACCACCGTCACCCCGGTGCTCCGGCACGCGTGCGCCAGCTCGGTGACGAACGGACCGTCGAGCGGCTCGCTGTGCTCGCGCCCCACGCCGCGCGGGTCGTAGCGGCTCATGTACTCGGGCAGGACGAGCAGCCGCGCGCCGTCCCGCGCCGCCTCCTGGACCGCGGCGGCGGCGCGGTCCAGGTTGGCAGCGGCGTCCTGCCCGGAGCCGGTCGCCGCCACGTGCACCCGCAGGTCGGTCACGACCTCTGGCGGCCTTCGCCCGCGGAGTCACCCTCGCCCGGCGGGTCGTCCCCGTCCGGCGCACCGTCCCCGTCCCGCGGTGCGCTCCCGCCCGGTGCGCCACCGTCGCCGGCCACGTCGTCCGCGCGTGCGGTGTCCTTCTCCCGCCGCGGGTCGACCTTGCGGAGCTTGCGGGTCATGGACAGGAACAGCGGGATGCACGCCACCGCCGCGGCGAAGATCACCACGAAGCCGAGCAGCCCCGGGCTCACGTCCTGCGGTGTCAGGTCGTCCCGCAGGCCGTCGTCGGGTTCCGAGGTCGCGACCACGGCGACCGTCCAGGGCTCCGCGGCGTGCTGCTCCAGGGCGGGCACGACCACGGCCCCGCCGGGTGCCACTGCGCCCACGGCCTCGACGCTCACCGCTCCTCCTCGAGGTGGATCCCCGCGAACAGGTCGTCCTCCGGCAGGTCGACCGGGACACGGGACTCGGCGAGCTCGTACTCCTCGACCGGCCACACCTCGCGCTCCAGGTCGCGCGGGACGGAGAAGAAGAAGCCCTCGGGGTCGATCTGGGACGCGTGGGCCCGCAGCGCGGCGTCCCGGGCGGCGAAGTGGTCGGCGCACTCGATCCGCGTCGTGACCTCCCGCTCCGCGATCTCGCGCATCTCCCGCGACTCGATCCAGTCCCCGAACGGCGACTCCCCGCCGGCGGCGATCACCGCCTCGTGCACGGCCCGGATGCGCCGCAACGAGAAGTCGTGGTTGTAGTAGAGCTTGAGCGGCTGCCACGGCTCGCCGGCGTCGCGGTACCGATCCGGGTCACCTGCGGCGGTGAACGCCTCCACCGAGACGCGGTGGCACATCACGTGATCCGGGTGCGGGTACCCGCCGGTCGGGTCGTACGTGGTCATGACGTGCGGGCGGAACTCACGTACCAGGGCGACCAGCGGTGCGGCCGCCTCCTCCAGCGGGACGAGCGCGAAGCATCCCTCGGGCAGCGGCGGCAGCGGGTCACCCTCGGGCAGGCCCGAATCGACGAAGCCGAGCCAGTGCTGCCGAACGCCCAGCGCCTCGGCGGCGGCGGCCATCTCGGCCTTTCGCACCGCCGCCATCTCCTCGAGCGTCGTGGCGGGCGGGCCGGGGTAGCGCGGGTTGAGGATGCTGCCGCGCTCACCACCGGTGCAGGAGACGACGAGCACGTCGACGCCCTCGGCCGCGTAGCGGGCGGTCGTCGCCGCGCCCTTGCTCGACTCGTCGTCGGGGTGGGCGTGCACCGCCATCAGGCGCAGACCGGTACGGTCCCGCTGAGAACCGACTGCGGCACCGCTGGGAGCGTCGCTCACGACCTGACCTCTCGTTGCGTGGTCGACCGCGCCGGGAACCCGGGCGGGGCACGAGCATCGTACGCACCGGGGACAATGGTCTCCCAGATGGGTCGTCCGGTGCACCCGAGCCCCTGCGAGGCCGGTTCACGGCGCCGCACCCACCACCCGCACGAAGGAGGTTCGATGACCGGCCCCGTCACCGGTGCACCAGCCGGAAGGTACGGCCGCGCACCGCGGCCGGGAGCGCGCCGACGACGCGTGGTCGCGCTCTGGGCACTCGCCGCGGCCGGGCTGGCGGTGGCCGTCTGGCTGGGCCTCGGTGCCGCGCGCACCCCGGTCAACTGGCAGGACGTGGGGTTCACCCTGAACGGGTCGGAGTCGGTGGAGGTGGTGTTCGAGGTCTCCCGGATCGACCCGTCGGTGCCGGTCGAGTGCCGCCTCCAGGCGCTCAACCACCAGCACGCCCAGGTCGGGGTGCGCACCGTGTCGCTGCCGCCGTCGGACGAGCCGGTGCACCGGCTCAGCGCGGTGGTGGACACGTCGGAGGCCGCGGTCACCGGCCTCGTCGACCGGTGCTGGGTCGTGGAGGCACCCTGACGCGCACCTGAATCACCGGGACCAGGACCAGCCGGGACGCCACCGTGACCAGGATCCTGCCACCGTGACCGGGGCCTTTGCTATCCTTGTCGTTTCCATGCCGCCACGGGCCACCGCGGCGCACGGGTTGACGACTGCCCGAGTCGCCGCGTGACGCTGGCGGGCCCCGACCACAAAGCGGGCGGGGACCTGCGGGAGCCGGCGTGCAAGCCCCCGGGGACGTAGTCCCAACCACCTGGGCCTTCGGCGGCCCTGGACCGACGTACGACGAAGAGCTCGGAAGGAGCGACCGTGACCGACACGACTGCCAACGTCACCTGGCTGACCCAGGAGGCGCACGACCGGCTCACGGCCGAGCTCGAGCAGCTCACCGGACCCGGACGGCGCGAGATCAGCCAGAAGATCGACAGCGCCCGCTCCGAGGGCGACCTCAAGGAGAACGGCGGCTACCACGCGGCCCGCGAGGAGCAGGCCAAGCAGGAGGCCCGGATCGCCCAGCTCCGGGAGCTGCTGCGCAACGCCGTGGTGGGCGAGGCCCCGGCCGACGACGGTGTCGTCGAGCCCGGCATGGTGGTCACCGCGACGGTCGCCGGCGACGAGATGACCTTCCTCGTCGGCTCGCGTGAGGTCGCCGAGGGCACCGGGCTGGACGTCTACAGCGTCCAGTCACCGCTCGGCGCCGCCATCCTGGGCCGTTCGCGCGGGGAGAAGACCTCCTACGTCGCGCCCAACGGCAAGGAGATCAAGGTCGTGATCCTCGAGGCCAAGCCGTTCAAGTCCTGACCCGGTCCGCGCGAACCGCGGCCCGTCGCTGACCTTGCCCAGGCACGGACCCGGGCCCGGCGAGGTCAGGCTTCGGTGACGCGGTAACCGGCTGCCCGCAGCCGACGGACCACCGCGGCGCGGTGCTCGGGGCCGCGCGTCTCGAGCTGCACCCCCAGCTCGACCTCGTCGAAGGCGAGGTCCGCTCCGGTCCGGGTGTGCCCGACGTGCACCACGTTCCCACCACCGGCGGCCAGCACGCCCAGCACGGCGGCCAAGGCACCCGGACGGTCGTCGAGGGTGATCCGGAGCTGGAGGTACCGCCCGGCGGCCACCAGCCCGTGCCGCACCACCCGCAGCAGCACCAGCGGGTCGATGTTGCCGCCGGAGAGCACCACCGCCGCGGGCGTGCGGATCGGCTCGTCACCGGCGACCAGCGCCGCCACCCCGGTGGCCCCCGCGGGCTCGACGAGCATCTTCGCGCGCTCGGCGACCAGCAGCAGCGCGCGGGACAGGTCCTCCTCCGTCACGGTCAGGACCCGCGTCCCGCGCTCCCGGGCCACCTCGAACGCCAGGTCGCCCGGACGTGGCACGGCGATCCCGTCCGCCATCGTCGCCGGCGCGTCCACGGTCACCGGGTGCCCCGCTGCCAGCGACGGCGGGAACGCAGCGGCTCCGGCCGCCTGCACCCCGACGACGTCCACGTCCGGACGCCCGCCGAGCGCCGCCACCGTCCCGGCCAGCAGCCCGCCACCACCGACCGGGACGACGACGGTCCGCACGTCGGGCACCTGCTCGAGCACCTCCCGGGCGATCGTGCCCTGACCGGCGATGACGTCCGCGTGGTCGTACGGGTGGATGAGCACCGCTCCGGTCCGCTCAGCGTGCTCCTGCGCGGCCCGGATCGCCTCGGCGACGTCCGCCCCGACCAGCTCGACCCGGGCCCCGTAGTCGCCGGTGGCGGCGACCTTGGGCAGGGCGGCCCCCTGCGGCATGTACACGGTGGCGTCGACGCCGAGCAGCCCCGCCGCGAGCGCGACCCCCTGGGCGTGGTTGCCCGCGCTGGCGGCGACCACACCGCGGGCGCGCTCGGCGTCGGAGAGCCGGGCCATCCGCACGTACGCGCCGCGGATCTTGAACGAGCCGGACCGCTGCAGGTTCTCGCACTTGAGCCACACCGGACCGCCGGCGAGCGCGGAGAGTGCACGGCTCGACTCCATCGGCGTGCGCGCCGCGACCCCCTCCAGGAGTGCGGCGGCTGCGTCGACGTCGCCCGGTTCCGGGATCCTCACCGTCGTCTCCGGCCGTCCGTGGTGCTCAACCCTCCTCCGCTACGCCGGCGTCGGGGACCGTCTTCGAGGCCCCGTGCTCGGCCTCGTCCTCGGCGCTCTCCAGCCGACGCAAGCGGCCCTGCACGTCGTCCGGGTCACGTCCGAGCGAGGGGAACTTGTCCCGCCCGTGCAGGTACAGCACGACGGTGTTCAAGGTGGCCACCGCCGGTACGGCGAGCAGCGCGCCGACGATGCCGGCGGCCAGCGAGCCGGCGGTCACCGACAGCAGCACGGCGACCGGGTGCAGCGAGACCGCCCTGCCCAGCAGCAACGGCTGCAGCACGTTGCCCTCGAGCTGCTGCACACCCAGCACGATGAGCAGCATGACCAGCGCCGTCCCCGGACCCTGGTCGACCAGCGCGACCAGCACGGCGATGATGCCGGTCGCGATCGCCCCGACGAACGGGATGAAGCTCGCCAGGAACACCAGGATGCCCAGCGGCAGCGCGAGCGGGATCCCCAGGATCGCCGCCCCGATCCCGATCCCGAGGGCGTCGACGAAAGCGACCAGGATCTGCGCACGGGTGTAGGAGATCAGGGTGACCACACCCCGGCGGGCCGCCTCGTGCACCGGTTCGCGCGCGGTCACCGGCAGCAGCCGCAGCAGCCAGGCCCAGATCTGCCGACCGTCCTTGAGGAAGAACAGCAGGCAGAAGACCGCGATCACGGCTCCGGCCAGGACGTGGCCGATCGTCGTGGTCACCGAGAGCGCACCGCTGACCAGCGAGCCGCTGTTCGAGCCGATCTGCTCGCCCGCCTGGTCCACGTAGGCGGCGAGCTGGGCGGAGTCGATGCCCAGCGGGCCCTCCTCGAGCCAGACCAACAGCTCCTCGTACCCGGCCACGGCGCGGTCCCACAGCTCGCTGAAGCCCTGGACGATCTCCCGCCCGGCCAGGGTCAGCAGACCGCCGACCACCACCAGGAGGGCGACCACGGTGACCGCCGAGGCCGCACCGCGGGGCATCCGCAGCCGTGTGACCAGCGCTTGTACCACCGGGCCGAGCAGCACGGTGAGCAGCAGGGCGACCACGACCGGCACCCAGATGACCTTGCCGACCGCCATCGCCAGTACCAGGACCGCGAGGGCCAGACCGATCAGCAGCAGCCGCCAGGACCACGCCGCCGCGACCCGGACCGACCGGGGGACCATCGCGTCGTCGGGCGCCGTCCTGGGCGTGCCGGGAGCGCTCGTCGTGCTCGGCGCGCCCGCCGGGCCGCTCCCCGGCCGCGGCCCGCGTCCCGGTCCGGTGCTCATGCCAGCGCCTGCCCCAGGTCGGCGACCAGGTCCGCGACGTCCTCGATCCCCACGGACAGGCGGACCAGGTCGTCCGGGACCTCCAGCGCCGAGCCCGCGACGGACGCGTGCGTCATCCGCCCGGGGTGCTCGATGAGCGACTCCACGCCACCGAGCGACTCCGCGAGGGTGAACACGTGCGTGCGGGCGCACACCTCCAGGGCCTTCTCGGCGCTGCCGGTGCGGAACGAGACCATCCCGCCGAACGCGCTCATCTGCGCGGCGGCGAGCTCGTGGTCGGGGTGCTCCGCCAGACCGGGGTAGATCACCTGCTCCACCGCCCGGTGCCCGCGCAGGAACTTGGCGACCGCCAGCGCGTTGGAGCAGTGCCGGTCCATCCGCACCCCCAACGTGCGCAGCCCGCGCAGGGTCAGCCAGGAGTCGAACGGCCCCGCGACCGCACCGGAGGCGTTCTGGTGGAAGCCGACCGCGTCCGCGAGCGACGTCGTACCGGTGGGCCCTTCCAGCCCGACCGGGAGCTGGGCACCGTCGGCGGTCACCAGGGCCCCGCCGACGACGTCGCTGTGCCCGCCGACGTACTTGGTCGTCGAGTGCACGACGACGTCCGCCCCGAGCGTGAGCGGCTGCTGCAGGTACGGCGTCGCGAAGGTGTTGTCCACCACCAGGACGGCGCCCGCGGCCCGGGCCAGCGCGGCCAGCGCGGTGATGTCGCTGATGCCGAGCAGCGGGTTCGTGGGTGTCTCGACCCAGACGACCTTGGTGCGCCCCGGCTCGATCGCGGCGGCGACCGCGTCCAGGTCCGTCATGTGCACCGCACTGTGCTCGATCCCCCACGGGCCGAACACCCGGGCGATGAGCCGGTAGCTGCCGCCGTAGGCGTCGTCGCCGACCACCATGTGGTCCCCGGGCCGCAGCACCGCCCGCAGCAGCGTGTCCTCGGCTGCCAGGCCCGAGGCGAACGCGAACGCCCGCCCACCGGACTCGGCCGAGGCGAGCGCCTCCTCCAGTGCAGTGCGGGTCGGGTTCCCCGAGCGCGAGTACTCGTACCCGCCGCGCAGACCGCCGACGCCGTCCTGCTTGTACGTCGAGACCTGGTAGATCGGTGTGACCACGGCGCCCGTCGTCGGGTCAGGGTCCTGACCGGCGTGGATCGCGCGGGTGGCGAAGCCGGTCTTGGACCAGTCGGGCGGGAGGGACTGGGCCCCGCTCGGCCGGGCGGTATCGGGTGTGGGGTCGTCGCTGCTCACGGTGGCCAGACTAGGGCCAGACGCGGACCCTCGTCGGGGAACAGCCGTACGGGGTCCGTGCGTTGTGCAAGGTGTCGCGCCGGTGGAGCGCGCGGACGACGTCGGGCCCGGATCATCACCGCGCGGCCCGCGAACGGGAGGGACGACCATGGCCGGAGTCTTCGGATCCATGCTTCGCACGACGATGGTGACCCCGGAGCGGGCGCTGGAGGGCCGCCCCGGTTACGCCTACACCGTCCCGCGCGAGCACGCGGTGCTCGGCACCCCGCTGGCCGGCCCCTGGCCCGAGGGGACCGCCGTGCTCTACCTGGCGCTGGGCTGCTTCTGGGGGGCCGAGAAGGAGCTCTGGCAGCTACCGGGCGTGGTGACCACCGCGGTCGGCTACCAGGGCGGGTACACGCCGTTCCCGCTGTACGAGGAGGTGTGCACCGGCCTGACCGGGCACACTGAGACCGTCATGGTGGCCTACGACCCCACGGTGCTGCCCCACGCCGAGCTGCTGCGCACGTTCTGGACCCTGCACGACCCGACCCAGGGTTATCGGCAGGGCAACGACCGCGGCACGCAGTACCGATCGGCCGTCTTCACCACCACGCCCGAGCAGGCCGACGCCGCCCGGGCCACCCGCGACCTGTACGCGCCGGAGCTGCGCCGGGCCGGGTTCGGGGACGTCACCACGGAGATCCGCCCGGTCGAGGACGGCCCGGACGGCGTACCGGGTGCCGGCGCCTTCTACTACGCCGAGGACTACCACCAGCAGTACCTGCACAAGGTGCCGAACGGCTACTGCCCGGTCCACTCCACCGGAGTGGCCTGCCCGCTCCCTGCCTGAGCAGGACGTCCTGATGACCTGCTGACCAAAGCCTTTGACAGCTCGGGAGGGCGGCTGTTCGTCTGGTGGTGCAAGCCATCGGTGGACGTCGCCGGTGGGCATCACCCGGCGACGCGCGGCCGGCCTGCGAGGCGCTCGCCGTGCTGAGCACGTGAGGAGCACATGGCACCGCACGACGCGACCGTCCGGGCCCCGAGCACCGCGCACGGGACCGCGCACCACCTGGCCGTCGACCCGCCCCCGCCCCGGCGGGGCGTCGTCGCCCTCGCCTGGGTGGTCGCCGTCTGGTGCGTCGGCTTCGCCGCGTTCAACGTCGCCTTCGAGACGACCGGCCGTTTCGCGGACGGCCGGTACGCCGAGTACGCCACCGGTCTGGCCGTCATGAACTGGCTCGTCGTCGGCCTCAAGGTGATCGGGGCGGCGATCGCGCTCCTCGCGGTGTCCCGGCGGTCCTGGCGCCGGCCGACCGTTCTCGCCGTCCTGCTGTGGGGAGCGTGCGCCACCCTGGGCCTGGACGCGATCGGGAGCGTGGTGACCGCCGTCGGCCTGGCCACCGGCCTGACCGGCGACCCGAGCGAGATCACCGCGGCCGGCATCGTCTACGTCGTCTTCTTCCTGCTCGGCGCCGTGGGCTACGGCGTGCTGTCCACCGCGTTCTCCCGCCGGTTCGGCACCGGCCGATGGCCCGTGCTGCTGGGCGTGCTGGGCGCCCCGGTGGTGCTCGCCGTGATCTTCGTCGTCCTGCCCGCGCTGCTCACCGCACTCGGGATCATGCCCGCACAGTCCGGCGGATAGCCCGGCACAGCGTCCGGCAGAGCCCGCCAGGAGGTACCCCGAACGCGTGCTGGTCATCCTTGCGGCGTACGTCCCGGCGTCGTGAGATTCCGTCTTGAGATGGTCCCGCGCGTCGGGCCGCTCTGCGTAGGTTGGTCGGGTCAACCGACGAGGAGAGACCATGATCGAGGCCAGGAGCCTTTCGAAGAGATACGGCAGCAAGCTCGCCGTGGACGCCATGACGTTCACCGTGCAACCCGGGAAGGTCACCGGGTTCCTCGGGCCGAACGGAGCCGGCAAGTCGACCACCATGCGGATGGTCGTCGGCCTGGACCGTCCGAGCGGCGGCAGCGTGACCGTCAACGGCAAGCAGTACGCCGAGCACCGCACCCCGCTGCAGGAGGTCGGCACGCTGCTGGACGCCAAGGCCGTGCACACGGGGCGCACCGCGTACAACCACCTGCTCGCGATGGCGGCGACCCACGGGATCGGCAGGGCCCGGGTCGACGAGGTCATCACGATGACCGGCCTGGAGTCGGTGGCCCGCAAGCGGGTCGGCGGGTTCTCGCTCGGTATGGGGCAGCGGCTGGGCATCGCCGCGGCGCTGCTCGGTGACCCGCAGACGCTCATCCTCGACGAGCCGGTCAACGGCCTCGACCCGGAGGGCGTCAAGTGGGTCCGCAACCTGGTGCGCTACCTCGCCGGGCAGGGCCGGACGATCTTCCTGTCCTCGCACCTGATGAGCGAGATGGCGCTGACCGCCGACCACATCATCGTCGTGGGGCGGGGCCGGGTGATCGCGGACGCTCCGGTCGAGGAAATCGTCGCGCGCGCCCAGGGTGGCGCCGTCCGGGTGCGCACCCCGCAGCCCGACGCGCTGGAGGACCTGCTGCGTCGGGACGGTGGGACGGTCACGTCGACCGCGCCCGGCCTGCTCGACGTCGCGGGTCTCACCGCCGTGCAGATCGGGGACCGGGCCGCCGCCGCGGGCCTCGCCCTGCACGAGCTCACCCCGCTCAACGGCTCCCTCGAGGACGCCTACATGCAGCTCACGGCCGACGACGTCGAGTACCACTCGGAGGCCCCGGCGGGTCACGTGGGTGGTCCGGCGGGTGCGGGCGGCCCACAGACCAGCTCCGACGCCGCGGCGTCGACGACCGAAGGTGCAGTGCGATGACCACGATGACCGCGAACCCCGGTGCCGCTCCGGCCCGGGCCACCGTCTCCCCCGTGACGTTCCCCAGGGTCGTCAGCTCGGAGTGGATCAAGTTCCGTACCGTCCGGTCCACCGCGTGGACGCTGCCGATCACCGCACTGGTGATGGTCGGCCTGGCGGTGCTGCAGGCCTGGGGCCTGACCCAGATGCCGGCCGACGCGATGTACCCGATCAGCGCCGCCGGGATCGTGACCGGCGGGGCGTTCCTCGCCCAGCTCGTGGTGTCGGTGCTCGGTGTGCTGGCGATCACCGGCGAGTACACCACCGGCATGATCCGGTCGACGCTCGCGGCCGTGCCACGTCGGCTGCCCGCGCTGTGGGCCAAGGCGATGGTGCTGTTCGTCGTCGTGCTCGTGGTGTCGGTGGTGGCCGTGGCTCTCTCCTGGGTCGCCGCGCTGCCGTTCCTGAACAACCTCGGCATCGAGGTGGACCTGGGCAACAGCGACCACCTGCGGGTCCTGGCCGGCACCCCGCTGTACCTGGCCACGATCGCCGTCTTCGCGTTCGCGATCGGCGCGCTGGTGCGACACTCCGCCGGGGCGCTGGCCATCGTGCTCGGGCTGCTGCTGGTGATCGAGACGGTGTTCTCCGCGATCCCGCTGCGGTTCTTCGAGGTGATCAGCCCGTACCTGCCGTCCACGGCGGGGAGCCGGATCCTCACCGACGGCGAGCTGCTCGGGCCCAGCATGGGCGGCGTCGACCTCACACCGTGGCAGGGCTACGGCGTCCTGGTCGCCTGGGTCGTGCTCCTCCTGGCCGCCGCCGCGGTGCTGCTGCGCCGCCGCGACGCCTGATACCGCCTCGTCCACACCCGTAACGTCCGAGGATCACTGGCCTATACGCCGGTGATCCTCGGACATTGCGGTGGGTGGTGGTGGCGGGTGCGGATGGTGTGGAGAGGTGGGGTGGGCGGTGGTGACGGGTGAGGCGGCTTTGGGGCCGTTCACCGAGCTCAGCGCCCGTCGGCTGGGCCCGGTCCGGCGCTTCTTCCTCCGGCAGCCGGTCGTGATGGACCTGCTGGTCGTCGCCTGGTTCGGCGTCCCGGCGGTGTGGACCGGCCTGGCCGCGCCGTACGTGCTGTTCGCCGCGCCCAGCACGCCCGGCAGCCCCACGCCGGAATGGTTGCCACTGGTGACCGCCTCGCTCACGCTCCTCGGGGCGGTGACGCTGTTCTGGCGACGGCGCCGTCCGGTGCTGGTGACCGCGACGGTGACCTTCCTCGGGGCCGCGTGCCTGCTGGTCGCCGGGACGACCAACGGCTTCGAGCTGGGCATCGCGCTGGCCCTCTATGCCGTGGCGGCGTCCCGCGGCGCACTGACCACCTGGGTCACCTCCACCTGCGCGATGCTCGTGACGATCGCCGCGGTCTGGGGGTGGCAGACCGCCGTCGACCCCGCGCCGGCGGACGGCGTGGTGACCGACGCCGTGCTCGAGCAGGCCCGCGCCGCCTCGACCGTCTTCACGGCGCTCTTCGCGCTCACGGCGATCGCCATCGGGACGGCGGTCCGCAACCGGCGGCTGCACGTCGCCGAGATCGTCGACCGCGCGAACGCCCTGGCCCGGGACCGCGACCAGCACGCCCGGCTCGCGCAGGCGGCCGAGCGCACCCGCATCGCCCGCGAGATGCACGACGTCGTCGCGCACAACCTGGCCGTGATGATCGCCCTGGCCGACGGTGCGGGAGCGGCCCTTGCCGCCGCGCCCGCTCGCGCACGGGTCGCCCTGGCCGAGCTGTCCGAGACCGGCCGGTCGGCCCTGGCGGACATGCGCCGGGTGCTCGGCGTGCTGCGCGAGCCGGACGCCCCGTTCGAGCCCCAACCGGACAGCGCCGACCTCGCGGGCCTGGTGAGCCGCTTCCGTGCCGCTGGCCTGAACGTCGCGACCCAAGGGCTGGGCAGCGAGCTGTCCGCCGACGCCGGGCTACGCCTCGCGGTGCACCGGATCGCCTCGGAGTCACTGACCAACGCGCTGCGCCACGCGCCGGGGACGGGACGGGTCGACCTCGTGGTGCGCCGGACGCCGACGTCGGTGGAGGTGGAGGTCACCGACGACGGCCCGGTGATGGGTGAGCGGCGCCGGGCCCCGGGCGGGCAGGGGATCATCGGGATGGCCGAACGCGCCGCGGTGTACGGCGGCACCGTGACCGCCGGCCCCGTGCCGGGTGGTGCGGGCTGGCGGGTGCACGCCGTCCTGCCGTGGTCCGAGTCGGGTGACGGGTCCGCGGCCTCGGCGTCGCACCTGGACGGCACGGGGTCGACGGTCCCGGCGCTCCCGGCGGCAGGCGCGGCGGCACCATCGACAGCCGCACCCCTGACCGAGCTGACCGCTCGGCGTCTGGGGCCGGTCCGCCGGTACTTCCTGCGCCATCCGGTCGCGATGGACGTGCTCGTCATGTCGCTCTTCGGGCTGCCGGTCATCATCTCGACCGTCACCACAGCCACCGTCGGTACCCCGTCCGCCGACCCGACGACCCGAGTGGTGGTCGCCGGGCTGCTGGTCCCGCTGCTGGGGACCGCGCTGCTCTTCTGGCGCCGTCGCCGTCCGGTACCGGTGGCCGCGGCGATGACCGGGCTCGGCGTGCTGGCGCTGATCACCACGGGGAGCAGCGCCGGGACCGAGATCGGACTGGCGCTGGCGCTGTACGCCGTGGCGGTCGCGCACCCCCCGCGTACCGCGTGGGCGACCCTCGTGCTCAGCACGGCGGCCCTCATCGTCGCCGTGTGGATCTGGGCGGAGGCGGAGATCGAGCTGGGCGCCGCCGGCGACGAGCCGCAGCTGCTGGCGTCCCGCAACGTCGTGCGGGTCACCACGGCCACCCTCGCCGCGCTCGGCTGCCTGCTCGCCGTCGCGATCGGCACCAGCGTCCGCAACCGGCGGGCGCACCTGGCCGACCTCGTGGCCCGCACCCAGGAGCTCGCGCGCGAGCGTGACCGTCAGGCGCAGCTCGCCCGGTCCACCGAGCGGGCCCGGATCGCCCGGGAGATGCACGACGTCGTCGCGCACAGCATCTCGGTGATGATCGCGCTGGCCGACGGTTCGGCGGCGTCGCTGGAGCGCGCCCCGGGCCGGGCGCGGGTGGCGGTCGACGAGCTTGCCCGTACCGGCCGGACGGCACTGCGGGACATGCGTCGGGTGCTCGGCGTCCTGGACACCGACGGCCCCTCCGACGCCGACCTCGATGAGGACCTGCCCACCGTCGTCGGCCGGTTCGCCACGGCCGGCCTGCCTGTGCACCTGACGGGTGCGGAACTGCTTGAGCCGAGGGCGGGCGGCCCGGGCGTCGACGACCCCGGGCTACGCCTGGCGGTCAAGCGCATCGTGTCCGAGGCGCTGACCAACACGCTTCGCCACGCCCCCGGCGTCGCCGACGTCGGGGTGACCCTGCACTCGCAAGGCGGGATGCTGGTGGTCGAGGTCGTCGACAGCGGCCCGGTGGTACCGGTGGCCGACGCCGGCGGCTCGGGCCAGGGGCTCATCGGGATGCGCGAGCGGGCCGAGCTCTCGGGCGGCAGGATCGAGGCCGGGCCGTACGACGGCGGGTGGCGGGTGCGGGCCGAGCTCCCCTGGCCGCAGCAGGCGAAGAGCGAGACGGCGGAGACGGAGATGGACGCATGACCCGGGTGCTGCTGGTCGACGACCAGGCGCTGCTGCGGATGGGGTTCCGGCTGGTCCTGGAGGCGGAGGACGACCTCGAGGTGGTCGGTGAGGCCGGCGACGGCACCCAGGCGCTGGACCAGGTGCGGGAGCTGGCACCGGACGTCGTGCTGATGGACGTGCGCATGCCGGGGATGAACGGGATCGATGCCACCACCCGGATCGTCGCCGAGCACCCGGACACCAGGGTGCTCATCCTGACCACCTTCGACCTGGACGAGTACGCGTTCGCCGCACTGCGCGCCGGTGCCAGCGGCTTCCTGCTCAAGGACGCCCGGCCTGCCGAGCTGGTGGCCGCCATCCGCACCGTCGCGTCCGGGGACGCCGTCGTCTCACCCCGGGTGACGCGCCGGATGCTCGAGCTGTTCGCGGGCCGCCTGCCCGAGCCGGACGCCGCCGAGGACGCCGGACCGGACCCGCGGCTGGGCGGTCTGACCCCACGCGAGCTCGAGGTCCTGCGTGCGGTGGCCGAGGGCCTGTCGAACGCCGAGGTCGCGACCCGGCTGTTCCTGTCCGAGGCGACGGTCAAGACCCACGTCGGACGCATCCTGGGCAAGCTCGGCGTGCGCGACCGGGTCCAGGCGGTCGTCCTGGCGTACGAGACGGGGCTGGTCGCGCGCGGCTCCTGAGCCAGGGGCGGGATGATGGGACCCATGCCCTCGACGAAGCCGCTGCGGAACTGGTCCGAGAACTACGGCTACCGCGCCTCCGTCCTGCACGAACCGACGTCCGACGACGAGCTGCGGGAGGTCGTGTCCGCCGCCGGCCGCCTCAAGGTGCTCGGCAGCCGGCACTGCTTCAACGACATCGCCGACTCGGACGAGCTGGTCGGCCTGGACCGGATGCCGGAGGTCTTCGAGCTCGACGTCCCCGGGCCGGGGGCGGACGGCGGCGTAGCGACGGTGACCGTGAACGGTGCGGCCCGGTACGGGGCGGTGGCGGCCCGGCTGCATGCCGCCGGGTGGGCCGTGCACAACCTCGCCTCGCTGCCGCACATCGGTGTCGCCGGGGCGGTCGCCACCGCGACGCACGGCTCGGGCGACCGGCTGCGCAACCTCGCCGGCGCCGTCGTCGGTCTGGAGCTGGTCACGGCGGACGGCGGGACGGTGCAGCTCGTCGAGGGCGACGCGGACTTCGCGGGAGCCGTCGTCGGCCTGGGGGCCCTGGGCGTGGTGACCCGGGTGACCCTCCGCGTCGAGCCCACCTACGACGTCGCGCAGGAGGTCAGCACCGGGCTGCCGTTCTCAGCGGCGCTGGAGCACCTGGACGCGATCACGGCGAGCGCGGACAGCGTGAGCCTGTTCACCGACTGGCGCGAGCCCGTGGTGACCCAGGTGTGGCGCAAGAACCGGGTGCGCCCCGGCGACGGCACCGTCGACGTACGTCCGGCCCCGGACCTGTTCGGGGCCGTCCCGGCCGCGGAGAACCTTCACCCGTTGGCCGGGATGGACCCGACCTGGGCCACGGCGCAGCTCGGCGTCCCGGGACCGTGGTTCGAGCGGCTGCCGCACTTCCGGATGGAGTTCACGCCGAGCTACGGCGCCGAGCTCCAGTCCGAGTACCTGGTGGCACGAGAGGACGGGCCGGCGGCGCTGGAGGCGGTACGCGCCCTGGCCGACCGGATCGCGCCGTTGCTCCTGATCAGCGAGGTGCGCACGATCGCGGCGGACGACCTGTGGTTGTCGACGGCGTACGGACGGGACAGCCTCGCGATCCACTTCACCTGGCAGCCACGCGAGGCGGAGGTGCTGGCACTGCTGCCGGACCTCGAGCGGGCGCTGGGGCCGTTCGACGCGCGTCCGCACTGGGGCAAGCTCTTCAGCCCGACGGTCGCCGGCGCCCCCGACCGCCTGGCCGACCTCTACCCCCGCCTGCCCCACTTCCGGTCCCTCGCCGCCCGCCTGGACCCGGACCACAAGTGGGCCAACGCCTACCTCACCCGCCACGGCCTCACCCCGTCCTGACCCGCAGCCTCCCGCCCCGACCCCACCCTTCAGTGGAGCGTTCGGTCGCCAGGGTGGAGCGTTCGCTCCTCGAGTGGAGCGTTCGGGTCAAGTGGAGCGTTTGGTCGCCAGGGTGGAGCGTTCGGTCGCCAGGGTGGAGCGTTCGCTCCTCGAGTGGAGCGTTCGAGTGCGACACGCCGGCGTGTCGCAGCCGGAACGCTCCACACTTCACCGGATGCGCCCGGACCTCACCCGGATGGCGCCCGGACTTCACCGGATAGCGCCCGGCACTTCGCCGGGGAGCGAGCCCAGCGGCGGCGTGCCGCGGACCGATGGCGGCCTTGCGTCGACCCGACGGCGGTCTACCGCGGCTTGCTCAGTGGTGGGTGGTGCCGCGGATGTCGACGACGAAGACGAGGGTGTCGGTGCCGCCGATCCCGGCCTGGGGCATGCCGCGCTCGCCGTAGCCGAGGTGCGGCGGGATCGACAGCAGCACACGGGAGCCGACCTGCTTGCCGACCAGCCCCTCGTCCCAGCCGCCGATCACGGCGCCGACGCCGATCGGGAAGGTGATCGAGGAGCCGCGGTCGTAGGAGTTGTCGAACATCCGACCGCCCCAGACCTGACCGTAGTAGTCGACCTCGATGTCGTCGCCCGCCTCGACGATCTCGCCGTCGCCGCGGGAGAGCACCTCGATCCCGAGCTCACGGGGGGCAGGGGTGTCGGGGAAGCTGAGGACCGGCTTGTCGCCGAAGGCGCCGGACGCCGTCGGCAGCGGGGGCAGGTTCTCGGGCATGGAGTCGCCTCTCGATGGGTTCTACGGGCGCCCCGAGGGCCGGGACGCCGCAGTCCATCGTGCCCGATCCCCGCGACACCCGCGGTGAACGCCCTCGATCCGGACGCACGGGCGGCCCCGAACCGGGCGAGCGGGCGGGCCCCGGGGGCGTCGACGGCACCGCCGGCCGGACCCCTGATCCGCAGACCGCGCGGAGCCTGTGACTCCTGAGGCGCGAGGGGCTGATGTTGCGTCACTTCCTCAACTTCAGCACCACCGGTCACCGGGTCCGCGCCATCCGAGGAGCATCAGGCTTCGGTTCGGCAGCGTGGGCTCGACGTCCACCGGGCGGCGTGCGCATCGTCGTCCGCTCGGCAGTGTGCATCAGCCGCCCGGCTCGCCGGCCCGAGCATCAGCCGCCCGGCGCAGCGGCTCACGGTGCAGGCGGCTCAGTGACCGAGGTGCTTGCGCAACCACTCGCGCTGGTGGGCCCACTGGTAGTCCTGGCCGCCCTCGTGCCGGTTGAACGGGTACACCACGATGTCCTTCTCCGGCCCGCCGGCGAGCTCACCCCACCGGTTGTAGGCGGCGTACACCGTCGACGGCGGGCACACCTCGTCCATCAGCGCCACGGAGAACAGCCCGGGTGTGCTCGCCCGCCGCGCCAGGTGGACGCCGTCGAAGTAGGAGAGCGTCCGCATCACGCGCTCGGTCTGGTCCCGGCGGACCGACAAGTACCTGACGATCTCCCCGTACGGGAACGCATCGGTGATCTCCAGCGCCCGCCGGAAGTGCGAGAGGAACGGCACGTCCGGCATCGCCGCGCCCAGACCGTCGCACAGCGCCGCGGCCGCGATGGTCATCCCGCCGCCCTGGCTTCCGCCGGCCACCGCCACACGTGCCGGGTCCACGCCCGGGATGGTCCGGACGGCGTCGACCGCGCGCGCGGCGTCGACGAACACGCGCCGGTAGAAGTACTCCTGCGGGTCCTCGATGCCGCGGGTCATGAACCCGGGGCTCGCCGGCCCGGAGCCGACCGGGTCCGGTGTCGCACCGCCCTCACCCCATCCCGCCCCCTGCCCACGGGTGTCCATGAACAGGTGGGCGTACCCCGCGGACGGCCACCGGGTGTGCTGGTACGCGAGCCCGCGCCCGCCCCCGTAGCCGTTGAGCTGCACGACGGCGGGCAGCGGCCCGTCCACCGCGCGCGGCCGGGTGAACCACGCCTTGATCGGGTGGGCGCCGAACCCGGCGAACGTCACGTCGAAGACGTCGACCAGCTCGAGCCCCGCCTCGACCGGCTCCATGCGCACGTCCACGTCGACGGCACGGGCGTCGGTGATCGTGGTGCGCCAGAAGTCGTCGAAGTCCGCGGGCTCGTCGAGCGTGGGCCGGTACGCGCGCAGTTCGTCCACGGTCAGGTCGAATCGGGCCACGGGTTCTCCTCGGCGGTGGGGACGACGGCGGGGCGGTGGGCAGGAAAACTCAGGTGGCCGGTGGCAGCAGCGCCCGGCCGGTGAGCACCGCGAGCGGGTCGCCGTGCCGCATCACCAGCAGCGAGTCGGCACCGGCGAGCAGGGTGCGTGCGTACGCCTGGGACTCCTGGTGACCCACCATCGGCAGGGGCGGTCCCATGTGCCCGGTCACCGGGTCCCCCGCGGCGGCGCGGCCGCTGAGCAGCGCGTCGACCAGGTCCCGCTCGTCCACCGACCCGGCGACCTCGCCGGCCTTGACCGGCGGAGCCGCACCCACCACGGGAAGCTGCGTCAGTCCCGACCGGTGCAGCGCCTCGACGGCCTCGCGCACGGTCGCGTCACGACGCACGTGCGGCAGCGCGGCGGCATCGTCCTGCCCCCGGGCCGCGAGCGCTTCGGCGACCACCGGAGCACCGTCGTCCGTCCCCAGGAACCCGTGCGAACGCATCCACGGGTCGGCGAAGATCTTCGACAGGTACCCCCGGCCGCCGTCGGGCAGCAGCACCACGATCACCGCCTGCTCGGCACGCTCGGGTGACTCCTCCTCCAGACGCTCGGCCAGTCGCAGCGTGGCCACCACCGCCATCCCGCAGGACCCACCGACCAGCAGCCCCTCCTCGCGGGCCAGCCGCCGGGTCATCTCGAACGAGTCGGCGTCCGAGACGGCGATGATCTCGTGCGGGACCTGCGGGTCGTAGGCGCCCGGCCAGAAGTCCTCGCCGACACCCTCGACCAGGTACGGCCGACCGTCGCCGCCGGAGTACACCGACCCCACCGGGTCCGCACCGACGACACGCACCTCACCACCGGCGTCGGCGGGCCGGTCCCGGCTCATCTCCCGCAGGTAGCGCCCGGTCCCGGTGATGGTCCCCCCGGTGCCGACGCCGGAGACCAGGTGGGTCACCCGGCCGTCGGTGTCCGCCCAGATCTCCGGGCCGGTCGTCGCGTAGTGCGACGCGGGACCCTCGAGGTTGTAGTACTGGTTCGGCTTCCAGGCGCCGGGGATCTCCTCGACCAGCCGGTCGGAGACCGAGTAGTAGGACTGCGGGTCCTCCGGCGCGACGGCCGTCGGGGTCACCACGACCTCGGCGCCGTACGCGGTCAGCACGTCCTGCTTGTCCTGGGAGACCTTGTCCGGGCACACGAAGATGCAGCGGTACCCCTTGCGCTGGGCCACCAGGGCCAGGCCGACGCCGGTGTTACCGCTCGTCGGCTCGACGATCGTGCCGCCCGGCTTCAATTTCCCCGCCCGCTCG
>CAYQFJ010000038.1:0-19700 GCA_964416715.1 uncultured Actinotalea sp. | reverse complement strand
CATCGCGATGGCGGCCTCGGGGATCATCGGCAGGTAGATGGCGACGCGGTCGCCGGTCTTCACGCCGAGCGCCTCCAGGGCGTTGGCTGCGCGGGAGACCTCCCGCTGGAGCTCGGCGTAGGTGATGGCGCGTGAGTCGCCGGGCTCGCCCTCGAACAGCAGCGCGGTCCGGTCGCCGAGGCCGGCCTCGACGTGCCGGTCCACCGCGTTGTAGCAGGCGTTGAGCGTGCCGTCGGCGAACCACCGCGCGACCGGCGCGCCGGACCAGTCGAGCGTCTCGGTGAAGTCCTTGCCCCAGGTCAGGTACTTTCGCGCTTGCGTCGCCCAGTACCCGAGCCGGTCCGCCGCCGCCTCGTCGTACGCCTCCGGACCGATGACGGCCTCGGCGGCGAACTCCGGCGACGGCGGGAACGTCCGCGCCTCGCTGAGGAGGTTCGCCAGGGTGGCCGACTGCTCCGGGCCGCCCTCGGGACGTTGGGTGTCAGGGGTCTGGTTCGTCACAGTTCCTCCGTGCGCGAAGTCGTCGATGACCGCAGGGGCGCTAGTGGCCTGCGAGCCGCACGTTACTCGCTTCGTGGTGGCCGGGGGCGCCCGACCGAGCTCGCGGGGTCCTTCCGCACGGGCTCACGGTCCCGCTGGTCGGACGGCCCTGGTGGCCGCAGTCGAGGCGCCGTCAAGCGGGCCCGGTGCCGCGGGCGCGCGCGGCATCGGCGGCCGCGACGAGCTCGGCCCACCGACGACCGGCCCGCCGGGCGAACCCGGTGGCCAGACCGGCGGACACGAGCAGCACACCGGTCACGAGAAGCACGCCCGACGCCGCGAACCAGGCGAGCTGCTCGAGGGCTTCGGGGGTGACCTGGTCGCCGACGATCGAGGCGACGGAGTCCTCGACCGTGCGCGGTATCGCCAGGTAGGTGATACCCAGGGCGATCCCCCAGACCGCACCCCCGGTGATCGGCACGGCCGGGGACCACGCCCCCAGCAGCACGACGACGGCCAGCAGCGCGGCGCCCAACGAGATCAGGACGATGGCCAGCACGTCGGTCGGCTCGGGGCCGGCGACGACGTCGGCGATCCGCGCGGCGCCCAGGCCGGTGAGCACCAGGGCGACGGGCGTCACGAGCAGGCCGACGAGCACGCCGAGCAGGTGACGGCCGAAGCCGGGCCGGCGGGGTGGCTCCGGCACTGGTCGACGGGTCTGCGGCGGAGTGTCCGGCCCGCGTGCCGGTGCGGTTCCCGCGGGGCCGGGCGGCGGCGTGCCGGGTGCGCCCGGGGCACCGGCTGCCGGGGGCGGGACGATGGCCGTCGCACCTACCGCGGTATCGCCCGTGTCGGAGCGGGGCGACGGCGTGGCCGCGGTCCTGCCCGGGCCGGAGGTCGGGCTGTCGGCGGCGGGCTGGTCCACGACGGTCCGGTCGTCGATCGTCCGGCGGTCGGCGGGCGAACCGGTCAACGGGGCCGCGGCGCGGTCACCGGTCCGGCTCGGACCGGCGTCGTCGGTGCCGTCGCTCGAAGTGGGAGGCACGGGGACCGCCGGAGGCGCCGACGGGGGCCGCGGCCGCTCGGCGGCGTGCTGGCCTCCCGTGGCCCCGGCACCCGCGTCGCGTGGCGGGGGAGGCGGCGCGACGGGGACTCCCGTACCGGACGAGGAGCCCGGTGCGGAGCGTTCGCCCGGACCGGCGTCCGGGCTGCCGGAGCTGCTCGGGGGTGGCGGAGGGGGAGTGGTGGTGCCCTCCGGTGGCGGAGGAGGCGCGGGTGAGCCGGCCGGCGGCGGAGGTACGTCCAGCGGAGCAGTCTGTGCGCCGTCGTCGGACCCGGCGGCGTCCGCCGGTTGCGACCCTGACGGCGAGGGGTCGCGCTCCGGCTCTCCGGAGGTGGGGGGCGTGGTGGTGGACATCTCGGCTCCCTCGTCGGTTCGCGTGCAGCGTCCGCTCGACCACGGGCGCGACGTCGGCACCTGGCGCCCACAAACCTAGCGTCACGCGCCCACCCCCGCCCGCCCGACGTCCCCACCGATCGCGAACTCGGCAGTCCTCGCCCGCCTCGCCGATCCCGACTGCCGAGCTCGGCGAAAGCTGCCGAGCCCGCAGGTTGACCACGGGTGGGGGCGGCATGCGTCAGGGGAGGAGGAAGGGGCGCGGGGTGAAGGTCGCGCGGACGTCGCTCGGGAGGATGCGTCGAAGGCGGGACTCGAGGAGTGCAGGGCGCGCGACGTCGGGGGAGGTCACGCGGACGACGCGCCACCGTTCGTCGCGGATCAGGTCCTCCCGGCGCTTCTCGCGCATCAGCGCCTCCGCGTCGCCTGCCGTTCCGTACTTCACGCGTCCGTCGTACTCGGCGAGCAGGCGGAGGTGACGCCATCCCATGTCCGGCCAGAACGGGCCCTCCGCGGTGTCCACCCGGATCTGGGTCTGCGGCGGTGGGAGGCCTATCGCGAGGAACGCCGCTCGTGCCAACGACTCGCCCGGTGACTCCGCGCCGCCGTCGGCGAGCTCGAGGATCGCGCGTGCCTGGCGGACTCCCCTGCCGCCGACGGCCCTCGCGAGCACGGCATCGAGCTCGTCGTGACCGACACCGGAACGCAGCCCTGCGTCCACCGTCACCAGGGCACCTCTGGCGTTCAGCGTCCGGGCGCAGTCGATCATCGTCCTGGCCAAGGAGGTCACCCGGAGACCCGCTACTTCTGCCACGTCCTCCGGTGCCAGCCGGCACGTGTGCCGGACGACGTCGCACGCTGCCGACCCGTTGGGCAGCGAGTGCTGGACGAGGTGCACCCTCGTCGGTGGGCTCAGAAGTGGGAGCCCCCACAGGAGTGCGGCGGACGTGTGGCTCAGGACGATCGGACCAGGGCTCTGGCGCGCCACGGCTACCACGTGCGCGAGCGCGATGTCCGTCGCGCGGCGGTGGCGCTCGTCGTCGAGCGCGCTGGTGCGTACGTACGCCCCACGGCGCAGTGTGAGGAGCCGTCCGTCGCGCGCCGAGGCGCTCGCGGCATCGCCGATCAGGTCGGTGCGGAGCACCACCTCCGGGAGACGGTCGGCGCGTAGCGGCACAGGCAGGAAGGAGCCGGGTCGAACAGGCACCCGACCACCCTTGCCCACCACCCGCCGCTGATCGACCCTGTCCACAGCCGTTGCCCGCGAACTCGGCAGCCTTCGCCGAGCTCGGCAGCGAGAGGTGCCGAGGTGGGCGAGAACTGCCGAGTTCGTGGGTGGATCCGGGGTGGGTGGATCCGGGTGGGGGTCAGGCGGGTGGCGCCTCGCCGGTGGCGGCGTGGTGGACGGCGGTGGCCACCCGGCTGGTGACGTCGGGGTGGAAGACCGACGGGATGATGTAGGTCGCGTTGAGCTCGTCGTCGTCGATGACCGTGGCCAGGGCGTTGGCGGCGGCCAGCAGCAGGTCGGTCGAGACCCGGTGGGACTGGGCGTCGAGCAAGCCTCGGAACACCCCGGGGAACGCCAGCACGTTGTTGATCTGGTTGGCGAAGTCCGACCTCCCGGTGCCGACGATGGCGGCGTGCTGGGCGGCCTCGTCCGGGTCGACCTCCGGGCGGGGGTTGGCCATCGCGAAGACGATCGCGTCCTGCGCCATGGTGCCGATGTCGTCCCCGGTGAGGATGTCCGGGGCGGACAGGCCGATGAACACGTCGGCACCCGCCAGCGCCTCGACCAGGGTGCCGGTGACCTGGCGGGGGTTGGTGTGCTCGGCGGTCCAGCGCAGCGACGGGTCGAGGTCCGGCCGGCCGGGGTGCACCACGCCGTCGATGTCGCACACCAGCACGTCCTTCGCACCGGCCGCCAGCAGGAGCTTGAGCACGGCGGTGCCGGCGGCCCCGGCTCCGGAGACCACGATCCGCACCGCCTCCAGCTCCTTGCCCACCACCTTGAGCGCATTGGTCAGTGCGGCCAGCGCCACGATCGCGGTGCCGTGCTGGTCGTCGTGGAACACCGGGATGTCCAGACGTTCGCGCAGCCGCCGCTCGACCTCGAAGCACCGCGGGGCGGAGATGTCCTCCAGGTTGATCCCGGCGAACACCGGCGCGATCGCCACGACGGTCTCCACGATCTGGTCGACGTCGGTGGTGTCCAGCGCGATCGGGAACGCGTCGATGTCCGCGAACCGCTTGAACAGTGCCGCCTTGCCCTCCATGACCGGCAGCGCCGCGAGGGGTCCGATGTCGCCCAGCCCGAGCACAGCGGTGCCGTCGGTGACCACGGCAACCGTGTTCCGCTTGATCGTGAGGTTCCGCGCATCGGCGGGCCGTGCCGCGATCGCGGCGCTGACCCGCGCCACCCCGGGGGTGTAGGCCATCGACAGGTCGTCCCGGTTGCGGATCGGCACCTTCGACTCGATGGACAGCTTGCCGCCCAGGTGCATCAGGAACGTCCGGTCGCTGACCCGCCCGACGACGACGCCGGCCAGCCCGCGCAGCGCGGTCACCACCTGCTCGGCGTGCTCCTGCCCGCGCGTCGCGCAGGTGACGTCCACGCTCACCCGCGAGGAGCCCGACGCCGTCACGTCCAACGCGGTGACGATCCCCCCGGCACCCTCGATCGCGGTCGTCAGCTCACTGACCGCAGTGGGCCGGGCCTCGACCTCCAACCGCACCGTGATCGACGACGACACACCGGGATTCTCAGTCATGGATACATTGTGCAGCCTCCCGCCGTGAAGCCGTGGACCCGGACGCCCGGTGCACACAACGACGGCGTCCCGTAGGACGCCGTCGCCGCCAGCACGGGTGACGAGGTATCAGGCGCTGAAGTGTCTGCCGTCGCGGGAACGCCCGTTTCCGACAGGTCCGCTCGTGGACTGGTCGCGCGTGGGTTCTCATCACCCGATGTGCTGTTGTCCTTCTGTTGTACGCCTGTACCGACGGAAGCGAAAGAGGAAGGGGCGCCGAGGTCGGTTCCCACGCACGGGCGTCCGTCGGCCGGACGTATCCGGCTCGCCTGGCGGATGGTCGCGGACGGCGGTCAGGCCCCGGGTGCGCCGCGTCGTCGTCGGGCCAGCAGTGCGATCGCCACACCCGCCGCGAGGGCGATCGCCAGGACCGGGACGGAGTGCTTCGGCGGAGGGAGCTTGGACCTCAGGGTGATCGGACGGACGAAGCGCAGCACCTCCCAGCCGCGCTCGACGGCGATCTTGCGCAGGGCGCGGTCCGGGTTGACGACGTGCGCCGCACCGACCGCCTCCAGCATCGGCACGTCGGTGATCGAGTCCGAGTACGCCGAGCACGCGGCGAGGTCGTAGCCCTGCCGCTCGGCGAGCTCCCGCATCGCCGCCGCCTTGCTCTCGCCGTACGCGTAGAAGGCGATCTCCCCCGTGTAGCGCCCGTCGACGATCTCCATCCGGGTGGCGATCACGTGATCGGCGCGCAGCAGTGCGGCGATCGGCTCGACCACCTCGGCACCCGACGCCGAGACGATCACCACGTCCCGCCCCGCCGCGTGGTGCTCCTCGATCAGGGCCACTGCCTCGGCGTACACGGTCGGCTCGATGTGGAGGTGGAGCGTTTCCGACACGATGGCCGACACCTGCGCGACGTCCCAACCGGCGACCATCGACGACAGGTGCGCACGCAGCCGCTCGGTCTGGTCGGCGTCGGCCCCGCCCACCAGGAAGAGGAACTGGGCGTACGCGGTGCGCAGCACGTCGCGCCGGGTGATCAGGCCGCCGGCATAGAAGGGGCGGGAGAACGCGGTGGCCGACGACGTCGCGATGATCGTCTTGTCCAGGTCGAAGAAGGCGGCGGCGCGGGTCATCCGGCGGTACCCCTCCCGGTGCACGGGTCGTACGGCGCGTGTGTGCGACGTGGCGCACCACCCTAGTCGGGCGACCTGTCCACCGGCTCCGGGATGCGGCGTCGTCCACAGGGATGGCGGTCCGGACCGGGCCGACGCCGAGAGTCGGGTGATGCTCGTCGTGCCACCGGGTGCAGTGGCCGGCGGGTCAGCTGGTGGCCCTCGTCGTGGAGCGATGCGTAGGGGGTGCCCGTGCCGGCGGAGGTGATCCTCGTCGTCGGGGCGCGAGGGGGTTGTGGTGCTTCCACGTTGGCGGCGCTGCTGGCTCGGGAGCGTGCGCGGTCGCGGCGCGGGCGGGTGGCTCTGGTCGACCTCGACCGGGGTCACGGGGGCATCGAGGTGCTGCTCGGGACCGAGGGGCGCCCCGGGGCGCGCTGGCCGGACCTCGCGCAGGTGCGGGGGACCTTCTCGGCGGCGGACCTCGACGGGGTGCTGCCCCGTTGGGACGGGGTCGAGGTGCTCGGCGCGGACCGGCGCGGCGAGGTGCCGTCCGCAGAAGCCGTGGGTGCTGTCTGGGCAGCGCTGACCGAGGGCTGCTCGACGGTCGTGGCGGACCTGCCGGCACGGTGGGTGGTGGACGGTCGGGGGCTCGAGGTCCTGGCGGGTCGGACCGACCTGCTCCTCGTGACGCCGCAGGACGTGCTGGGTGTCAGCGGGGCCGTGGGGCTGGGGGCGGCGATCGGTGCGGGTCCCGGTCAGGTCGTGCTGCGACGTCGGGGCCGGGCACGGGTCTCGCCGGCGGAGGTCGGGGCCGTGGTCGGCCTGCCGGTGCTGACCCGGCTGCCGACGGACCGGAGCCTGTCCGAGGCGGTGGACCGAGGGCTGGGCCCGGTGCTGCGCCCCTGGTCGCCGGTCCGCGGGGCCGTCCGTCGGATCGCGCGGTCGGTGGGCCGTGTCTGAGCGCGTCGATCCGGCGCTGGTGGCCAGGGTGCGGCACGCCGTGGCCGAGAGCGGGTCGCTGCCCGGTCCCGAGGAGCTGACCGCCCTCGTGCGCGAGCTCGGTGGAGCGCTGGGAAGGGAGGATCTCGCGACCCTGACCGCGGCGGTCCGGGCCGAGGTCGGTGGTGCCGGGCCGCTGCAGCCGCTCGTGGAGACGCCCGGCGTGAGCGACGTGCTGGTCAACGGTCCGGACCGGGTGTGGGTGGACCGGGGCCGAGGTCTGGAGCGCGCCGACGTGCGGCTCGGCACCGCCGCCGAGGTGCGGGCGCTCGCGGTCCGTCTGGCGGCGGCCGGGGGACAGCGCCTGGACGACGCCGCTCCGGTCGTGGACGCGCGGCTGCCGGACGGGACGCGCCTGCACGCCGTGCTCCCGCCACTGGCCGGTGACGAGGGAGTGGGTGCGCTGATCAGCCTGCGGGTGCTGCGCCGTCGGGCGTTCACGTTGGCGGAGCTCGTCGCGTCCGGCAGCGTCGCGCCCGAGCTGGCGCCGGTGCTGGCCGGGCTGGTCGAACGTCGGGCGAACCTCGTGCTGTCCGGGGCCACCGGGACCGGTAAGACGACATTGCTGGGCGGCCTGCTGTCGCTGGTCGCGCCGACCGATCGGATCGTGTGCATCGAGGAGGCGGGCGAGCTGACGGTCAGCCACCCGCACGTGGTCCGGCTGGTCACCCGACGGGCGAACGTCGAGGGTGCCGGCGAGGTGGCTCTGGCGGCGCTGGTCAGGCACGCGCTGCGGATGCGGCCGGACCGGATCGTGCTGGGGGAGTGTCGCGGTGCGGAGGTGCGAGAGGTGCTCACCGCGCTGAACACCGGGCACGAGGGCGGGTGCGCGACACTGCACGCCAACGCGGTCGAGGACGTGCCCGCCCGGCTCGAGGCGCTCGCGGCGCTGGCCGGGCTGACGCGCGAGGCGGTCGCTGCCCAGGCGGCCAGCGCTCTGCACGCCGTGATCCATCTGCGACGTGAGGGTGCGCTGCGTCGCGTGGTCCAGGTCGGTGCCGTGCGGCGTTCCGGAGCCGGGCTGGTGGTCGAGCCGGTGCTCGAGGTCCGGCCGGACGGGACGGTGGAGCGGCTCCCGGGATGGGACGCGTTCGCCCGGCGGTGGCGGCTGGAATCTCGCGCGTCCGGGGGCGAGGGTGCGGCGGCACGGGCGGGCCTGCGGTGAGTCGCCTCGGCCGGCTGCACGGGGCCGCGGTCCTCGCCCAGGCTCCGGCACGCGCGCGCCCCGAGGCGCGGTGGGGACCGACGCGACCGGCCGACGCACTCGGTCCGCCCTCGTCACGTCGCCGGATCGTCGGCCGGCGGGTGGCGGCCCCGACCGACCGGTCGGTGGGATCGGACGACGACGCGGTGAGTACGTTCCTCGGCGCGGTCACCGAGGTCGCGGCGACCCTGCGCAGCGGAGCGCCACCCGCGGTGGCCTGGCGACGCGGTCTGGGCGTACGCGTCGTCGACGGTGTACCGCTGTGGTCCGACCTGGCATCCCTTTGGCCCGACGACGTCGCGGCGGCCCGAGCGGTGCACACCGTCTCCAGGCTCTCGGCCGAGCTCGGCGCGGCGCCGTCCGCGCTGCTCGACGAGGTCGCCGCGGGACTGGGTCGCCAGGCGCAGGCGCGGGCGGAGCGCCGGGCCGCGCTGGCCGGTCCGCAGTCCACCGCCCGGATCCTGGCCTGGTTGCCGCTGCTCGGGATGCTTCTCGGGGTGGCCCTGGGTGCCGACCCGTTCACGGTCCTGCTGGACGGTGGTTCCGGTACGGCGCTGCTGGTCGCCGGAGCGCTGTTGACCTGGGGAGGGCGCCGGTGGACCCGGCGGTACCTACGGGTGGCCGAGGACGCGGGGCGCGAGGGATGAGCGCCAGGGCTCGGGTCGGTGGCCTCACCCGGTTCGGGCGGACGGCGCCCGGACGGGAAGGTATGCCGCTCGCACGGTTCGGGCAGGAGGGCGCGGCACTCGGACACGAGGATGGGCGGGACCGCGCGGCCCTCGATGGTCACAGCCGGTCGGGCCAGGTGCGCGAGTCCCCGACCGGTACCCCGACCGGAGAGCTGGAGGTCTCCGTGCTGCTGGACGTCCTCGCGGCGGCCTGCGGTGCCGGGGTGAGCCTGCCACGGGCGCTGTGTGCCACCGGTTCGGCCGCCGGCGGGCAGCGCGGTGCAGCGCTCGAGCGCGCCGGGACCGCGTTGGTGCTCGGAGCCTCCTGGGCGGAGGCGTGGACCGGAGCGCCGGCGCCGCTCGGGCCGGTGGTGCGCGCGCTCCGGCCGGCATGGGAGGAAGGTGGGGGACCGGTCGACGCGCTGCGAGGCGCCGCGAAGTCGTTGCGTCGCGACCATCACGCGCGTGCCCTCGACGCCGCTGGGCGGTTGGGCGTCCGGCTCGTGCTGCCGCTGGGGCTCTGCTACCTACCGGCCTTCGTGCTGGTGGGCCTTGTGCCCGTGCTCATGTCGATGGCGGGCCGGGCGCTCGCCGGCTGAGTCGTCGCCACCCGGCGTTCCTGGGCGACGACCGTCCGACGGTCGTCCACACCCCGTGGCTTCCCGTGACCGTCCACGGGAACCGAGGTCCAGACGGAGATCGCGTCGCTTTCCCGGGCAGCGTCGTGCCCGACGTCGCGACCGTGACGTCGCCCAGGCCCGCGGGAGCGGGGGGAAGGAAGGTGCACGATGCTCATGACCGAGAGGAGGCGGGTCGGGGGCTCCGACGACGACTCCGCCCCGGAGGCGGACGACGAGGAGGCACGTCACGCAGCAAACGGCGAGGCTCGTCACGCAGCGGACAACCAGGCCGGTCACGCAGCGGCCGACGTCGGCCGGGACGGACCGAGCGATGACGTCGGCACGGCCGAGCTCGGTGACGACCTCAGCCCCGAGGCGCTCCGGGTGTCCATGCGCGCGGTGGACGACGTCGTCACCGGACCGCCCTCCGAGCCCGGCCCGCGCGGCTCATCCCCGTCCTCCCCGGGCCGGGTGCGGGCGTGGCTGTCACGACGCAGGGCGAGCCGGTGGGGCGACGCGCCGGGCGGTGACCTCCGGGGCGACGTCTCGGACGAGGGCATGGCCACGGCCGAGTACGCGATCGCCACCGTGGCGGCTGCGGGGTTCGCCGGGCTGCTGCTGATCATCCTGCGCAGCGACGAGGTGCGCGGTCTGCTGCTCGGGATCGTGCGCGGAGCGCTGTCGATGTGAACGGACGGGCGAGGGTCGGCGACCGGGGCGCGATCACCGCGGAACTGGCCCTCGCCCTGCCCGCTGTCGTCCTGGTGTTCGCCGTACTGCTGGTGACGGCGGCCGCGGCAACGGCACAGCTCCGCTGCGCCGACGCGGCCCGCGCGGGGGCTCGGGTGGCGGCGCTTGGCCAGTCGGACGCCGAGGTGACCGAGGTGGCCCGGCGGCTCGCGGGCGCGGGTGCCGAGGTCCGGGTGCACCGCGACCCACCCTGGGTCGAGGTGCGGGTCTCGGCCGCCGTCCCGGGTTCGTGGTTGACGGCCGGGGCCCTCGGCCTGTCCGCCACGGCGACGGCGTGGGTCGAGCCGTGAGGCGAGCCTGCTCGGACCGCGGATCGGGGACGGTGCTCGTGGTCGCCGTCGTCGCCGTCGTGCTCGTCCTGGCGGCGGGTGTCGGGTTGCTGGTCCGGGCACAGTCGGCTCGCACCGGGGCACAGGCCGCGGCCGACCTGGCGGCACTCGCCGCGGCGTCGTCGATCGCCGCACCACGCGGCGTGGTGCTCGGGGACCCGCTGTCCCGACCCGGCGCGGTCTGCGGGCTGGCCGGAGAGGTCGCCCGACGCAACGGTGGTGTCCTCACCGGGTGCGAGGTGGGGCAGGGCGGCGTCGTACAGGTGTCCGTCACGCGGGGCAGCCTCGCCGGAGGGGCCATCGCGACCGCCCGCGCCGGACCTCGAACGGCCCGCCGGTGAGCTCACGCATCCGGTCCCGGGGCAGTCGGTGACCAGCGGATGCGGAACGTCGTGTGTACCGGGATGTCCCGGCCCCGGCGGCGCAGGACGGCTTGCCCGTCGGCAGCCTCGATGTTGCGCACCCAGTGTGCAGCGGGGCCGAGCATCGAGACCATGTACTCCGCGTCCGCGACACCGAGCGCGTGCAGGCGCGCGTCCAGGCGGTTCCAGAGCCGCATGGGACCGCCCAGTCGCCCACCTGCGTACAGCGCCCGCTTCGGCCGCCCGGCCGTCACCGGGACTGCTCCGGCTGCCACCACAAGATCGCCACCGCCACGACCCCCGCGGCGCACGGCGCGAGCAGGAGCCAACCCATCATCGGCGCGAGCCCCACGTGTCCGGAGGTGTCGACAGTGGTCAGCCCGGCCAGGGCGATGACGAACGCGATCGCCAGGTACGCCGACGCGAGCCAGCGGGCCCACGGTCGGTGGGTCCGCGCGGCCCAGATGGTGCTGACCCAGCCGACGGCACCCAGTGCGGCGACGGTCAGCAGGATCGCGACGTAGGTGCCCGCGGCGGTGTCGACCTCGTGCGGGTCGTAGGAGGGGTAGGTCGCGCGCAGATGGTCGACGAGCAGGTGCGTCGTCGAGCCGTCCAGCAGCGCATGGACGCCGACGGCGATCGTGAGCGCGAGTCCTGCCCACAGCGCCGGCAGTGGGCTCCGCTGCCGGGTCGGGACTCGAGCGGCGAGGGTCGTCCTCATGGAGATCTCCGTTCAGGTTGATAGTGACTATCAGTACAAGAGCAACTATCAGCAATGCTGGTACAGATAGTCAACTCCATATAGCCAGTCACTGTCAGTACGGGCTAGGGTGGCTCTATGGCGGGACTCCGGGCGCAATGGCGCCGCACGGCGATGCGCACGATCCAGGAACAGGCGCTGGACCTGTTCGACGAGCGCGGCTTCGACGACGTGACGATCGAGCAGATCGCAGCCGCCGCGGGTGTCTCCCCGTCCTCGATCTACCGGTACTTCGGCACCAAGGAAGGCCTTCTCGTCGCCGACGACTTCGAGACCCTGAGCGACGAGGACCTGGCGCGCCGCATCGACCCGGGCGACCCGGTCGGGAGCCTGCTCGGCGCGGTGCTGGAGTTCGAACCGAGCAGTCCACGCCGGGTCCGCTACTTCTTCAGCGAGCCCTCCGTACGGGCGGCCGTGCTCGCGACGCTGGACCGTGCGGCCCAGCGGGTCGCACCGGTGCTGGCGACCGGGCAGGGGCGCAACGCCCAGGCCGGTGTACGGGCTCGCGTGCTGGCTCACGCGCTCGCGTTCGGCTACTTCGCCGCTCTCGAGTGCTGGTTCGACGACGGCGGCACACGTCCGATCGCCGAGTACGTGGAGCAGGGGCTGGGCCCGCTTCGTACGTTCTGGTCGACCGGCTGACCGAGCCGGTTCCCGGCGCGGCCCGTCAGCGCGGATCGCGTGCGAGGACGGCCTCGAGCAGCCGCACCGCCCCGGCCTTGTCCAGCGGGTTGTTGCCGTTGCCGCACTTGGGGGACTGCACGCAACCGGGGCAGCCGTCGGTGCAGCCGCACTCCTGGATCGCGGCGAGGGTCGCCCCCAGCCACTGCGGGCCGAGGTGGAATCCCCGTTCGGCGAAGCCGGCCCCGCCGGGGTGGCCGTCGTACACGAACACCGTCGCCAGCTCGGTGTCCGGGTGCAGTGCCGTCGAGACCCCACCGAGGTCCCAGCGATCACAGGTGGCCAGCAGCGGGAGGAGCCCGATCGACGCGTGCTCAGCGGCGTGCAACGATCCCGGCACGTCGCCGTCCTCCAGCTTCGCGGCGGCCAGCACCGAGGCGGGGACGGTCCACCAGACGGCCGTCGTGGTGAGCGTGCGCGCGGGCAGGTCGAGCATCTGACCGCCGATCGTGGTGAGCTCCGGCAGCCGCTTCTTCTGGTAGCTGATCACCTGGGTCGTCACGTCGACCGGGCCGAAGCCCCAGGTGACGTCCCCGGCCGTCCGTTCGTCCCGGACACCGCGGATCTCGATCGAGGTGACCCATCGCGCCCAGGTCCCGTAGTCGACGGTGCGCGGCCGGACCATCGCGACGGAAGCCTCGAGGTCCAGCTCGTCGACGACGAACCGGGCGCCCTGGTGCACGTACACCGCCCCCGGGTGAACGGTCGCGTCGGCGGCGCCCGCGTCGACCGTGCCGAGCAGACGTCCGGTCCCGTGCTCGACCACCCGCACCGGCTCCCCTCCGGAGCCGCGCAGGTCGGTCATGGCCGACGCCGGTTCCGCCCGGGTCCAGTACCACCCGGAGCTGCGTCGGCGCAGCGCCCCGCGCTCGACCAGCACGTCGAGCAGCTCGGCGGTCCCGGGACCGAACAACGAGACGTCGGCCTCCTTCAGCGGTAGCTCGGCCGCTGCGGCGCACAGGTGCGGGGCCAGCACGTACGGGTTGGTCGGGTCGAACACGGTGGCCTCGACCGGCGCGGCGAACACGGCCTCGGGGTGGTGCACCAGGTACGTGTCCAGCGGGTCCTCCCGGGCGATGAGGGCCACGAGCCCGTCCGCCCCGGCGCGTCCGGCCCGGCCGGCCTGCTGCCACAGCGACACCCGGGTACCCGGCCACCCGGCGATCAGCACCGCGTCCAGACCGGAGATGTCGACGCCGAGCTCGAGCGCGTTCGTCGTGGCCAGCGCGCGCAGGTCACCGGAGCCGATGGCGCGCTCCAGCTCCCGGCGCTCCTCCGGCAGGTAGCCGCCGCGGTAAGCCGCGACCTGCTCGCCCAGGCCGGGTCGCACGCGCTCGAGGTGGTCCCGGGTCGCCGCCGCAACCGACTCGGCGGCGCGACGGGAGCGCGTGAAGGCCAGGGTCCGCGCTCCGGCGGCGGTCAGGTCCGCGAGCAGGTCCGCCATCTCGGCCGTGGCCGTGCGGTGCGTGGGTGTCCCGGGCTCGGCGGCGGGGTGCTCCGCGTCCCCGAGCGCGGCGGCGTTCCCTCGGTCGGCCCGGTCCGTCGGCGGTGCGGCGCCGGGGTCGGCGAGCGGGTCGCGTCCGGGGATCACCGGTGGTTGCCACAGCGCGAAGGTCTTGCGGCCCCGGGGCGCGGTGTCCTGCGTGACCGCCGTGACGTCGTCGGCCGGGACACCCACGAGCCGGGCGGCGCTCCCGGCCGGGTCCGACGTCGTCGCGGAGGCGAGCACGAACGTGGGCTCGGCGCCGTGGTGGACGGCCAGCCGCCGCAGCCGGCGCAGGACGGCGGCGACGTGCGCGCCGAAGACACCGCGGAACGCGTGGCACTCGTCGACGACGACGTAGCGCAGGCCGCGCAGCAGCCGTTGCCACCGCGCGTGGCCGGGCAGCAGGGAGAAGTGCAGGAAGTCGGGGTTGGTGAGCACGACGTCGGCGTGCTCCCGGACCCACCGGCGGGCCGTGGTGTCGGTGTCGCCGTCGCAGGTCGCCGCGCGCAGGTCCCGCACCGCGCCTGCCGTCAGCAGCCGGTCCAGCCCGGCGAGCTGGTCCGCCGCGAGCGCCTTGGTCGGTGACAGGTACAGGACCGTGCCGCGCCGTCCGGCTCGTACGGTCTCGATGCGGCCGGCGTCCAGATCGTCGGTGGCGGCCGCGGACCGCACGGAGCTCAGCGCGGGGAGCCAGAAGGCCAGCGACTTGCCCGAGCCGGTCGAGGTGGCGAGGACGGTGTGCCGCCCCGACCACGCGGCGTCGGCGGCCAGTACCTGGTGCTCCCACGGACGCTCGGCGCCCAGCGCGCGGTAGCCGGCGACCAGCGCCGGGTCCGCCCACCGCGGCCAGTCCGTCGAGGCTCCGGGGCGCGCGGGCAGGTGCTCGAGGTGCGTCAGGCGGTCCGCACGCCGGCCGCCGGCGAGCAGGACGTCGAGCAGATCGTCGGACCGGGGCACGGTGCGATCCTGCCACCGGTGCGCTGGTGCTGTGGCTGCTGATGCCGTCGGTGCTGTCGAGCCTCGTCGAGGCGGCGCGATGCCCCGCGGCGCTCGCGTGCGAGATCGAGCCGATCCGGGACGCGGCGGGCGAGTTGCCCCGGTACGGGGTGGTGAGCCGGTAGGTTCACCTGTGTTTGGTTCAATGTGCTGGTCCGATGTTGGCGTGGCGTTGAGGAGGTCGACGTGGACGTGTCCGTCACGAGCCGGACGAGTGGCGACCGGACCGTGGTCGACGTCACCGGCGAGATCGACGTCTACACCGCCCCGGCCCTGCGGGAGGAGCTCGCGTCCCTGATCGACGCCGAGCACACCAACCTGGTGGTCGATCTGTCCCAGGTGCTGTTCATGGACTCCACCGGGCTCGGCGTGCTGGTCGGTGCGCTGAAGAAGGTCCGCACGCTCGGCGGCGACCTGCACCTGGTGATCAGCCAGGAGAAGATCCTCAAGGTCTTCCGGATCACCGCGCTGACCCAGGTGTTCACGATCCACGCGACGATCGACGAGGCGCTCGCGGTCTGACCGGTCCGCTTCACACGCGACCCGGCCGCTCTGCGCGGCGTCAGGACTGCTTAACGCGGACGCCGGGCCCCTTCGCATCACCGTGACCCCCGCCCTTCGCGCCGCTGCCCCATCCCGCCACATCCCCTGATCGGGTGAGGTTTCGGTCGCGATCCACGCCCGAAACCTCACCCGATCGCCGGCGGCCGGCTCAGCCGCAGAGCTCGGAGAACCAGCTCTCCTGGCCGTAGGGGATCCCGCTGACCAGGACGATCGCGACCACGCGGTCGAGCTCGCCCGGCTGCCAGTACGGGTCGGGTGCGTCACCGTTCGCGGAGACCTCGAACATGAGCGTGGTCTCGCCGTCGCGCAGGCCGTAGGCGTCGATCGGGACACCCGTGTCGACCGCGCTGCGCAGCTTCTCCAGGCCGGGATACGCCGCCTGGAGCTGGGCCAGGGTGGAGCCGACCTCGATGCCCTCGGCGGTGTGCGGGCCGGCAACCTGCACGTTGATCCGGATCACGTGGTCCTCGAACACCGAGACCGAGAACGGCTGCCAGTGCTTGCCGTCGGCATCGATGACGTCGTCGTAGCTCGCGAGCCAGCGCCCGGGCACCTCGGTCCCGGCGCAGAAGTGTGCGTCCCAACGGATCAGGTCCGTCGGAGCCGGCGTCGCAGGGACCGACGCGCCGATGACGAGCGGCCCGAGTCCGCCCAGGCTGATCACCAGATCCTCCAGGGGAGGGGGCGTGTCGGTCGCGGCCGTGGGCTCCTCGGTCGGCTCGATGGGATCTTCGCTCGGAGTGGTCGGTGGCGGCGTCGTGCGCTCGTCGGTCGGTGCTGGCGCGGGCGCGGTCGACGCGGGTGGTGCGGGGTCGGGGCTGCGCATCCCGGCGAGCTGGACGGCGCCGAGCGCCACGGCCCCCGCGGCGGCGACGCCGACCGTGCTCTCGACCGCCACTCGTGCGGTGCGCCGACGGCGGATCCGGCTCAGCACCGGACCCGCGGCCAGGGCGGGCCGTCGCTCCGTACCGGACCGGGCGGCGTCGTGCAGGGCGGTGCTCAGGTCGAACATCGGGATCATCCCTCCTGGACGAGCGTGATGTCGGTGTTAGCGTCCGCGACCGGCCCGAGGTGTTGCTCGAGCTTCGCGATGCCCAGGTGCAGGTAGCGCTTGACGGCGCCGGCGCTCACGCCGAGGCGCTCGGCGATCTCGGCGACGGTGAGGTCCTCGTAGAACCGCAGCACGACGGCGGCGCGCTGCTGGCGGGGGAGGCCCTGCAGTGCGGCGACGACGTCGATCCGGTCACCGGTGGCTCCCTCCGGTCCGTCGATCGCAGACGGCTCCACGAGGAGGTGGCGCCGGGCAGCCCAGCGGGAACGGCGGCGTCGGCCGTCGAGATAGCCGTGGAGGATCGCCGTGCGGACGTACCCCTCGGCCGAGTCGAACCGAAGGCCGGACCGGCGTCGGGAGAACGTCCGGACCAGGGCGTCCTGGACCAGATCCTCTGCGTCGCTGGCGTGCCCGCACAGCAGGTACGCGTAGCCCACCAGGGCACGGCCGCGGGTGGCGATCAGGTCGGTGACGACGTCGTCGCGGGCTGCCATGGTCCGCCTCCGCATCGCTCCTGGCGGCCCTGGTGGTCGCCCCTCGATGATGAATGACGCCGGACCGGGACGGAACGTTGCACGCCCTCCACATCCAGAACGCTCGCCCCCGCGCCCACTACCCGCAACCCATCCGATCCAGTGAGGTTTCGGTCGTGAATCGCGACCGAAACCTCACGCGATCGGGCAGGAGGTGGGATGTCCGAGCTGGAAGAGCGGCAGGGGAGCGGCCGGACGGCCGGGATGGACCCGGGGCGGGTGGCGGGAGGGCGGTCAGGTGAGGGTGATGTCGAAGACCTCGCTCATCACCGGGACCGTCCGGGTGACGGACTCGGCCCCGCCTCCGACGACGCCGACCTCCTTGAGCATGACGTCGACGACGGCGGTCGCCTGGTACGTGCCCGGGGGTAGCCGCAGGGCCGGGCCGGTGCCACCCTCGCCGGTGTCGCAAAGCAGCTGGTTTCCACGGAACGGGATCTCCAGCGTCTGACCGGGCTGCAGGTCGACGTCGATCTCGTCCTCCGAGTCGAGCCACTGGTAGCCGACGACGACGCCCTCGCGCATCAGCACGAGCGTCGCCCCCGCGCCCGCTGCGTTCCCGATGACGTACTGGTCGCCGCGGGTGCGCATCGTGGCGGTGGTCTGGAAGTAACCGTCGCGATCGGGCTGGATCGCCGGACCGTCCAACGGGTCGTCCAGCACCAGCGGCGTCGACCCGTCGTCGAGCACTGCCTCGGCGCCGCACCGCGGCATGATCCCGTCCGGGTTGGCGACCGGCGAAGCGATCCACGCTTCGATCTGCTCGGCGGCATCAGCCTGCTCGGGTGTGAGCGTCGCGGGCGGGTCATCCGGCGACGACGTCGGCTCGTCCGGTTCTGTCGGCTCGGTCGGTTCGGGCGACGACGAGGGCTCGCCCCCCAGGATCATCACCGGGGACGAGGAGAACAGCTCGACGTCGCCCTCCGAGGTACCGACGGTCTGGGTCACCAGCAGCTCGTACTCCCCGTCCGGCAGCGGTGCGCCGTCGAAGGCGCACGAGCTGAGGTCCAGCTCGAGGATGTCCTGTGGTGGGTGGGAGTTCTGTCTGATCACCACGATTGCTGGCTCCGTGACCACGACGTCGTCGCGCGCGAGGACGACGGTCGGCGCGGCGTCGAACGTCAGTCCGGCGTGGCCAGCGGCGTTGACGTACGTGTCCACCCCTAGCGAGGTCCCGGACGTCGCTGTCGCGTTGTGGTCCACGTCGATGCGGAGGTCGCTCGCATCCGCGGGTATCGCCGGCGTGGGTCCACAGCCCCAGGCCTCGGCGTCCCACGTGGCCGGCCCCACTGGCTGCGGCGACCCGCCGAGCCGTTCGAAGACCTGCACTCCACCGACCGCCACCGCGGCGGCCGCCCCCACCCCGACCACACCGGTCGCGGTACGACGCGCCGCACGACGACGCCGGATGCGCGCCACCATGTGGTGCACCTGACCGCCGAGGCGCTCCGCCGCGACGTCGTCGCCGACGGACCGCGCGAGCCGGTCGAGGGACTGCTCCAGGTCGACGTTCATCGCGTCCTCCGCATCTTCGTGCTCGTGCCGGTGGTCGCGCCGGTGGTCGTGAGATCGACGGGAGCGGTCGTCTCTGTCGCGGCCGTGGCGTCGTGGGCCTCCGGCATCGGCCCGAGCAGCGACTCCATCCGGCGCACGCCGTCGGACAGGTACCGCTTGACCGAGCCCTGGCTGAGCGCCAGCGCGTCGGCGATGTCCGGGACGGTGAGGTCCTCGTAGAACCGCAGGACGACGCACGCCCGCTCGCGCGGGGCGAGCCCGTCCAGGGCGGTCGCGACGTCGAGGCGCTCCACCGCGCCGGCCTCGGGCCCGGACCGGGACTCCTCGGTGCCGACCAGGTGCCGCACGGCCGCCCACCGCCGTCGACGCCGAAAGCCGTCCAGGTACGTCGTCAGCACGGCCCGCCGCACGTATGCCTCGACGTTGTGCACGTCCAGACCACCGCGACCCCGGGAGAACGTCTTGACCAGCGCGTCCTGGACCAGGTCCTCGGCCTCGCGGCGGTCACCGCACAGCAGGTAGGCGTACCCGACCAGGGCCGACGCGCGGGTGCGCACCAGCTCGTCGAGCACCGTCTCCCACGCCGCCATCGCCGTCCTTCCATCGCCCGTGCGGTGATCCCCTCCACGGGTCCGTCGGCCGTCCGCGACCACCCGTTGCCCATCATGACGACCGGCGCACCGGAAACGTTGGGTGCATACCCCGACCCGGCCGCGTCCGCGGCACGGTGCCCACCTGTCAGTCACCGGTCACCGTTATGGTTCCGAGACACGTAGACTGCGCCAGTCTGCGACCCGGGGGGTCGCGCGCCACGGCCGGCAACGACGCCGGAACGGCACCACAGTCAAGGAGGACGGATGCCCACGCTCGGAACCTCGAGCCTCACCATCGTGGGGGTGATCGCTGCGATCGCGGTGGTCTCCCTCGTCTTCGCCGTGGTCCTGCGCCGACAGGTGCTCGCCGCGGGCGAAGGAACCACCGCCATGCAGCAGATCGCCACGGCGATCCAGGAAGGCGCCTCGGCGTACCTCAACCGGATGTTCAGGACCCTGATCCTGTTCGCCCTGCTGGTCTTCGCCCTGCTGTTCCTGCTCCCCGGCGACGCCGGGATCCGGATCGGCCGGTCGGTGTTCTTCCTCCTGGGGGCGGGCTTCTCCGCCGCCATCGGCTACCTGGGCATGTGGCTGGCCACCCGCGCGAACCTGCGCGTCGCGGCCGCGGCCTCCCAGACCGGAGGCCGCGTCGAAGGGGCCCGGATCGCGTTCCGCACCGGCGGCGTCGTCGGTATGTCCGTGGTGGGCCTCGGCCTGCTCGGCGCCGCATCCGTGGTGCTGATCTTCCGCGGCGACGCCCCGGCGGTGCTCGAGGGCTTCGGCTTCGGCGCCGCGCTGCTCGCGATGTTCATGCGTGTCGGCGGCGGCATCTTCACCAAGGCGGC
>CAYQFJ010000037.1:0-19837 GCA_964416715.1 uncultured Actinotalea sp. | reverse complement strand
CGGTCAGCAGCAGCGGGTGGCCATCGCGCGTGCGCTGATCACCAAGCCCGACGTCGTGTTCGCCGACGAGCCCACCGGCAACCTCGACTCGCGCTCCGGCGCACAGGTCCTGAGCTTCCTGCGGCAGTCGGTGCGTGAGCTCGGCCGCACCGTGATCATGGTGACCCACGACCCGTCCGCCGCCGCCTACGCCGACCGGGTCGTCCTGCTGGCCGACGGCCAGATCGCCGGGGAGATCACCGACCCCAGCCCCGAGTCGGTCCTCGCCGGCCTGGACGCCCTGCGCACGCTCGACGAGCCGGTGGTGCGCTGATGCTGCGGCTCACGCTCGCCCAGATGCGCCGGAGCCTCGGCCGTCTGGCTGCCGCCGGGATCGCCATCGCCATCGGCACCGCGTTCCTGGCGGCGACCCTGCTCGCCGGCAACGCGATCACTCGCACCACGTACGACGCCGTCACCTCCGACCTCGGGGACGCGGACCTTGTCGTCGTCCCCACGGAGGGCAGGATCGACGACACCGCCCTCAACGTCGTCCGGGCCGGCGACGGAGTCGCGGTCGTCGACCCGTACCAGGAGATCTGGGTCGACCTCTCCGGGCCCAGCGGCCAGACGTTCGTCGGTGCACGCGCGCCCGCGGACGACCCCCGGCTGGAGACCGCGGTGCTGGAGTCGGGCGAGCTGCCGTACCAGCGCGGTGCGGCGCTGCCCGCGACGCTCGCGGAGGCGGTGGGGGCGAACGTCGGGGACACGGTGCAGATCACCCGCACCCTGTGGATCGTGCCCGACGACGGGACCGAGCCCGGACCCGAGACCGAGACGACCGAGATGCCGGTGGTCGGGATCACCGACGACGGTCAGGCGGCCCTGCTCGGCACTCCGATGATCCACGTGCCCGCCGATCTCCTCGCCGACTGGGTCGCCGCGGACTCGCCGGAGGTGTCCTACCCCTACCTCCTCGTCCTAGCCGATCCCGGCGTACGGGTGGACGTTCTGCAGCAGGATCTCCGTACGGCCCTGGCCGAGACCGGAGGTGAGAACCGCGTAGCGGTCCGCACCGCCGACGAGCAGGCCGCGCTGATCACGGCTCAGCTCACCGGCAGCACCACGGCGTTGACCGGGCTGGTCCTCGGCTTCGCCGCCGTGGCCCTCCTGGTCGCCGCGCTGGTGATCACGAACACCTTCCAGGTGATCGTCGCGCAGCGCACCCGGACCCTCGCCCTGCTCCGTTGCGTCGGAGCGGTCCGCGGGCAGCTCAGACGCTCCGTGCTGACCGAGGCGTTCCTGCTCGGCGCCGCGTCCTCGGTCGTCGGCGTGCTCGCGGGGACTGGGCTGGTCCAGCTCGCGCTGACCGTGCTCAACGCTCGCGGGACCGACGTGCCGCTGCCGGCGTCGGTCACCGTGAGCACCGTGTCGGTCCTGGTTCCGTTGCTGTGCGGGACGATCGTGACCGTCCTCGCCTCGTGGTCACCGGCGCGGGCCGCCACGCGCGTTTCTCCCCTGTCCGCGCTCACTCCTTCCGGGCCACCGCCGATCGGCCAGCGGTCAGGGCGGCTGCGCGCCGCCTTCTCCGTCCTGCTCGTCCTCGTCGGCGCGGGCTTCCTGGGGCTCGGGACCGTCGCCGCCCGGGAGGTGGACGCGATGGTCGGCGTCGGGATCGGAGTGCTCGGTGGTGCGGTCTCCTTCATCGGGATCCTGCTCGGCGCCGTGTACTGGGTGCCGCGCCTGGTGTCCGGCGTCGGGCGGCTGCTCGCCCGGACCGGCTCGCCGACCGCCACGCTGGCCACGGCGAACAGCGTGCGCAACCCGCGCCGCACCGCCGCGACGAGTGCGGCCCTGTTCATCGGCGTGACGCTGGTGGCGATGATGGCCACCGGGGCCGCCGGGGCACGCGTGGCGCTCGACGCCGGGCTCGAGGAGCAGTTCCCGGTGGACGTCGAGGTCAGCACGATGGACAACGGGCTCGAGGCGCAGGCGGTGCCACCGGCGGTCGTGGACGACGTGCGCGACGTCGACGGCGTCGCCGAGGTCGTCGAGCTCACCACAGCCACGGTTCAGGTGAGCAACGGCGACTCCGTGACGAGCACCCGCGTCCACGCCGTCGACCCGGACCTGGCGAGCTCGGTCCTGCTGGCTCCGGAGCACATGGCGGACCTCGCCGACGGCGTCGTCGTCGTGCCTCGGAACGAGGCCCGGTCCTCCGGGATCGAGACCGGGGACGAGGTGACCCTGGACACCGGGGCGACGACCACGACCGTGCAGGCGGTGGTGAGCGAGATGCCCGGGTGGGATCTCGTCGTGACACCGGACACCATGGCCGCCATCGACCCGGACGCCCCCGTGGGTCAGCTCTGGGTGCGGCTCACCGGCGTAGACGTGGTGACGGGGGCCGTGACCGAGATCACCAGCATCGCCAGCGGGAGCGGCGAGTCGTTGAGCGTCGTGGGGTCGGCCGTGGACCGGGCGTTCTACGACCGGGTGGTGAACACCCTGCTGGCGGTCGTCGTCGGCCTGCTCGCGGTGGCCGTGGTGATCGCGGTCGTCGGGGTGGCCAACACGTTGTCGCTGTCGGTGATCGAGCGGCGGCGCGAGTCGGCGATGCTACGGGCGATCGGCCTGTCGCGGCGGCGGCTGCGCGGCATGCTCGCCATCGAGGGGGTGCTCATCGCCGGCGTCGGCGCGCTCGTCGGAGTGCTGCTGGGTCTGGTCTACGGCTGGGTCGGCCTGCAGACGATGCTGGGTGAACTCACACCCGTGGGCCTCACGGTCCCGTGGGGTCAGCTCGCGATGGTCCTCGGCGTCGCCCTGCTCGCCGGCTTGCTGGCCTCGGTGCTCCCCGGTCGCAGCGCGGCCCGGACGTCTCCGGTGGAAGCGCTGGCCGAGTGACCTTGTGGACGCCGGTTGCGTCCACAGACCCAGCGGGCTGCATGACGCCGACGAAGCCGGGCGCGGCACGGTGGGCGCGTGCGTTTCGTCCTGGACCCCGGTGGCGACGTCGAGGTCCCCCGCGGTCTGACGATCGCCGAGGCGCGGCCGGCACTGGCCAGGCTGACCGGCGACCGGCTGGCACAAGGGCTGTGGGTCGCCGATCGTCGGCTCGCCGAGGACCACCCGGCGGGCACCGTGCCCTGGGTCGAGGGGTCGGTGCTCACCGTCGGTGGACCCGGACCCATGGACCCGGTGGCCCGGGCGGCGCTGGCGCCGTGGCACCTCGCGGTGGTCTCCGGGCCCGACGCCGGTCGCGTCGTCTGCCCGGACGGGGACCGGGCGGTGCTGGGGGACGTGGCCGTCCGTCGGCGTACGTGGGGACGACGTGAGCGGTGGGTGGTGCGTCCGAGCGGCGGGTGGCGGCGGGCTCGGCCGCTGACGCCGGTCCGCGCGGGCCGGACCATCCGCACCGGGGGGTCGACCGTGGTGGTCCGGCGGATCGCCGACCTGACTGCGGAGACCGGCGACCGCCAGGAAGTCTCGACGCCGACGACGACGGCGACGCCGGCGATCGGCTGGTTGGTCCCACTGGTGGTCTCGGCCGGTCTGGCACTGGCCACGCGCAACCCCGTGTACCTGCTGTTCGCCCTGGGCGGGCCGCTCGGGTCGGTCGCACCGCGGCTCCTGCGACGTCGGCGTGACCCGCAGGACGTGTTCGCCCGCGACCCAGCGGCCACCGCGGTGGTCAGGAGGGTGGTCAGGAGGCCGCCCCCGTGGTGGCCGACGGCGACCGAAGGGCTGGCGGTGCTCGGTCCGCGCGACGCGGTGCTGGGCACCGTACGCGCCCTCGTGGGTGAGGCGCTGCCCGTCCGGCTCGTGCTGCTGCACTCCGACGACGACGCCGCCGAGTGGTCCTGGTGCCGGTGGTTGACGCCTGACACCACCCGGCTACCGCACGAGGGGGACGGACCACACCTGACCGTCGTCGACGACACGCGCCACTGGCCCGGTCTGGCGCGGTGGTGGGGATCACGTCCGGACGAGGCAGCCGCACTGGTGCTCGTCCCACCGGGCGAGGCTCCGCCGGCGTGGTGCCGCTGGGTGCTCCGGGTCGACCGCGAGCGCGCGGCCACGCTGGAAGCAGGAGGTGACATCAGGGAGGTCGAGGCGCCGTGGGCACCGTTCGGCTGGGCCGAGGCGATCGCACGCGCCGCGGCAGCCGGCGTGGCCGGTGTCGGCGGGTCGGGCGAGTCGGCGAAGGTCGCCCCACGTACCGAACCCGAGTACGGCGCGCGCGACGGGTCGACGCGGCCGCGGAGGGCCCGGCTGCCCGACCGGGTGGGGCTGGCCGACCTGGTGGGAGAGCCCGGATGGTCGACCGAAGCCGGCGCCCTGAGGTCGTTGGCCACACCGATCGGCCTCGGCCCGGACGCGGCCCCGGTGCACGTCGACCTGCTCTCCGACGGTCCGCACGCACTGGTCGCCGGCACGACCGGTGCCGGCAAGTCCGAGCTGCTGCAGTCCCTGGTGCTTGGCCTCGCGCTGCGGCATCCGCCGACGGCCTTCGCGATGGTCCTGGTCGACTACAAGGGCGGGGCGAGCTTCGGCGCCTGCCGGGACCTGCCGCACGTGGTCGGGCAGGTGACCGACCTCGACCAGGTCGAGGCGGCACGGGCGCTGGACGGGTTGCGGGCCGAGCTGCGGCGTCGTGAGCACCTGCTCGCCCGGGCCGGCGTCGGTGACCTCGAGGCCCTGCGCGCCCGAGGGGCAGCACCGCCGCGGATCCTGGTGGTGGTCGACGAGTTCCGCGCCCTGACCGAGGACCTTCCCGACTTCGTCCCCGGGCTGGTCCGGCTCGCCGCGCAGGGACGGTCGCTGGGCATCCACCTCGTCCTCGCCACGCAACGGCCGGCCGGTGCGGTCAACGCCGAGATGCGCGCCAACATCGCGCTGCGCCTGTGCCTACGCGTCACTGAGCCGGGCGACTCGATGGACGTGATCGAGGTGCCGGACGCCGCCCACCTGTCGCCGGACCTACCAGGGCGGGCCGTCCTGCGCCGCGGGCCGGCGGCCCCGGAGGTGGTCCAGACGGCCTGGGCGGCACTCGGGCCGACCGCCGCGACCGGTGCGTCGGGAGTCCGTTGGGCACCGGCCTGGCCGTTCGAGCCCGCCGAGCGGTCGGACCGTGCTGAGCCGGCGGAACCTGACGACCACGGGGTGACCTTGGTGGCGTCGATCCGGCGGGCCGCGGCGGCAGCCGGGTACGGCCCACCCGACCCGGTGTGGCTCCCACCGCTGCCGGAGCGTGTGGGTGAGGTCCCGCACGACGCTCGGCCCGGCGCGCTGCCGTTCGGCCTGGCGGACCTGCCCGCCGAGCAACGCCGCTCCCCAGCCTGCTGGTCGACGTCGGCCGGACCGCTCGTCATCGCCGGCCGGGGAGGCTCGGGCCGCACGACGACGTTGCTCACCCTCGCCCGGTCGGCCTTGCGCCTGGGATGGGAGGTGCACGCCGTCGCGAGCGCCGGCCTGGAGGGGCTACGGAGCCATCCGCGGATGGGGACCGTGGTGGGTCCGGACGACCCGCGTCGGCTCGCCCGGCTGCTGAGCCTGCTCGCGACCCCGCACGGTGAACGCCTGCTGGTGGTGGACGACTGGGGTGCGGTGGTCGGTGCGCTCGACCGGATGCCGCGCGGGGGAGCGTCCGACCTGATCGAGCCGCTGCTGCGCGACGGGCGTCATCACGGGTTGGCCGTGGCCGTCGCGGGTGGCCCGAGCGAGGTCACCAGGCTGCTGCCGTCGGCCGGCGAGCGTCTGGTTCTCGCGGTGGCCGACCCGCACGAGGAGGCCGTGCTGGGTCTCCCGCGCGAGCTCAGCGGCGGACGAGCGGTGCCCGGGCGGGCGGTCCACCTCTCGGCCGACGGTGCCCGGAGATGTCAGGTCGTCGACGGGCGGCGGGTGGACGGCCGGGAGGTGGACGACGTCCGGCAGGTGGACGGTCGGCAGGTGGACGACGTCCGGCAGGTGGTCGACGGCCCGACGACGCCGCCGCTGCGACTGCTACCGATCCCGTGGCACGTCACCTGGGACGACCTGGGGCTCACACCCGTCCCCGGGACGCGCGACGTCCGTCGTGACGAGGCTCGTGGGACCAGCGGGACGAGCGGGACGAGCGGTGGTGGGCGAGCACTGGCGATCGGGCTCGGTGGTGACACGGCCGGTGTGGTGAGGCTCGACGTCGGGCTCGGTGCGCTCGTCGTCGGACCACCCGGGAGCGGTCGCTCCACCGCGCTGGCCACCATCACCGCCGGGTTGCTCGCCGACGACCGGCGGGTCCTGGTCGTCGGCCGCGACGGGCCGCTCACCGCGGGTGAGCTGGTGCACCACCTACGCGACGACCGACTCCCTACCGACGGCGACGGACGAGGGCCGGTGCTCGTGATCGACGACGTCGACCTGCTGGTCGGCCGGGAGCACGAGCTGGACGAGCTGTTGGCCGCCCTGGTCACCGCGGCGGAAGCCGGAGACCCGTCGGTACCGCGCGTCGTCGCCTCGGCCCGCACCGACCGCGCTGCAGCCGCCTACCGCGGAGTCCTCGCCACGCTGCGGGCGAGCGCGTCGGTGCTGGTCCTCTCCCCCGCCGCAGCCGGGTCCTCGGACGTCGCCGCCGGTCTGGCACCGACCGTGGACCCGACGCGCCCGACGCACCCCGGGCGGGGAACGCTCGTCCACCGTGGGCGCGTCACGTGTGTTCAGGTGGCTACGTCGTCGCGTACACGACCGGCCGGCTGAGCATGAGCACCACGATGGCGGCGGAGACGATGATCGCCACCCGCGCCAGCCACAGCGTGGTCTCACCCGCGGGGCTGGTCGCGGTGCCCTGGAGCACCGCGACCGCAGTCGCCCCCTGGAGGATCTGCCAGGTGATCACCGGCGCCCGGGCCCCGCGGCGGCCCCGGAGCAGGGCGCGCCCGCCCAGGGCGAGACCGGCGGCGACCGCCAGGGCGAAGACCACCAGGAACAGCGCGACCGCTATCTCCCGCACGTCGCCGACGATCAGCACGAACAACCACCACAGTCCCAGGCCGGCCGTCACGACGGCCTCGGCGAGCACCAGGACCACGACGGCGACGAGGCTGCGCGGACGACTCGCGGTTGCGGGCGCACCGGACTTCGCCGGACCACCGGCCCGCCCGGCCCGGCCGGACTTGCCTGCTCCACCCGACCGCGGCGCCGGTCCACCCGACCGCGATGGTCCGCCGTGGGGCCGTCCCGGCCGAGATCGTGATGCCATCCTCCGACCCTACGACCCCGGTCCCGGACCGGAGACCGAGCGCCACTGGGCCAAGGCCAATCAGCGGCCGGGACCGGAGGAAACCGGTGGGCCGGACCGCGACAGACGGGCGGCCGGAACCGGGAGCAACGCGCGGACCGGACCGCGACCGACGGGCGGCCGGGAGCGGTACGAGAAGGGCGGCCGGGGTGGGCGCCGGCGCAGGCCGCGGTGGGTGTGATGAGACTCACGCGTCACCTTGTCGAAACCTTCTCGTGACCTCTTGTGCAAGAAGGCACAAGCGTGTGAGGCTTGGTTTCAGTCATAGGACGATCGCAACACCCCAACACCTGACCGTCCCCCGATCGGGGTCGGCTGGTCGCGTGCCCATGAATGGAGACCCGATGGACTGGCGCCACCGCGCTGCCTGTTTGGACGAGGATCCGGAGCTGTTCTTCCCGATCGGGAACACCGGCCCGGCCCTGCAGCAGATCGACGAGGCCAAGGCCGTGTGCCGCCGTTGCCCCGTCGTCGACACCTGCCTGAAGTGGGCGCTGGAGTCCGGGCAGGACTCCGGGGTCTGGGGCGGACTGTCCGAGGACGAGCGCCGGGCGCTGAAGCGCCGCACGGCCCGCGCCCGCCGCGCGAGCTGACCGGCCACAGCGTCTGGTCGAGAACCCCGGGAAGCTCTTGAGCACCCGGGGTTCTCGCGATCCGTGGTCGGGATCGGCGCCGACCCGTCGTCAGTAGTCCACCCGTTCGCGCTTTCGGTCCCGCAGCTCGACGTCGAGCACGACCTCCGTCCCACCACCCTCGCGCGGCCGCCACTCGATGGTGCCCTGCAGCTCGTTCTGCACGAGCGTGCCCACGATCTGCGTCCCGAGGCCGGACATCTCACCGCGCCGCCCCGACGTCGCGCCGGGAGCCGGCATGCCGACGCCGTCGTCGACCACCCGGGCGCGCAGGTGCCGTCCGTCGCGCTCGGCACTGATCTCGACCGTCCCGCCGGTCCCGTCGGCCATCCCGTGCTCGACGGCGTTGGTGACCAGCTCGGTGAGCACCAGGGCGAGCGCCGTGGCGTCCTCGGCCGGCACCATCCCGAACGACCCCACCCGGACGGTACGTACCGACGTGCCCGCCGACGCGACGTCGGCGGCGAGCCGCAGGCTCCGGTCCACCAGCGTGTCGAAGTCCACCGCCTCGTCCAGGGTCTGCGAGAGCGTCTCGTGCACCTGGGAGATGGTCGCGACCCGTCGGATCGCCTCCCCCAGCGCGCTCTTGGCCTCCTGCGACGTCGTCCGCCGCGCTTGCAGCCGCAGCAGCGCGGCCACGGTCTGCAGGTTGTTCTTCACCCGGTGGTGGATCTCCCGGATGGTGGCGTCCTTGGTGATGAGCTCGCGCTCCCGGCGCCGCAGCTCGGAGACGTCGCGGCACAGCAGCACGGCACCGATCCGCTGCGGCCCCTCGGTGAGCGGCACCGCGCGCAGCGAGAGGCACACACCGCGGGCCTCGATGTCCGTGCGCCACGGGGCCCGGCCCATGACGACCAGCGGCAGCGACTCGTCCATCGGCGTGCTGTCCTCGAGCAGCTCGGTGGTCACCTCGGCGAGCGACCGGCCGACGAGCGAACCGAGCACCCCCAGCCGGTGGAAGCAGCTCAGCGCGTTCGGGCTCGCGTAGAGCACCTCGCCCTCGGAGTTGAGGCGGATGAGCCCGTCCCCCACGCGGGGCGCACCGCGGCGCGGGCCGGTCGGCGAGTTGGACACCGGGAACTCGCCGCGGGAGATCATCGCGACGAGGTCGTCGGCCGCCTCGACGTAGTTGAGCTCCAGCCGGCTCGGTGTGCGTGCGCCACCGAGGTTCGTCTGCCGCGCGACGACGGCGATCCCCCGGCCGTCGCGCACCACGGGCACTGCCTCCTCACGGACCGCGTAGGTGCCGAACCACCGGGGCTCGCGCGAACGCTGGACGCGACCCTCGGTCAGGGCGAGCTCGAGCTGGGGTCGCTGTCCCTCCGGCGCGACGGACCCGACGATGTCGTCGTAGTGCACCGTCGCCCCGGTCGACGGGCGGGCCTGTGCGACCGCGACGTAGTCACCGGTGAGCGTGGGCAGCCACAGCACCAGGTCGGCGAAGGCCAGGTCGGAGATGAGCTGCCAGTCGCCGACCAGCAGGTGCAGCCACTCGACGTCCTCCGGGCCGAGGTCCGAGTGGCGGGCGACGAGGTCACTGAGCGTGGACACGGGCACGAGCCTAAAGTGCGGCGCGCGCCGCCGGGTCGTTGTTAGCCTCAGGTCACCGTCACACCGCCCGGAGGCATCGGTGCACTTCTCCGCCACCACCCAGTTCGACGCCGGTCCGGACCGCGTCACCGAGATGCTCGCCGACCGCGCCTTCGTCGAGGCCGTGGCGGACGCGACCGGGGCGACGTCCCACCAGGTCGACGTAGCGGCCGACCCCGACGGTTCGTTCACCGCGACCACGCGCCGGCAGATGCCGACCACCGACATCCCCGCGCAGTTCAGGTCGGTCGTGGGCAGCACTCTCGAGGTGCTCCAGGTCGATGCGTGGGAGGCGCCCGACGAGGAGGGCCGGCGCGGCACCGTCGTCGTCGAGATCACCGGGGCGCCGGTGCGGGTGACCGGAACCCTCCGTCTGACCAGCGCCGGCGGGGTGACCACGCGCCGGGCCGACGCCGAGATCAAGGCCTCGATCCCGCTGTTCGGCGCCGCGGTGGAGTCGGCCGTGGCCGACGCGCTGCGTGAGGCGGTCGCCGCCGAGGAGCGCATCGCCAAGGACTGGTTGCGGGGTCAGGGTTGAGGCCGGTAGCGCGGTAACCTCAGCCGTCCGGCCACCGCGAGAAAGTGAGGGCCTCGTCGATGACGGCCGACACGCGAGAGAGCACCCCGGCGACCCGTCGTGCCCCCACGCTCGAGGAGGTCGCCGAACGCGCCGGGGTCTCCCGCTCCACCGCGTCCCGTGCGATCAACGGCGGCTTCAAGGTGAGCCCGGAGGCGCAGACCGCCGTCGACGCCGCGATCGCCGAGCTCGGCTACACGCCCAACCGGGCGGCACGCACGCTGGTCACCCGGCGCACCGACTCGATCGCGATGGTCGTGCCCGAGCCGGACGAGCGGGTCCTGACCGACCCGTACTTCGCCGGGACCCTGCAGGGGCTGGGGCTCGCGCTGTCGGACACCGACCTGCAGCTGGTCATGGTGATGGCCCGGCAGGGTGAGGAGGCACAGCGCACCGCGCGGTACCTGCGCAACGGGCACGTGGACGGCGCCATCGTGGTGTCCCACCACCGCGACGACGCGCTGGACGAGGCGCTCGCACAGAGCCACCTCCCGTGCGTCTTCGTCGGTCGGCCGTGGTCGACGCACCGCCAGATCCCGTACGTCGACGTCGACAACCGCCTCGGTGGTCAGCGCGCGACCGAGCACCTGATCTCCGTGGGCTGCACCCGGATCGCGACCATCGCCGGGCCGCTGGACATGGCGGCGGGCGTGGACCGTCTCGCCGGCTGGCGACGGGCCCTGCAAGAGGCGCAGCTGTCCGACGAGGCGATGGTGCGGGGCGACTTCACCTCCGCCGGCGGGGCCGCCGCCATGGAGCGGCTGCTGGAGGCGCACCCGGACATCGACGGCCTGTTCGCCGCCTCGGACCTGATGGCCGCCGGTGCCCTGGGCGTGCTCGCCAAGCACGGACGGTCGGTCCCCGACGACGTGAAGGTCATCGGCTTCGACGACCTCGGCGTCGCCGCGTCGACCTCGCCGCCGCTGACCACCATGCGCAACCCGGTCGTCGAGATGAGCCGCGCGGCGACCGAGCTGCTGCTGGAGCAGATCGCGGGGAAGGCGCCCGCCCTCGAGCCACGGATGTTCCACTCCGAGGTCGTGGTGCGGGCGTCGGCCTAGAACCGGGACCCGGCCCAGAGCCCCAGTCCGGCCATCGCCACCGTCGCCAGCAAGGTTCCCAGGGCCTGCACCGCGCCCGCGCGCAGCCGACGGTCCTGCAGCAACCGGACGGTCTCGACGCTCGCCGCGGAGAAGGTGGTGTAGCCACCGAGGAACCCGGTACCGAGGACGAGCTGCGCCTCGGGAGCACAGTGCCCGACGAACACCCCGGTGACCAGTCCGAGGAGCAGCGAGCCGGTGAGGTTGACGACCGTGGTCCCCCAAGGGAAGCTCCCACCGGTGCGTTCGAGCCAGGCGGTGATCACGCCGTCGAGCAGGAAGCGGCACACCGCACCGATTCCGCCCGCGACCGCGAGCAGCAGGAAGACCAGGGCGTCCATCACTCCCCCGTCCCCGAGCGGCCTGGCTCCCCGGCAGGGCCGGCTTCGGCCGCGAGGCCGGGCTCCTCCGACAGGCCGGGCTCCTCCGAGAGGCCGGCCCCACCTGCGAGGCCGTGTGACCTGAGCCGCGAGCCGGGCGCCTCAGCCGAACGGGGCGTCGTCGTCGCGATGCCGGCCCATGCCACCAGGACGCCGACGACGACGGTGGCCGGCCCGTACAGGACCGCCGCACCAGGCAGACCCGCGGCCACGAGCGACGCACCGTCCGCCGCGAGCGTGCTGTACGTCGTGAACCCGCCGAGCAACCCGGTGCCGAGCAGGAGCCGCAGCGTCCGACGGCGTTCGTCGTCCGGTGCGCGGATCACCCACCCCAGCAGCAACCCGAGCAAGAAGGCACCGACCACGTTGATCCCCGCGGTGGTCCAGGGGCCCGACGACGGCGCGGCGAGCGCCACGGCCGCGCGCGCCGCGGTGCCGAACGCACCACCGACGAAGACGAGCAGCAACGACGATGTCCGGAGGTGAGCCGGGGTGGCCGTGGGCGGGGTGGCCGCGGACGGCGGCGTCGGCTCGGTGTCCCCGGTGTCCCCGGTGTCCTCGGTGACGTCGGCCGGGCTCACCCGTCGGCCAGTGGCGGGGTGCTTCATCGTCCTCCTACCCTCGGGCGCACAGCGCTGACCGGGTAGGGACCGTTGTCGGAGTCTCCGAGGTTGGGTGCGGCGAGCCCCACCGCCGCGACGCACCGGCGTCGGGTGCATCCTGGCACAGTCCGGGCAGCAGTGTTCGCGACGATCACGTCGCAACACCTCGCCGGCCTCGCCGACCGTCGGCTCGTCGGCCAGAATGGGGCGCATGACTGACACCCGTGCCACCGTCCCGACCCTGGACCTGCGTACTCCGAGCGGCCCGCTGCCCATCCCCGTGCTCGGCCTGGGAACGTGGCTCGCGAACGGGTCGGACGCCTACAAAGCGGTCCGGCACGCGCTCGAGGTCGGGTACCGCCATCTGGACACCGCCACCGGCTACGGCAACGAGGACCAGGTGGGCCGTGGGATCGCGGACTCGGGGGTGGACCGGTCCGAGGTCTTCGTCACGACGAAGCTCCCGCCGGAGGCCGCCGGCCGCGAGCGGGAGACCCTCGCCGAGAGCCTCCGACTGCTCGACACCGACTACGTCGACCTGTGGCTGGTCCACTGGCCACCGAACAAGCAGGCGACGCCCGAGACCTGGGCGGAGCTCCGCCGTCTGCGCGACGAGGGCCTGGTCCGCGCGATCGGGGTGAGCAACTACTCGCTCGCGCAGATCGACGAGCTCGTCGCCGCGACCGGTGAGGCGCCGGCGATCGACCAGATCCCGTGGAGCCCCGCGGACCACGACCCCGCCCTGGTCGCCGGGTTGGCCGAGCGCGACGTCGTGCTGGAAGGGTACAGCCCCTTCAAGCGCAGTGACGTGGACCACCCGGCGCTGAGGGAGATCGCCGAGTCGCACCGGGTGAGCCCGCGTCAGGTGGTGCTGCGCTGGCACGTGCAGCGCGACGTCGTCGTGATCCCGAAGTCGGTCACGCCCGAGCGGATCGAGGAGAACTTCGACGTGTTCGGATTCGCGCTGACGGACGACGAGCTCGCCCGCATCGACGCGCTCTCGACCGTCTGAACGCGTGGTGAGTCAGCCCCCTGCCGACTCGGGAGCCGGCCCCACGCCGGGAACCGGACCTGACGCCGGATCTGGCCCTGTGCACGATCCCGGCAGCGGCCCGGGACCGACATCGGTGGCCCCCCGAGCCGGTCGCCGGCGTGCCGCGGGACGGCTCAGCCGCCGGGCCGTCGTGACGATCGTCGTCGTGGCCCTCGCCGCCGGTGCCGGGACCGCGACGTGGGTGAGGTCCGTGCAGGCCACCCGCGCCGTCGAGCAGGCGCAAGCGGAGGCCGACGCACAGGCCGAGGCCGAGGCGGAGCAGGCCGCGCAGGAGGCCCGGGAGCGCGAGGCCGAGGCGGCTCGTCTGGCCGAAGAGCGCGCACGCGAGGAGGCCCAGCGCGAGGCGGCCGCGCAGGAACAGGCCGAGCGAGAGGCCGCAGAGCAGGAAGCCGCGGAGCATGAGGCGGCCGAGCGGGCGGCGCAGGAGGAGGCCCGGCGGGCAGCCGAGGCCCCACCGCCCGACCCGTCGCCGCGGCTCGGCGGACCGCCGTCGACCGGGGCGGGGCCGGACTGCGGCGGCCCGGAGTCCTACGAACCGCCGCGCAACGGCGAGTACACCTTCTACACCTCGACCCCCGCGACCAGCGGCGACGGGACGAACGGCAAGATCCCCCGCTCGCAGATGGCCGCGCTGAGCTGGTGCGTGGACTCCCAGGGCAACGCCCAGTGGTTCCTGCCCGACGCCGCGGCCGCGCTGACCACGCTGAACGCCGAGTTCCGGAAGGTGTTCGGCGAGAACATCGCGATCGACATGAGCTACCGGTCCTACGCGACCCAGGTCGAGATGCGTGAGGCGTACGGCAGCATCGCCGCACGGCCCGGCACCTCCAACCACGGCGGAGGGACCGCCTTCGACACCTGGGAGTGGGAGGCGTACTCGTTCGGGTCCGCCCGCTACGAGTGGCTGGTCGCCAACGGCCCGGCGTACGGCTGGGTCGCGCCGGGCTGGGCCCGCGCGAACGGGTCGAACCCGGAGTACTGGCACTTCGAGTACACCGGCTGACCCTCCCGACCGCCGCCGTCGCAGCCCCCGGCCCCCACCAGCCGAGGTCATGCTCGGATCGGTGCGTCCGGCGCGCCGATCCGGGCGAAACCCGCGACACCGGCGCCCCGCGGGAGCGAGGGCGGGGCGCGGGTGGGAAAGTGGGTGATGACCTGGAGGAGGCCGCATGACCGAGAGCCGGACCAGCGGGAACGACGACGACGCGCCCGTGCTGCCGTTGACCGACTCCACCGCCACGGGTGCGTTGGCGACGGCGCTGACGCAGCTGTCGGGGGTGGCTGAGCGGTTGGGCCTGGAGCCGGGGATGCGGGCGATGCTGGCCTCGCCGCGGCGGGAGATCCGGGTGTCGGTGCCGTTGCGTCGGGACGACGGGTCCACGCAGGTGGTCCAGGGGTTCCGGGTGCAGCACAACGTCTCGCGCGGGCCGGCCAAGGGTGGGCTGAGGTATCACCCGTCGGTGGATCTGGACGAGGTTCGGGCGCTGGCGATGTGGATGACGTGGAAGTGTGCGGTGGTCGAGCTGCCGTACGGGGGTGCCAAGGGCGGGGTGGCGATCGACCCGCGCGGGTACTCCGACGGTGAGCTGGAGCGGGTCACCCGCCGGTACGTCTCGGAGATCATGCCGATGATCGGTCCGGAGCGGGACATCATGGCCCCGGACGTGGGCACCGACGCCCGCACGATGGCGTGGGTGATGGACACCTACTCCACCGCCCAGGGGTTCACCGTCCCGGGGGTGGTCACCGGCAAGCCGGTGGAGGTCGGTGGGTCGTTGGGGCGGGCCACGGCCACCTCCCAGGGGGTGGTGCACGTGACCGAGGCTGCGCTGGCCGACGCCGGTCGGTCGCTGGCCGGGGCGAGGGTCGCGGTCCAGGGGTTCGGCAAGGTCGGCGGGAACGCCGCGGAGATCTTCGCGGCCTCCGGTGCGCTGGTCGAGGCGGTCTCCGACCAGTACGGGGCGCTGTACCGGGCCGGGGGCCTGGACGTACCGGCCCTGGTCGAGCACGTGCGCCAGACCGGGTCGGTGGTCGGGTTCGCCGAGGCCGACCCGGTGGACAACGCCGACGTGCTGGCCGCCGACGTGGACGTGCTGGTCCCCGCCGCGGTGGAGAACGCGCTGGACGAGCACACCGCCAAGACCGTCCGGGCCCGGTGGGTCGTCGAGGGCGCCAACGGACCGACCACCCCCGCCGGGGACCAGGTCCTGGCCGACGCCGGGATCACCGTGGTGCCGGACATCCTGGCCAACGCCGGCGGCGTGGTCGTGTCCTACTTCGAGTGGGTCCAGGCCCAGCAGGCCTACTGGTGGACCGAGCAGGAGATCCACGACCGCCTCGAGCACCGGATGCTGACCGCCTACCGCGCCGTGGCCCAGGCCGCCGACCACGACCACCTCACCCTGCGCGAGGCGGCGCTGCAGCTCTCCATCGCCCGCGTCGCCCACGCCCACCAGATCCGCGGGCTGTATCCCTGAGCCACACCTCTCGACGTGCGGACGCCCCTCGACGTGCGGACGGGGCACGGCGGGGTTACGGTTCGATCACCCTTCAGCGTCACCGCGAGAGCGGTGACCCGGCTGACGGCCAATGGTGTCCACGACCGTCCCGTCAAGGCGGCGCACCGCAGGCCGCCCGCCGGTGGTGGTCGCCACACCCTGTGCCGGTGAGACGACCGCGCCGCCCCCGCCCGTCCCCACGGGCGGGGGCCGCCCCCCACGTACGGCCGGCTGACCGATGCCGGTCACGACACCGTCATTGATGGATGACCGTGACCTGGTTCCAGGCTCCTGCGGGCACGGCAGGCAGGAGCTCGGTGACACCGCCCGACAGGTCGATCGCGATCAGGCTCCGGTCCACACAGTCCTGCCGGAACAGCGGATCGGTCCCCGGCCTCCCCGCGGTCGGCGGGAGCCCACTGTCCTGGATGTGTGTCCCCCGCGAGGCCTCGACGACCTCCACGGTCCCGTCTGCGCGGACCATCCCGAGGAGCGAGCACATGCCTTCGGCGTCCTCGACATCGATGACCGTCCGGCCGTCGACAGACCAGATGCCTCGGATGTCCCTCGGCCGGGTCTCACCATCGAGCATCGGCTGCGCACCCTCGACGAGCAGGCGCCTCGCATCACCGCCGTCGAGCCGGACGGTCCACAGCGAGCTCGTCAGGATGCTCACGCCGTCGTCGTCCGGCCGGCTGAACTCTGCACAGCTGACGATGATCCGGTCGGACCCGAACCAGTCGACAGGGTCACAGGGCTGCGGTCCGCCGCCGGGTCCAGGGACCCGCGCCCGCACCGCTTCGAGCACCGGCGCCAGGGAGACGGGTGCGAAGTCCCGCATGCGGACGATCCGGTAGTCGGCTGGGTCGCGCACGAGGATCCTGTCGCGGTCCGGACTCACCGAGAACGGGTCTGCCCACTGTGGAGATCGCTTCGGGGTGAACGGCGGGATGCTCGCCACGGTCGTGCCGTCGAGTGTTCGGCGCTCGACGGTCCACGAATTCGGCCCACGGGGCTTCGGGATCATCCGGACCACGAGCACGTCGGTGGACCCGTCCCCGACGAAGGTCAGCTCCTCGTCGGGGCCGCTGGTGTAGCGGCCCACCTCCCGACCGTCCTCGAGGTCGACCAGCCCGAACACCGCCGCCCCGTCCACGCCGTGGCCCGAGTAGGCAAGCGCCAGGGAGGTCCCCTCGAGCCAGTCCGTGACGAACGCCGTCGTCCGGTCGACGGGGACCTCGTACCGCAGGCCGTCCGGACTGATCAGGTACAGGACCGACGGCGGGTCCGGCATCGCGCCGTCGAGCCAGCCCGTGGTGTAGTCGACGAGGTACCACCCGTCGTCCGCCGAGGCGAAGATGCCCGGCACGAGTGGCAGGGCGTCCGGCAGCAACGGGTGCGCGGTCACGGCGGGACGGGAGTCGTCCTCCGACCCGGGACCCGGGTCAGCCGTCTCCTCGGGTTCTGTCGTCTCCTCCGGCTCGGGCGTCTCCTCCTCGGTGGGCGTCGGGCTGTGGGTCGGCAACGGCTCCGGCGTGGCGGGCGGGTTCGGCTCCGGTGTGGTCACGGCGTACACCCCGACACCGAGCACGACCACCACGGCCGCCGCCGCCGTCGTCACCATGCCGGTGCGCATCCGACGGCGCCTCGAGACCCGGGACACGAGGACCTGCGTGCCGGCGTCCGGATCGGTCGACTCGGCCGCTGCGGCGCGAGCCTCGTCCTCGGCGAACGACTGCAGCACGCTGCTCAGGTCGCGACTCATGGACGGCTCCTTCCACCGAGGGGCGTGATGCTGGACCACTCGTCCTGGTCCTCCTGCCCCGGAACGTCGACGCCGAGCGAGTCACGGAGCTTGCCCGTCCCGTCGCTCAGATAGCGCTTGACTGCACCGGCCCCGATACCGAGCTCGACCGCGATCTCCGCGACCGGCAGGTCGTCGAAGTACCGCAGCACCACGCAGGCGCGCTCCCGGGGGCTGAGCCGGGCTAGCGCCGCGCGTACGTCGACCGACGACGCCGCCGCCTGCTCCGGACCGCGAGTGCTCTCCGGGTCGGAGAAGAGGTGCGCCCTCGACCACCACGTCGCGGCCTTGCGCGCCGAGTCCAGGTAGGACGTCCGGATCGCCTTGCGCACGTACGCCTCGGCTGATCGCGGGTCCGTGACCGCTCGGGTGCGCGAGAACGTGCGGACGAGCGCTTCCTGGACGAGGTCCTCGGCGTCGCGCCGGTCCGCCGCGAACAGGCAGGCGTACCCGACCAGGGCGGGACGACGCTCACGCACCATCGTCTCGAGCACCTCTTGCCACTGCGTCACCGGTGCTCCTCTCCCGTCACCCGGCCCGACCCTCGCATACAGAACGGTCGCCGACGCCGAAACGTTGGGGGGCGGTGACACTCTGGTGACACTCTCCGGTAGCGGTTCGGGTGCGAGCACGGTCGCGTCGCAGCATCATGTCGACATGACAGACCCGGCCGAGAAGCATCCGCCGACCGATCCGGGCCGGCGCGACGGCGACGCCTACGGTCGCGAGGAGTCCACGTCGGAGCGGCTCGACCGCAACTGGAACGAGATCCTCCAGGAGCTGCGTGTGACGCAGACCGGGATCCAGATCCTGACCGGCTTCCTGCTCACGGTGCCGTTCCAGCAACGCTTCACCGAGCTCACCAACCAGCAGCGGCTGTTCTACCTCGGTCTCGTCGTGCTCGCGGCGGTGACCACCGGTCTGGTGGTGGCACCGGTGAGCCAGCACCGCTTGCTGTTCCGGCAACGGGCCAAGGAACGGCTGGTCATCAGCGCCGACCGGTTCCTGCGGGCTGGTCTGGTGTGCCTGTCGCTGGTGGTGTCCGGCGTCGTGCTGCTGGTGTTCGACGTGGCGGCGGGCCGCACCGCCGCCACCATCGCGGCGGCGGGCGTCCTCGTCGTCCTGGTCACGACGTGGTTCGTGGTCCCCGCCCTGCTCAGCCGCCGCCGGTCATGACCGTCCAGCTCCCGCGCGCCGGTCAGCGCGCACAACGGTCCGCCCGGCACACCATCCGATGTGCGCGGGGCGGACCGTGGTGCGGATCCGAACGACCGTGCCGACGACGGCGAGTTGCATGATCACGGCTGGATTGCATGATCACGGCTGGATTGCATGATCACGGCTGGATTGCATGATCACGAGCGTGGGGCGGGCTACTTCAGGTTCTCGCGGAGGGTGGTGAGCTGGTTCATCAGGGTCCCGGGGACGCGGGTGCCGAACTTGGCGAACCACTCCTCGGTGAGGTCGGCCTCGACGGACCACGAGTCGGGGTCTATCGCCATGAGCTCGGCCATGTCCTCCTCGGGCACGTCCAGGCCGTCGAGGTTGAGCGCACCCGGGGCGGGCAGCAGGCCCACCGGGCTCTCCACCGCCTCCGCGGTCCCCTCGACCCGGCGCAGCGCCCACTCCAGCACGCGGGAGTTCTCCCGGAAGCCGGGCCAGAGGAACCGCCCGTCGTCCCCCTTGCGGAACCAGTTGACGCAGAAGATGGCCGGTGCGGCGTCGCCGAGCACGTCGCCCATCCGCAGCCAGTGCGCCCAGTGGTCGGCCATGTTGTAGCCGCAGAACGGCAGCATCGCGAACGGGTCGCGCCGCAGCTCGCCCACGGTGCCCTCGGCCGCCGCGGTCTGCTCCGAGGAGATCGTCGCGCCGAGGAAGACGCCGTGCTTCCAGTCGCGGGCCTGGGTCACCAGCGGCACGTTGGTCGCTCGGCGCCCGCCGAACAGGATCGCGTCGATCGGCACGCCCGCGGGATCGTCCCAGGTGTCGGCGATGGTCGGGCACTGCGAGGCCCGGACGGTGAAGCGTGAGTTCGGGTGCGCGGCCGGCCGGCCGGAGTCGGGAGTCCAGTCGTTCCCGAGCCAGTCGGTCAGGTGCTCGGGGACCTCGTCGGTCAACCCCTCCCACCACACGTCGCCGTCGTCGGTCAGCGCGACGTTGGTGAAGATCGTGTCGCTGGCGACCATCTTCACGGCCGTCGGGTTGGTCGACTCCCCGGTCCCGGGCGCGACGCCGAAGAAGCCCGCCTCGGCGTTGATCGCCCGGAGCCGGCCGTCGGTGCCCGCACCGCCGGGTGCCATCCAGGCGATGTCGTCCCCGATCGTCTCCGCGGTCCAGCCGGGGAC
>CAYQFJ010000036.1:0-22021 GCA_964416715.1 uncultured Actinotalea sp. | reverse complement strand
GCACCGCGACGGCGGCGGTGAACGCGGCCGCGACTCCGCTACCGGTGAGCAGCCACACCGCGAGCGTGCCCAACGCGATCACGATGACGACGGGGACGAACACCGCGGAGATCCGGTCGGCCAGCCGCTGCACCGGCGCCTTGCCGGTCTGGGCCTGCGTGACGAGCCGGCCGATCTGGGCCAGCATCGTCTCCTCGCCGACCCGCGTCGCGCGGACCACCAGGTAGCCGGACGTGTTGATCGTCGCGCCGGTCACCTCGGACCCCGGGCCGACGTCGACGGGGACCGGCTCACCGGTCAGCAGCGACGTGTCGACCGAGCTGGTGCCCTCGAGGACGACGCCGTCGGTCGCGACCTTCTCCCCCGGGCGGACGGCGAACAGGTCGCCCACCCGCAGCGAGGCGACCGGGACGCGCGTCTCGGTACGGGTGCTCGCGCCGTCGTGCGCGTCGGACAGGAGCGCGACGTCGGTGGCACCCAGCGAGAGGAGGGACCGGAGCGCGTCCCCGGCCCGACGTCGGGAGCGGTGCTCGGCGTAGCGCCCGGCGAGCAGGAAGGTGGTCACCACCGCGGCGACCTCGAAGTACAGCTCGGGTGCGCCCATCGCGCCGGCGCGCGGGAGGAGGGTCATCTCCATCCGCATGCCGATCTCGCCCGCACCGCCGAGCAGCACGGCCCACAGCGACCAGGCCGTGGCGGCCGCGACCCCGAGCGACACCAGCGTGTCCATGGTGGAGGCGCGGTAGCGGGCGGCCCGCAGCGCGGCGCGGTGGAACGGCCAGGCACCCCAGGTGACCACCGGCAGGCTCAGCGCGGTGACGATCCACTGCCAGCCGGGGAACTGCCAGGCGGGCACCATCGACAGCGCGACGACGGGGATCGTCAGGACGGTCGCGATGCGCAGACGGCGGCGCAGGTCCGTCCCGCGGTCCGAAGTCGGGGCGGAGGTGTCCTGCTCCGCCGCGCCCGCGCCGTGCGGGTCTGCGTGCTCCACCCGAGGATCGAACGCTCCACTCGAGGGGGGTGAGGGGCGGGCGGTGGGCGAGGTGAGAGCGGTGGGTGAGGGGTGGGCGGGCGCGGTGCGGGCGGGCGCGGTGTCGCGGGTGATGGTGGCGGAGTAGCCCGCGCGCGCGACGGCCTTGAGCAGCGCATGCCGGTCGACGTGCTCGGTGAGCTCGACGTGTGCGGACTCGGTCGCGAGGTTGACCGTGGCGGTCGCGCCGGGCACACGGTTGATCCGCTTTTCGACGCGAGCGACGCACGAGGCGCAGGTCATCCCCTCGACCGCGAGTTCCACGGTGCTGCGGACATCGAGGCCCACGCTCCCGGGAGTGTCGTCGTACACCATCAGAGCAGTGGGCGCGTACCGACGAGCGCGTACCCGGCCTCGTCGACGGCGTCACGCACCGCCGTCTCGGCAAGCGGCTCGGCCGAGGTGACGGTGACCGTGGAGGTCCCGCCGGCCACGAGGTCGACCGCGACGTCCTCGACGCCCGGCAGCGCAGCGAGCTCTTCGCGTACGTGCCGGACGCAGTTGCCGCAGGTCATGCCATCGATGTGGTACGCGTTGGTGTTCATCGTGTCCGTCACTCCTTCTCTCGATCCCTCTTGGCCAGGCGCGGTGGTGTTGTGCTCTAGAAGCGGACCAGGCGCGCGATGGCGTCGGCCGCCTCGCGGACCTTCTCGTCGCCCGCGGCGTCGGACTCGCGGGCGGCCTCGACGACGCAGTGGCCCAGGTGGTCCTCCACCAGTCCGAGGCTCACGGCTTGCAGGGCCTTCGTCACGGCGGACACCTGCGTGAGGATGTCGATGCAGTACACGTCCTCGTCGACCATCCGCGCGATCCCCCGCACCTGACCCTCGATCCGACGCAGCCGCGCCAGATACTGTTCCTTTGACCCGCTGTAGCCAGCCACCCGTGCAACCTCCTCCGTCCTGCACTTTCTCGCGCCGAAACCCGTCCATCGCCGCTACTTGGCAACCATACCCCCGTAGGGTATGAGTGCCCAATCCGAGCAGATGGCAACCGCCAGATGACCGCCCGCATCGGGGCGGATCACTTCGAGTCCCTCGAGAAGCCCAACCGGCCCATCCGGGGACTTCTTCCACACCCGCAGCTCGACCGCGGCTTCACCCAGGGCCTGGGTGAGCTCAGTGACCTCGGCCTCCAGGTGCTGCTCGCAGGTCGACGGACCGGACTTGCCAGCGAACAGGCGAGGGAGGCGGCATAATCGAGTTCCGTCGCAATCGATTGGAGCCGCGTGGACCGTCCCGGGCCGAGGGTCGCCGTCATCGGCGCTTCCCACTGGCACACGACCCTCTACCTCGACGCCCTGCGGCCGGTCGCCCAGGTCGTCGCGATCAGCGATGACAATGCCGGGATCGCCCAGGAGTTCGCCGCCGCCCACCGGGCTGCGGCCGACAGCGACGTGCGCGACCTGCTGGCCCGGACCCGGCCCGACCTCGCGTTCGTGCTGGGCCGTCACGGCCGGATGGCCGACGCCGCGCGGACCGTGGGCAGCCTCGGCATCCCCCTGGTCCTGGAGAAGCCGGGGGCGATCGACCTCACCGAGCTGACCGACCTGGCTGCGCAGCTCCGCGGAGCCCCGGTTGCCGTGCCCCTGGTCCACCGGGCGTCTCCGTTCCTCGCTGAGCTGCGCGCGACCGGCAACCTGACCCACCTGACCATCAGCTACGTCGTCGGGCCTCCTGAGCGGTACGTCGCGGCGCAGTGTCCGTGGATGCTCGACCCCGCGGCGGGCGGCGGCGTGCTGGTCAACCTGGGCCCCCACTTCACCGACCTGGTCACGGTGCTGGGCGGGGTGGTTACCGACGTCGTCGCGCGGACCTCGCACACGCGTCACGGGCTGGACATCGAGGACCACGCCGTCCTGCTGCTCGCCACGCGCCGCGGGCTGACTGCCACGATAGACCTCGGCTACCTCTTCCCGCCTGCGCCGACCCAGCGGCACGTCAGCGTCTCGGCCACTGGGTCAGGCGGGGCCGTGCACATCGGGCCGGACGGGCGGGTGACGCGCACCGCGGCCGACGGGGTGGTCACCTCGGACATCGTCGACGTCGACAGCGACACACTGTTCGCCCCGTTCGTCCACCGGGCACTCGCCACTTTCCGCGACGGGTTCCGGGGTCTGCCGGGCCTGCCGGACCTCGTGGCGGCGATGCGCGTGGTCGACACGGCCTACCGGAGCACGGGACGTCGGGGGTGGCCGGCATGGGCGGCGTGAGCATCTACGACGTGGCCAAGGCCGCGGGTGTCCACAGTTCTACGGTGTCGCGGGCGTTCTCTCGGCCTGAGGCGGTCAAGCCCGCCACCCGTGAACGCATCCTGCGGATCGCCGAGGAAATGGGCTACCGGGTCAACTCCTTGGGGCAGGCGCTGCGTCGGGGGGCGAGCAGCCTGGTCCCGCTGATCGTCCCGGACATCACCAACCCGTTCTACGGCGAGCTGGCCAAGGCGGTCGCGGCGGCGGCCCTGCCGCGCGGCTACCAGGTCGTGCTGTGCGTCACCGAGGGCGTCGACGGGCAGACGCACCACTTCCTGACGTCGATGGGTGCGCACTTCTCCCCGTTCGCCATCATCGCGCCTTCCACCCGGATCGACGCCGGGATGCTCGACCGCACGCCGCTCGCGCGGCGGACCGTGGTCATCGACCGCGTGCCCCGCGACCTGAACGTGCCGACGGTGTTTATCGACAACCGGCAGGGTGTCGAGCTGGCGCTGGACCACCTGCGGTCGCTGGGGCACCGTCGCATCGCCTACCTGACCGGAACTGTGGGCACGTTTTCCGCCGAGGTACGGCTGGACGCCTACCGCGACCTCGCCGGTGAGGCGGGGATCGAGCCGGTGGTCATGCGCGGCGGCTACGGCCACGCGGCTACCCTGCGTGGTGCGGAGCAGTTCCTGGCCCTCGATCCGCGACCCACCGCCGTGATCGTGTCGAACGACATGGCGGCGTTCGGATTCATCTCCCGCCTGACCGAGAGAGGGGTGCGCGTCCCCCAGGACGTGTCGGTCACCGGATTCGACGGGGTGCCGATCGGGGGCAACTTCACGCCGGCGATCACGACCGTGGCCCAGCCGTTCGAGGCGCTGGGACGTCGCGCCGTGGAGGTCGCCGAACGGTTCTGTGCAACCGGGGAGATCGAGCACGAGGAGCTCGTGCCGGAGCTGCTGGTGCGGCGCTCGACCTACCGCCTGGGTTGACCGGGCCGCCGCCGCCCCCAGCCGGTCGGGCACCCGTGACCACCCGGACGCCCCGCCCCCGGCCCGCTCCGCTGCCCGACTCGGCCGGTGGGAGAGCACGACTCGGACACGGCATCGTCTTGCACTTGCGTTGGCGGCCGATACCGGGTTACCGTGAGTGCAATCGATTGCCAATAACGATTGCATTCTAGGGAAAGTCAACGATGACCACCTCCTCCTCGCCCGTCGTCGCGGGACACACGCTCGGGACGCCGGACGTCTCCGTCCCCGACGCGATCCGCCTGTTCGCCGCGGCCGGACTCGACGCCGCCGAGCTGATCTGGCAGGACGACTACCTGTCCGGCATCCCGGAGGCGGCTGATGAGGAGACCCTGCACGACATCGAGCGGGCCGGCGCCGAGACCGGCCTGCCGATCATCGGGCTCACGCCCTACATCACCGAGATCAACTCCCTCGACGAGTCGGTCCGCACCCGCGACGTCGAACGGTTCGCCCACTGCCTGGCCGTCGCCGACCGGCTCGGGGCCCGCCTGGTCCGGGTGTACGCCGGCAACTACACCGAGGCCCGGGCCGACGATCACGCCGAGCTGTGGCGCCGCCTGGTCCTGAGCCTGCACGAACTCGCCCCCGTAGCCGCCGGGTACGGGGTGGTGCTCGCCGTGGAGAACCACTTCAACACCATGACGATGACCGCCGCGGAGACCGTGCAGCTCGTGCGGGAGATCGACCACCCGCAGGTGCGGATCCTCTACGACCAGGCCAACCTCACGTTCACCCACAGTGAGGACGCCCCCGCGGCCATCGACCTGCAGGCCGGGCTCGTCGCCCACGCCCACGTCAAGGACCTGGTGTTCATCGACCGGGACCGACCGTTCCGGGCGGCGGAGGTCGCCACCGTGTCCGGCGAGGACCGGGCGGTGCGCTCCCGCGTCGTCGGCGACGGGGAGATGGACTGGCCGGCGATCCTCAGCCGGCTGCTGGACCGCGGCTACGACGGTGCGTTCTCCCTGGAGTACGAGTACCGCTGGCACCGGGCCGACCTGCCACCCCCACCCGAGGGTTTCCGCCGCGGTGCGGAACGACTCCGCAACTACCTTGACCGCATCGGCAGCTGAGGACGGAGGACGCACCATGGCACGACAGGTCGAGGCCCCGACCCGGCCCACCACGGCACGGCGCCGGACCGGGCGGTCCGTGAACGGCGAACCGAGCACTCCGGTCCGCATCGTGCTGCCCACCCTGGCGTTCGCCGGGGCCCTGGTGCTGTGGGAGGTCCTGGTCAAGGGCCTGGACATCAAGCGGTACATCCTGCCGGCGCCCACGGTCGTCTACGACCGGTTCGTCGACGTGATCCCATCCCTGTGGGACGCGGCGCTGGTCACCGGCAGCGAGGTCCTCATGGGGTTCGCGCTCGCCGCCGCGGTCAGCATCCCGCTGGCCTACCTGATCGCCTCGGTCCGCCTCATCGAGATCGCGTTCTACCCGTTGATCGTCGTCCTGCAGACCATCCCGAAGATCGCCGTCGCCCCGCTGTTCATCGTGTGGTTCGGCTTCGGGATGCTGCCCAAGGTGCTGCTGACGTTCCTGCTGTGCTTCTTCCCGATCCTCGTCGACACCCTCACCGGGTTCAAGGCGCTCGACCCGCGCCTGCTCTACATCACCCAGTCGATGGGGGCGTCCCGGACCCAGACGTTCGCCTACATCCGCATGCCGGCCGCCATGCCGTTCATCTTCTCCGGCCTCAAGGTGGCGGTCGTGCTGGCCGTGACCGGCGCGATCGTCGCCGAGTTCGTCGGGTCCAACGCCGGGCTCGGGTACCTGCTGCTGCGGGCGTCGGCGAACCTCGACACCCCCCTGATCTTCTCCGTGCTCGTCGTCCTCAGCCTGCTCGGCCTGGTCTTCTCCTACCTGGTGGAGTTCGCCGAGCGTCTGGTCACGCCGTGGCAGCGGAAGCGTTGAGTTCCCGTCCCAACCGCAGAAAGGTGCCCACCATGTCCCGCAGCTCCACACCCTTCGCCCGGCGGCGCAGGTTCACCGCCACCACGGCGCTCGTCGGTGCGCTCACCCTGGCCCTGGCGGCCTGCTCCGGTGACTCCGGCGACGACGGCGGCAGCACCGGTGACCCGGGGACCACCGCGTCCCCGGAGGCGCCGGCCGAGCTCACCCCCGTCACCATCACGCTGAACTTCCTCGCCGGGGGACCCAACTCCGGCTTCATGGTGGCCCTGGAGAAGGGCTATTACGAGGAGGTCGGGCTCGACGTCAAGATCCAGGAGGGCCAGGGCTCCGGCTCCACGGCGTCACTGGTGGCGCAGGGCAACTCCGAGTTCGGTTTTGCCGACGGCCCGTCCGCCATGGCCGTGGCCGCCCAGGAGGGTGACCTGCTCATCGTGGCGCCCATCCTGCAGACGAACGGGTTCTCCGTGATGTCGCTGAAGGAGAAGGGCCTGGAGACGATCGCCGACCTGGCCGGCACCAGCGTCGCCCTGCAGCCAGGGACCGCCCAGGCCAGCCTGTTCGACGCGGTGCTCGCCGCGAACGACGTCGACCCCGCGTCCGTCGAGATCGTCAACATCGACCCCTCGTCGCTGGTGGCCTCCCTGCTGCAGAAGAGCGTCGACGCCATCACGGCAGGCGCCGACAGCCAGGGCGTCCAGCTCCGCGAGGAAGGTGCGGACATCAACGAGATCATGTACCGGGACGTCGGCGTCCCCACGATCGGTCTCGCGATGATCGTGACCAACGCCTACGCCGAGGCCAACCCCGAGATCGTCAAGAACTTCGTCGCGGCCTCGCTGCGCGGGTGGGATGACGTCCGCAACGACCCGGAGGCGGCCGCGGACATCGTGGCGAAGCAGTTCCCCGAGGGCGCCGTCGCCGAGTCGATCGTCGGACAGCTCGGGGTGGACATCGAGCTGCTGTGCTCGGCCGGGTCCCCGGGCCTGGGCAAGCCGTCGACCGAGACGTGGCAGGCGACGTACGACCTGCTCGTGGAGTACCTCGACCTGCCGACGGACGAGCCGATCGACTTCTACTACTCGGAGGACTACCTGCCGCAGGACATCCCGGCATGCTGACCTCGGACAGCCGCACCCCGGTACCGACCGGGATCGAGATCGTCGGGACGCAGGTCACCAAGGAGTTCCAGACCGAGGACGGGCCGCACCTGGCGCTCTCGCCGACGGACTTCACCATCCGTCCCGGGGAGTTCGTCGCCGTCGTCGGCCCGAGCGGCTGCGGCAAGAGCACGCTGATGCTCATGGCCGCCGGCCTCCTGGAGCCGACCGGTGGGCAGATCCTGGTCGACGGGGTGCGGCTGTCCGAACCCCTGACGGACGTCGGCATCGTCTTCCAGGACGACCTGCTGCTCGACTTCCGCACCGCGCGGGAGAACATCCTGCTGCAGAGCAAGATCCGCGGATTGCCCCGTGCCCAGCAGGAGCAGCGCACCGACGAGCTCATGGCCCAGCTCGGCGTGGAGAAGGCCCGTAACCGGTACCCCAACCAGCTGTCCGGCGGGATGCGGCAGCGGATGGCGATCGCCCGTGCCCTGGTGCACGACCCCGCGATCCTGTTGATGGACGAGCCGTTCGGCGCGCTCGACGCGTTGACCCGCACCCAGATGCGCGTCGACCTGGAGGCGCTGTGGTTGGAGAGCCGCAAGTCGGTGCTGTTCATCACCCACAGCGTCGAGGAGGCCGTGGGGCTCGCCGACCGCGTCATCGTCATGGGGCCCTCACCGGGGCGGGTCGTGGAGGAGATCGTCATCGACCTGCCCCGCCCCCGGCGGGTGCAGATCGGCGACGAGGCCGCGTTCGCCGGTTACTCGGGGCAGATCTACGAGATCTTCAAGAGCCTGGGCGTACTGCATGACTGAACGGGCACCGCTGCGGGTGGGTCTGGTGGGGGCCGGCACGATCGCCGAGCTCGCCCAGCTCCCCGCGCTGTCCCGGGACCCGTCGGTGACGATCGCGGGGGTCACCACGGCCTCGCGCTCGGAGTCCGAACGCGTCCTGGCCCGGTGGCCGGTCGAACGGGCCTACGACACCGCCGACCAGATGCTCGACGGTGCGGCGCTGGACGCCCTGTTCGTGCTGACCCCCAAGCACCTGCACACGCCGTTCGTACGGGCAGGGCTGGCGGCGGGGGTGAGCGTGTTCTGCGAGAAGCCGCTGGCCGCCACGGCGGTCGAGTGCCACGAGCTCGCCGACCTGGCCGACCGCTCCGCCGGCGTGCTCATGGTGGGGTTCAACCGGCGGTTCGCCGAGGTGTACCAGCGGGCGCACCGGGAGCTGGCCGACGCACCCCCGGTGTTCGTCGTCGGCCAGAAGAACCGGATCGGCAGCGAGTACCGGGCGACGCTGGAGAACGGCATCCACATGATCGACCTGCTGCGCTGGTTCTGCGGTGAACCGGTGGCCGTCACCGCGGCCGCCCGAGCCCCTGACCCGTACCAGGAGACCGGGGTGGCGGCGATGGTCCAGTTCGACACCGGGACCACGGCCCTGTTCCTGGCCTCCCGGGCGGCGGGCACCTGGGACGAGCGGTTGGAGGTCTACGGCGAGGGCGTCACCGTCCGGGTCGTCGCCCCCGACGAGGTCACCGTCACCCGGGACCGCACCAGCACGTCCTGGCACAGCCGGTCCGCGGCGGACGGCTGGGTCGACGTCACCGACTCCGCCGGGTTCGGACCCGCGGTGGAGCACTTCTTGCAGTGTGTGCGCACCGGCCGACGCCCCCTGACCGACGGCCGCGAGGCGGCCCGCACCACCGAGCTGACCGAACGGGTCCTGGCCGCCGCGGGCCTGCCCACCACCGACTCCCCCGAGCACGTCGCCCCCGAGAGCCTTCCCTTTGAGCACCTGTCCACCGGACACGTGTCCCCCGGACCCCACGAGAGGAACACATGACCACCCTGAAGGTCGGTACCTACCTGCCCAACTTCGGCTACCCGCGGGACGGGGTCGACCACGCCGAGCGCCTGCGCCGTTGGTGCATCCGGGCCGAGGAGCTCGGCTTCGACTCCATCTGGGTGACCGACCACATGCTGCGGGCCCGCAACATGTACGCCTACACCTGGATCGAACCGCTGACGAGCCTGGCCTTCGCCGCCGCCGTCACGAAGAAGGTGACGCTCGGCACGGGCGTGCTGCTGCTCCCGCTGCGCCACCCCGTGCTGCTGGCCAAGATGGTCGTCAGCCTGCAGCAGATGTCCAACGACCGGTTCATCTTCGGTGCCGGCACCGGCTGGTACCCGCCGGAGTTCGAGGCCATGGGTACCCACGCCCGCGAGCGCGGCCGCCGGACCGACGAGGTGCTGGAGATCACCCGACGGCTCGTCCAGGGGGAGGAGCTCACCTACCAGGGGGAGTACTACTCGCTCGACGGGGTGCAGATCGAGCCGTCCCCCGCCCCGTTCCCGGTGTGGGTGGGTGGGGGCAGCCAGGTCACCGGCGCCCAGTCGGTGGAGAAGCCGGTGCTGCATCCGCGCGTCAAGGAGCGGATCGCCAGCTCCGACGGGTGGTTCTCCCGGCCCAGCGCCCAGCCCGAGCAGGTGGCGGCGGACTGGCGGCTCGTCGTGGAGGCCCTGGAGGAGAAGGGGCGCACCGCCGACGACGTCGTCATGGCCCACGGCCAGTGGCTGCACCTGACGGAGGAGGACTCGCCGAAGGCCGCCCGCCGGATCCAGCACCGCATGGCCGCCGAGGTCCTGGGTGACGGGCGGGACGAGGAGCACCTGGAGCGGTCCTACATGTTCGGCACCCTGGACGAGGTCGTCGCCCAGTGCCAGGCCCGGGTCGACGTCGGAGTGGAGCACCTGATCATCCACCCCTACACCGACGACCCGGACCAGCTGGAGCTGTGGGGCAGCGAACTGCTGCCCAAGCTCAAGGCGATGACCCCGGCCCGGCCCGTGCTGTGAGCGGGGTCCCCGGTCTGCGTCACGTCGACCACGTGGCGTTCACCGTGCCGGACCTGGACGCGGCGGTGGAGTTCTTCGTCGAGGCGTTCGGTGCCGAGGAGCTCTACCGCTCGCGTCGTGGACCGGACGCGCCGTTCATGGCCGAGAACTTCGAGATGCCGCCCGACGCCGCCCTGGAGCTGGCGATGCTGCGTTGCCCACCGAACCTCAACATCGAGCTGTTCGCGTGGACGGGGTCGGACCTGTCGACGCAGATGCCGCGCCACGGTGACGCCGGTGGCCACCACCTGGCGTTCGTCGTCGACGACGTGGACGCCGCCGTGGAGCACCTGCGCGCCGTCCCGGGTGTGCGGGTGCTGGGTGAGGTCAAGCAGGTCGCGGCGGACAGCCCCGTGGTCGCGGGGAACCGCTGGACCTACCTGCGGGCCCCGTGGGGTCTGCTCATCGAGCTGGTGGACCGGTCCCGGGTGGTTGACCCACCCCCGTTGGTCGGACCCCAGGACTGGAGGGATGGATCATGAAGAAGCTGCGCATCGGGGTGGTCGGGGCGGGCAACATCGCGACGATCGCCCAGCTGCCGTCGCTCGTGGCACGGGACGACGTCGAGCTGACGGCCCTGGTCTCGCGCCGGTCGGGCCCGAGTGCGATCGTGTCGCGGTGGGGGTTCGGCCAGGCGTTCACCACGGTGGCGGAGATGATCGACACCGTCGACCTGGACGCCGTGTTCGTCCTGACTCCCCGTTCGGAGCACGTCGCCGGGGTCGAGGCGGCGTTGGGCGCCGGGTTGGACGTGTTCTGCGAGAAGCCGTTGGCCACGAGCGCCGCCGACGCCACCCGGTTGGCTGACCTGGCTGAGGCCGGGGGGCGGGTGCTGTCCGTGGGTCTCAACCGGCGGTACGCCCCCACCTACGTGGCGGGTCGGGAGGTGTTCGGCGACTCCGGGGCCACGTTCTGCGTCGCGCAGAAGAACCGGCACGGCTCGGAGTACCGGGCCACGTTCGAGAACTCCATCCACATGGTCGACCTGATCCGGTGGTACTGCGGCGGGGACGTCGTGGAGGTCACCGCGTCCGCCGCCGGCGACGACCCGTGGCAGGAGGACGGGGTGGCCGCGATGATCCGGTTCGACAACGGCAACACCGGTGTCCTCATGGCCGCCCGCAACGCCGGCACGTGGGAGGAGAACCTCGACGCGTACGGCAACGGCACGTCCGTGCACATCGACGCCCCCGACCGGATCGCCATCAGCGTCGCCGGCACCACCCGCACGCGGGAGATGCGCCAGGAGGCGTTCGGGTGGGCCACGGCGACGCAGACGTTCGGGTTCCAGGCGTGCGTGGACCACTTCATCGACCGGGTGCACGACCGCGCCGAGCCTCTGACGTCCGGGCGGGAGGCCGCCCGCACCCAGGTGCTGCTCGACCAGATCCTGGAAGCGGCGGGGCTGCCGACCCAGGAGCAGGAGGGCCGGGAGTGGACGAGCCACGCGACCAAGTGAGGCCGTCGGGCGACGTCACCGCTTGGTGGTGCTGACCCAGAACCTACGGGTTCAGGACCTCAACGACTCCGCGACCGGTCGGGGCAGGCCGGTCGCGGAGTCGTGTGGGGTGTCCGGGCCGACGGTGACGACGTCGACCCCGCGCCAGGCGCAGCGCAGGTCGCGGGCCGCGGCCCAGTAGTCGTCCCAGTGGTCGAGCTTCCACCGGTCCCGGTCCAGGGCGCGGGCGGTCATGCGGGCCCGCAGGGTGTCGGGGTGGGCCGTCAGCCAGACCACCAGGGTGCGGGTCCCTGCCGGCCACCCGGCGTCGGCGCTGGCACGGGTCAGGTAGTCGGCGTCGGCCAGGTGGGCGAAGAAGGGCGCGTCGATGACCACGGGCGTGCCCACGTCCAGGCAGTCGCGGGCCACGGCGAGCAGGGCACGGTACTCGGCGGGGAACACGTGGTCGAGGTAGAACGGGCTGCTCTCGCGCTGCTGAGGGTCCTGGTCGTGCGCGGCCAGGAGCAACTCGGTCAGCGGGGTGACCATCGTGTCCTTGTCCAGCCGGGCGGCACCCAGGGCGCGGGCGAGGGAACGGGAGAGCGTCGACTTGCCCGATCCGGCCAGGCCGGTGACGACGACGGCCCACGGAGGGGTGTCGGGCGCTGGACCGAGGCCGCGCGACGGGGTGGAGTCGTCCTGCGGGGTCGCGTCGGCTGCGGTCATGCCCGCGCGGCGGCGACCGCGTCGATGAAGGCTTGGGCCGCCGCGCGCACGGCGTCGTCGTCCCCGGCCTTGGTGATGGCGCTGCCGACACCGACGCAGCTCACCCCGGCTGCGAACCACTCCCCGACGTTCTCGACGCTGACGCCCCCGGCGGGGGCGATCGGTGCGCGGGCCAGTGGGGCCAGGACGGTCCGGACGTACTCGGGCCCTCCTGCGGAGGGGAACAGCTTGACGATGTCCGCGCCCGCCGTCAGGGCGTCGACGATCTCCGTCGGGGTGCTGGCCCCGCTCATCGTCGCGACCTGGTAGCGGTTGCCCACCGCGAGCATTGCGGGATTGACGTTGGGGCTGACCAGCAGCTCGGCCCCGGCGTGGATCGCGGCGAACGCCCCCTCGGCGTCCAGGACGGTGCCCGCCCCGACGACGACCCCCTCCGACGCGTAGCGCCGACTCAGCCGCTCGATGAGCCCTAAGGCCCCGGGCACGGAGTAGGTGATCTCCAGCGCACGGACACCGCCCGCGATGGCCGCGTGCGCGACACGTTCGGCCAGGCCACCGTCCGGCAACCGGATGATCAGGACGACGCCCGTGTCATCGATGGCCCTCAACACGTCGAGCTTGCGCCTCATGAGAGCAAGAATAACATCGATTGCAGAGATTGCCTGCTCAGTGGATACCCACTGCCTGCTCATCGGCCCAGGTGGTGTCGCTGGCGTGCATCGTCCGCTCTGGGTGATCGAGGAGATCTCCTCGACGGTGACGGTGAAGAAGTCCGCCGACAGCACGGCCAGGTCGGCGCACACCCGGGGTCAGGGTGCGGTCGTGCTCCTCGAAGGTGAACCACCCGGTGTCCCGGGTGTATCTCCCGAGCGCCTCCTCCCGGCTGAGGAGACGCTCCCCGCGCAGCGTGGGCAACCCCGAGGGTGAAGCCCGTCATGAAGTGCGGGGATGCGCGCCCACGGGTTGTACGACGCCGCCCGCATCCCGTCCGAGCCGAGGCGGAGCGGCACCCCGCCCCCGCGCGTGGCGTGTTCGAACATGCGCACGCGGGTTTGTAGCAGCCCGCTGCGCCGGGCCTCGTGGATCGCGCGGTACGTCTCCGGCCCGAAGTTCACCCCGACACCGTCGGTGGTCCCGACGGTGTCGCGACTCCTGGGGGCGCCTCGGAAGACGGCGGCGGGCGACCGTTCGCCAGCCCGATCGCGCGGAAGATGGCGCGCGAGGCCGGCGTCGACCTGCACGGCACAAGGGCACCGGTCCCGGTGGACACGTGGTGCGCAGGGACGCCGAGGCCGCGGTTGCCGCCGGAGCGACGACGCCGCCAGGAGACGCACCGTCGTCGGCGGTTACACATGGCACGGTTCTGGCGGGAGCGTCGTCGGCCACGTTCAGTGTGTTTCTACAAACTCAGCGACCAGGTGCGAGAAGCATGAGATGAGGTTCGATACCAGTTACACAAGCGGTGCAACGACCACGAACCGACGCAGTCTCGCGTGCCACGAGAATGGCCACACCATCGGCCTCGCGCACCGGACCGACTCCACTTCGTGCATGGAGCCTGCCCTGAACGGTGTCACGGCCTACTCGTCCCATGACGTTGCGCACATCAATGCAAACTACTGAGTATGGACACAGGGGTGGAGGACTCATGCAAAGAGTCAACAGTCGGGTAGCGCTCGCGCAACTGGCCTGTGCGGTGATCGTGGGCGGCACGCTGACAGCCTGTTCTCAGGGCGATGAATCTGGTGGGGATCGCGTTCAGCAGATGTACAACGAGCGCGAGCTCGCGTCGGTTCGGCTCGCCCCTGAGAAGTCACTCGGGGACTTGCTGCCGAATCACCTCTTCGCGGTCGATGGCATGGAGCCTCGCCCGCTCGCGGCCGGGATCGTCATCGGGTCCATTGGCGCGGTCGAACCGGGTGCGGCGTATGTGGCCGACCGCGATTCCGCGGGTGGGACCGAGGTGTCGTTCGATGACCCGAACGCACTGTGGAGGCTCATGATCGTATCCGTTGACGTAGAACGGTCCGCGGGATCGATCGAGGGCGAAGCCGTTCGGATGATCTTGCCCATCGACGGCGACGTTGATCCGCAGTCGTTCTCGCGGGACGTCGAGGCGATGGGAACCGTGATCGCAGTTCTCGACCGTCCAGGAGCTTTCGAGGTCGACACTTCCGCCCACCCGGTGCACTGGGACGGGGTGTTCCTCGCCCCGGTGGACGCCGACGGCAGCTTTGCTTTCGCTGCGCTGGGGGACGCGGCGGAGGGGTTCCAAGCTGAGCTGGACACCGTGGACGAGGTGATGGCGGCCGCGGCGGAGCCCGACGTAGTGGTTGAGTCGACCACGCTAGCTGTTGTGATGTGAATCAGGGCCAATGGCTTGCGTAGCCACCGGGAGGGCCTCGAGCACCCGGCTGACGGCGGCGTCGTCGTGCGCGGCGGAGACGAACCAGGCCTCGAAGACGGACGGCGGAAGGGACACCCCGGCGTCGAGCATCGCGTGGAAGAACGGCGGGTAGCGGAACACGTCCTGGGCCTGCGCCTGCGCGTAGTCGACGACGCCGTCGGCCGCGGCGCGCTCGCCGAAGAACACCGAGAACAGGTTGCCCGCGTGCTGCACCCGGTGGGGCACACCGGCGTCGTCCAGCGCGGCCCCCACCGCTCGGCGAAGCACCTCCGCGACCTCGTCCAGGCGGCGGTAGACGGCGTCGTCGGCCAGGCGCAGCGTCGCCAGCCCGGCGGCCACCGCGACCGGGTTCCCGGACAGCGTGCCCGCCTGGTAGACCGGGCCCTCGGGGGCGAGGGCGTCCATGACCGACGCCGGGCCACCCACCGCGGCGACCGGCAGCCCGCCGCCGATCACCTTGCCGAACGTCACCAGGTCCGGCGTCCAGGAGGGTGCGGAGACGTCGCCGCATGACCCCGCGGACAGCCCCCACCACCCGCTCGGCCCGACCCGGAACCCGGTGAGCACCTCGTCGAGGATCAGCAGCGCGCCGTGCTCGGCGGTGATCCGGCGCAGGTCCTCGCTGAACCCGCCGAGCGAGGGCACCACGCCCATGTTCGCCGGCTGGCCCTCGGTGATCAGTGCCGCGATCCGGTCCCCGTGCTCGGCGAACGCCGCCTCGACCGCGGCCACGTCGTTGTACGGCAGCACCAGCGTCTCCGCGGCCGCTGCGGCGCTCACCCCGGCGGACCCGGGCAGCCCCAACGTCGCGACGCCGGAGCCGGCCGCGGCCAGCAGCCCGTCCGCGTGCCCGTGGTAGCAGCCGGCGAACTTCAGCACCAGCGGCCGGCCGGTCACCCCGCGGGCCAGCCGGACGGCGGTCATCGTCGCCTCGGTCCCGGTCGAGACCAGCCGCAGCCGCTCGACGAACGGCACCCGCCGCCGGACCTCCTCGGCCAGCTCGACCTCGGCCAGCGTCGGCGCACCGAAGGACAGCCCGCGCGCCGCCGCCTCCTGCACCGCGGCGACCACCTCGGGGTGCGCGTGGCCGAGGATCGCCGGGCCCCACGAGCCCACCAGGTCCACGTACTGCCGGCCCTCGACGTCGTTCACGTACGGGCCGCGGGCCGAGGCGATGAACCGCGGGTCGCCGCCGACCGAGCCGTACGCGCGCACCGGTGAGCTGACCCCGCCGGGCAGCGCCGCCCGCGCCCGGGTGAACGCCTCGTGGTTGGTCGTCATCGGCTCTGGCTCCTCACGTCAGTACTCCTCCCGCAGCCATCCGGCCAGCTCGAGCGCCCAGTAGGTCAGCACGGCCTCCGCGCCCGCCCGCCGGACGCCCACCACCGACTCGGTCACAGCCGCCCGCCGATCGATCCAGCCGTTCGCCGCCGCGGCCTCGACCATCGCGTACTCGCCGGACACCTGGTACGCCCACACCGGCACGTCCACCGCGCGTGCGACGTCGGACAGCACGTCCAGGTAGCCGGAGGCGGGCTTGACCATGACGACGTCGGCCCCCTCGGCGACGTCGAGCACCGCCTCGCGCACGCCCTCGCGTCGGTTCGCCGGGTCGAGCTGATACGTCCGTCGGTCGCCGACCAGCGTCGAGTCGACCGCCTCTCGGAAGGGTCCGTACAGCGCGCTCGCGTACTTCGCGGCGTAGGCCAGCAGTGCGACGTCCTGGTGCCCGGCGTCGTCCAGAGCCGCGCGCACCGCCGCTACCTGGCCGTCCATCATCCCGGACAGCCCCAGCAGGTGCGCGCCGGCCTCGGCCTGGGCGACGGCCATCTCCCGGTAGCGCCGCAGGGTGGCGTCGTTGTCGACCGTGCCCTCGCGCCCGGGACGGGTATCGAGCACACCGCAGTGCCCGTGGTCGGTGAACTCGTCCAGGCACAGGTCCGCCTGCACGACGACGGCGTCCCCCACCTCAGCGACGACGTCCCGCAGCGTCCGGTTCAGCACACCGTCCGGGTCGGTCGCCCCGGTCCCGGTCGCGTCGCGCACCGCCGGCACTCCGAAGAGCATCACCCCGCCGAGGCCGGCCGGCGCCGCCTGCGCGACGGCTGCCCGCAACGAGTCGCGGCTGTGCTGCACCTGCCCGGGCATCGACGTGATCGGCACCGGCTCGGCGATGCCCTCCCGCACGAACAGCGGCAGCACCAGGTCCGACGGCGCCACCCGGGTCTGCGCGACGAGCCGGCGCATCGCGGGTGTGGTGCGCAGCCGGCGGGGGCGGACGTTGGGGAACGAGCTCACGGACGGCCCTCCTTCGCGTACCGGACGAGTGCCTCGACCAGCCCTGCCGCCGACGCCTCCTCCGCGACCACCGTGACGTCCAGCCCGCGGTCCCGCGCGTCGCGTGCGGTGTGCGGCCCCAGGCAGCAGACCACGGTGGACGACGGTGGGATCCCGACCAGGTCGACGAGGTTCGCCACCGTGCTGCCCGAGGTGAGCAGGGCGGCGTCGAACCCGCCGGAGCGGAGGTCGTCGCGGATGTCGGGCTGCGGCGTCGGGCCCGGGACCGTGCGGTAGGCGACGACCTCGTCCACCTCCCAGCCGAGCGCGCGCAGCCCGTCGGCCAGCGTCGCGTCGGCCAGGTCCGAGTGCGGTACGAGGACCCGGCGCCCGGCCGGGGTGGCGTCCTCCTCGGCCACTGGGCCGGGGCGCGGGAAGTCCGCGACGAGCCCGCGCGCCGAGTACTCCCCGGAGGGCAGCAGGTCCGCGGCCACGCCGATCTTCGTGAGCGCGTCGGCGGTCTGCGGTCCGACGGCGGCGACCCGCGTCCGGTCGAACAGTCGGGCCAGCGCGTGGCCGGCACGGTCGTCGGCACGGTCGGGTTTGCGGCCGGCACCGCTCGGCCCGGCGGCGTCGGGCGGGTCCGGCAGGCGGGCCGCGCTCTGGGCGAGGAACTCGACGGTTCGCGGGCTGGTGACGGTGACCCACACGTAGTGCCCCCGGCCCACGGCCGATAGTGCCGCGTCCAACGCACCGGGGTCCTCCGGTGGCGCGAACTCGATGAGCGGGATGATCGTGGGCTGCGCCCCGTGCTCCCGCAGCAGCCGACCGACGCGGTCGCCCCACGCACCGCCGCGAGGAATCAGTACCCGCCACCCGCCGAGTGCGCCGGACGCGGACCCCGTCGTCGGGCTCGCCGCCGGCTCCGTGAGGCGTGGTCCGGGCCCGAGCCCGCCAGGCCGGCCGAGCGGGGCGAGCTCGGTGGCGCCGTCGGCCAGCAGGCGCTCGGCGATCCGGACCCCGAGCGCCTCGGCCGCGGCCAAGGCCTCGGTCCAGTCCGACGGGACGGGGATCGACTCCGAGGCCCGCAGTCGCGCGCTCCCGTCCGTCGCGCACACCACGGCGTCGAGCACCAGCGTCTCGTCCGCGGCCTGCGGAGAGCTCGTCACGGAATCCGCCACCAGCTCTCCGCGGCTGCGGGCGGGCTCGACGCGGGCGAGGGTGCCGACGGGGGCCGCGCAGCCGGCTTCCAGGCGGTTCAGGACGGCGCGCTCGGCGGTCACCGCCAGGCGGGTCGGCAGGTGGTCGAGCTCGGCCAGCGCCTCGGGGACAGGGCCGCCGTCGGCGCGGGTCTCGACCGCGAGGGCGCCTTGCCCGGGGGCGGGGGCCACCAGCGAGGGGTCCAGCAGCTCGCTGGCCACGTCGAGTCGTCCGATGCGGGACAGCCCCGCGGCGGCCAGCACGACGGCGTCCAGGTCACCCGGCCCCTCGCCCAGTCCGGGGACCCGGCCGAGCCGGGTGTCGACGTTCCCCCGGATGTCGACCACGTCCAGGTCCGGGCGGACCGCACGGATCTGGGCGGCGCGGCGGGGCGACCCGGTGCCGACCCGCGCCCCGGGTGGCAGGGTCGCCAGGGTCAGACCGTCCCGGGCGCACAGAGCGTCGCGCGGGTCGGCCCGCTCCGGGATCGCGGCGATCAGCAGACCGGGCGCGGGCGCCGTCGGAAGGTCCTTGAGGGAGTGCACGGCCAGGTCGCAGCGCCCGTCGAGCACCGCCTCGCGCAGCGCCGCGACGAACACCCCGGCCCCACCGAGCGCCGCGAGCGAACCCTTGAGCCGATCGCCCTCGGTGCGGATCCGCACGAGCTCGACGTCGTCGGGACCGAGCCCGACCGCCCGTGCCAGGTCCGCGGCGACGGTCCCGGTCTGGGTCAACGCCAGCCGGCTCCCTCGCGTCCCCACACGCACGCGCCCTGTCCTGATCATGCAGTTCCCCGTCGGGTGGGGAGCTGCATGATCACGCGGAGTTGCATGATCACGCGGAGTTGCATGATCACGGCGGTCGGGTGGGGGGTCATACCGCGGGGCGCTCGGCTCGGGGGTTGGGGCAGCAGCCGGGGCGGCAGACGTCGTCCCACGGGCCGAGTGCGGTCAGGGCGGGGCGCTCGCACGGCCGGCCCGACGCCGTCGCGATCCGTTCGGTGACCAGGTCGACCAGACCGCCGACGAACGCCGGGTGCACCCCGGGCGTCGGGACGCGCTCGACGTGCAGGCCGGCGTCGCGCGCCGTGGCGGTGGCCTCCTCGTCGAGGTCCCAGAGCACCTCCATGTGGTCGGAGACGAAGCCCACCGGCACGATCACGACCGCGCGGACGCCGTCGGCCGCGAGCTGGGTGATCGCGTCGTTGACGTCCGGCTCCAGCCACGGGGTGCTCGGCGAGCCGCTGCGGGACTGGTAGACCAGGGACCACGGGGTGCCGTCCGCTCCGGTGCGGCCGACGTCGGCCTGCGCCATGACCACCTCGGCGACGGCGCGGTGCTGGGCGGGGTACGCGCCGTCGGGCCCCAGGTCGCGGTCCGGCGGACCCGAGGACTGTGCGGTCACCAGCGGGATCGAGTGGGTCACGAAGAGCACGTGGACGCCACCCTCCTTCCGCGGCCCCGTCCCTCGCCCGGCGGAGTTTGGTCGAGATCCGTCGTTCCCAGCAGCGGATCCGGACCAAACTTGGCTGGGGGGCTGGGGCGCGGGGGTGTCCAGTGCGGCCTCGCAGCGGGCGAGCGCCTCGCGGACCCCGTCGACGAAGGGCGTCACGAACCCGGGGTGGTCGAAGTACTGCCGCACCTTGTCGACGGTCAGCCGTCCGGTGAGCCCGGTCCGCTCCAGCGCGTCGGCGAGGTCCTCGCGGTACTGGCGGCAGCTGGAGTAGGAGGAGTACGCGCTGGTGACGACGGCGAGCAGTCGGCGGTGCCCGGCGTCGTACGCCTCGCGAAGGGCGTCGGCCAGGTACGGGTCCCAGTTCCGGTTCCCCCACAGCACCGGGAGGTCCAGGCCGCGGGCAGCGATCTCGGCCGCCAACGCGGCACGCAGTGCCCGGTTCTGGTCGTTGATCGGGCTGACCCCGCCGAAGGCCCGGTAGTGGTGGGCGACCTCCTCGAGCCGCTCGTCCGGGACACCCCGACCGCGGGTGACGTTGCGCAGGAACGGCAGGACGTCGTCCTGGCCCTCCGGTCCGCCGAAGGAGACCAGCAGGACGCCGTCGTAGGGGAGCCGCGCCCTCATCGCAGCACCTCGGCCAGCTCGTCGGCGCCGATGCGCCGACCGGTGAAGAACGGGATCTCCTCCCGGACGTGCCGGCGGGCCTCTGCCGCCCGCAGCGCCCGCATCAGGTCGACCAGGTCGGTCAGGTCGTCTGCCTCGAGGCCGAGCAGCCACTCGTAGTCCCCGAGGGCGAACGAGGCGACGGTGTTGGCCAGCACGGTGGGGAAGCCGCGTCCCATCCGTCCGTGCTCGCCCAGCATGGCGCGGCGGTCCTCGGCCGCCAGCAGGTACCAGTCGTAGGAGCGGACGAACGGGTAGACCGTGAGCCAGGTCCTGGGCTCGGTGTCCCGCATGTACGCCGGCAGGTGGTCGGCGCTGAACTCGGCCGGCCGGTGCACGCCCATCGCCGACCACGTGCCGACCAGCGGGGCGAGCTCGGCGCTGGACCGCAGCCTGCGGATCTCCGACTGGAGGTCCTCGGCCCGCTCGCCGTGCAGCCAGACCATGACGTCGGCGTCGGCCCTCAGCCCGGAGACGTCGTAGATCCCGCGGAGCACGACGCCGTCCGCGAGGCGCCCGAGCGCGGTCACGACGGGCTCAGGGTCGGTGACGGGCCCGGGCCCACCGTCCTCCCGTCCCGCGGTGGCGACGGCCTCGCCGGCGCCGGGCCGTCGTAGCACGGTCCAGAGCGTCCAGGGCCCGGTCGTCGCGGCGTCGGCGGATGGTTCGTGCGGTGCGGTCATGGTCGCGATTGTGCCCCGCCTTCCGATGAATTGATAAATCGACGGGGCGGGATCTCTAACTGACAGGTCGTCAGGTCGTATCTGACATTCCGTCAGGTAGACCTGACGATTTGTCAGATCAGTCCGTGAAACACATTGTCCGGTTGTTCGGCGAGGTTTTCCCGCTCGCTGGTTTCAGCCCTCGACGAGCAGCCGCTCCGCCGTTCCGCGCGCGTGGGCCACCACGGCCGCGAGGCCGATCCCGGACACCCACGCGCCGGTGAGCCGGACCGTCGGGTGGTGCTGGACCAGCTCGGCCTCCAGGGCGGCGACCCGGGCTCGGTGGCCGGGGTCGGGGCGGCTGTGCTCGGTGGGCCACCGAGTGATCGCGAACCCGACCACCTGCTCGGCGCACAACGAGATGCCGAGGAGGCGGCCGGCGTCGGCCAGCACCTCGGCCTGCGTCACCTGCCCACCGGGCGCCGGGTGTCGGGTCCGCCGCCCGCGACCGCCGTAGGACAGCCGCAGCACGTGACGGCCACGCCCCGCAGCGTCGGCCAGCCATGCCCACTTCGCCGTCGCGTGGGTGAGCGCCCGTGCCCGCACGCCGACGACGTCGTCGGCCACGAGGACGCCGGTGCCGCGGGGAGCGGCATCCAGCTCGGGGGCATCCACCACGAGCGTCGCCACGGTGATCGTGTCCGGCGCCCCGCCCTCTGTCCGCCCCGTCGGCCCTGCGCCCACCGCCCTCCCCGCGCGATCCGGTGAGCTTTCGGTCGTGATTCGCGACCGGGACCTCACCGGATCGGCACGCCGAGCGGCCGGCGTCCCGACCTGGGGGGACCGCGGCGCGCCCGCCGACTCCAGCAGCACATCGATGACGCCGCCCGGCACCGCCAGCACGAGCCGTCGACACGTCGTCTGCTCATCGTGGAAGCTTCCCCGCGCCTGGTGAGGGTTTTCCTCCACGTCGTGGTCGGGGGCGGCGGCGGAGGGGGCGGCGGGG
>CAYQFJ010000035.1:0-22535 GCA_964416715.1 uncultured Actinotalea sp. | reverse complement strand
TGCGCTCCACCGGCGAGGTGATGGGCTTCGACACCGACTTCCCGACGGCGTTCGCGAAGTCGCAGGCCGCGGCGTTCGGCGGGCTGCCGATGTCCGGCCGGGTGTTCATCTCGGTCGCGGACCGGGACAAGCGGGCGATCACCTTCCCGGCGTCGCGGCTGGTCCAGCTCGGGTTCGAGATCCTGGCCACCGAGGGCACGGCCGCCGTGCTGCGCCGCAACGGCGTCGAGTCGACCCTGGTCCGCAAGCAGTCCGAGGGACGCGGGCCGGACGGGGAGCCCACGATCGTCGACCTGATCACCGCCGGGGGGGTGGACATGGTCGTCAACACCCCCTCGGGGCAGGGCGCCCGGGCCGACGGCTACGAGATCCGCACGGCGACCGTCGCGGCCGACAAGGCGATCGTCACCACCGTGCAGCAGCTCGCGGCGGCGGTCCAGGGAATCGAGTCCGCGCTGAACGGGCCGTTCGACGTGCGCAGCCTCCAGGCGTACGACCTGGAGCTGCGGCCGGTCGGCCCGGTGGCGGAGGTGGGATGAGCGAGCCCTTCGGTGGCCGGCTGGCGTCCGCGATGGACGCGCACGGTCCGCTGTGCGTGGGCATCGACCCCCACCCGGCGCTGCTGACCACCTGGGGCCTGCCCGACGACGTCGCCGGCCTGCGGGAGCTCGCGCTGCGGGTGGTGGACGCGCTCGCCGGGCGGGTCGCGGCGCTCAAGCCCCAGTCGGCGTTCTTCGAGCGGCACGGTGCGGCGGGAGTCGCGGTGCTCGAGGAGGTGGTCGCCGCGGTGCGGGAGGCCGACGGTGGCACCCAGCTCATCGTGGACGCCAAGCGCGGGGACATCGGGTCGACGATGGCCGGGTACGCCGACGCGTACCTCTCCGACGGCTCGCCGCTGGCCGGTGACGCGCTCACGGTGAGTCCGTACCTGGGGCTGGGCAGCCTCGAGCCCGCGTTCGAGGCTGCCCGTCGCAGCGGTCGCGGACTGTTCGTGCTGGCGCTGACCTCCAACCCGGAGGGCACCCTCGTCCAGCACGCCCGGAGCGAGGACGGTTCCGTGGCCGGGGCGATCGCACGTGGGGTGGCCGAGCTCAATGCCGCTGAGCTCGACTCGATGCTCGTCGGTGCGAGCCGGCCGGCGCTCGGTTCCGTGGGTCTGGTCGTGGGTGCGACCGTCGGGGACGCGGTGTCGCGCCTGGGGATCGACCTGACCGCCGTGCGCGGCCCGCTGCTGGCGCCCGGGGTGGGTGCCCAGGGCGGGGGTCCGGCCGAGCTCGCCCAGGTGTTCGGTCCGGCGCGGTCGCAGGTGCTCGCCTCGACCTCGCGCGGCGTTCTGGCCGCGGGGCCCGGACCCGAGGCGTTGCGCCGCGCCGCGGAGCGCGCCCGCGCGGAGGCCGCGGAGGCGCTGTCCGGACGATGACCAGCACTCTCGCATTGCCGAGGACCCCGAACCCTCGCTAGGTTCGATCCGACCACGACTGCCCGAGCAGGAAGAAGGTGACTGGCGTGGCCCTGCCCCCGCTGACCCCTGAACAGCGCGCGGCCGCCCTCGAGAAGGCAGCCGCAGCACGTCAAGCGCGAGCCGAGGTGAAGAACCGCCTGAAGTACTCCCAGGGCTCCCTGGCGGAGGTGCTCGAGCAGGGCCGGACCGACGACGTCATCGGCAAGCTCAAGGTCTCCGCGCTGCTGGAGTCCCTGCCGGGCATCGGCAAGGTGAAGGCCCGCAGCATCATGGCGGAGATCGGCATCTCCGAGACCCGTCGGCTGCGCGGTCTCGGTCCGCACCAGACGCAGGCCCTGATCGAACGCTTCGGCTGACCGGGAGTTGGACCGTTCACCTCGCGTAGGCCACGCGCCGGCCCGCCTGACGGTGCTGGCCGGCCCGACGGCGGTGGGCAAGGGAACCGTCTCGGCGGACGTGCGTGAGCGCTACCCCGAGATCTGGCTCTCGATCTCCACGACCACCAGACCCCCTCGCCCCGGTGAGCTCCCCGGCGTGCACTACGACTTCGTCACGCCCGAGGTGTTCGACACGATGGTGGCCCGGGACGAGTTCCTCGAGTGGGCGGTCGTGCACGGCAGGCACCGGTACGGCACCCCGCGGGGTCCCGTGCTCGCCCAGCTCGCGGCCGGGCGGCCGACGTTGCTGGAGATCGACCTGGCCGGCGCCCGCCAGGTACGCGCGGCGATGCCGGAGGCTCGGTTCGTCTTCCTGGCGCCCCCGTCGTGGGAGGAGCTGGTGCACCGGCTGGTGGGTCGCGGCACCGAGGACGAGGCGGAGCGGGCTCGCCGGCTGGCCACCGCACGCACCGAGCTGGCCGCGGCCGACGAGTTCGACCACGTGGTGGTCAACGACGAGGTGCACCGCGCCACCGACGAGCTGGTCGCCGTGATGGGAGTGCAGACCGGGGCCGGGGACGGACAGGCACGGTAGACTCGTCCGGTCGTGGCAAGTGGCCCGCTCGTGACGAGGCCCGTGGACCCGAGTCCTCCGAAGTCTTCCGCAGTCTGGAGTGCGAACATGTCTGGAACCGTCGCCGCCCCCGAGGGCATCACCGACCCGCCGATCGACGAGCTGCTCACCGCGGCCGACTCGAAGTACGCGCTGGTCATCTACTCGGCCAAGCGTGCGCGTCAGATCAACGCCTACTACTCACAGCTCAACGAGGGCCTGCTGGAGTACGTGGGCCCGCTGGTCGAGGCACGTCACCAGGAGAAGGCGCTGTCGATCGCCATGCGTGAGATCAACGCGGGTCTGCTGACGGTCACTCCCACCGAGGGCTGAGGCCTCCCACGTGCGGATCCTGCTGGGCGTCAGCGCCGGGATCGCCGCGTACAAGTCGGCCCTGCTCCTGCGGCTGTTCACCGAGGCCGGGCACGAGGTCCGCGTCGTGCCCACCCGTGCGTCGCTGGAGTTCGTCGGTACGGCCACCTGGGAGGCCCTCTCGGGCCGGCCGGTGACCACCGAGGTGTTCGACGACGTCCCCGAGGTGGAGCACGTCCGCCTGGGCAAGCAGGCCGAGCTCGTCGTCGTCGCCCCCGCCACGGCGGACCTGCTCGCCCGGGCAGCAGCCGGCCGCAGCGACGACCTGTTGACCGCCGCGTTGCTGACCGCTCGCTGCCCGGTGCTGATGGCGCCGGCGATGCACACCGAGATGTGGGAGCACCCGGCGACGCGTGCGAACGTCGCGACGCTGCGCGAGCGCGGGGTGCACGTGCTCGACCCGGACTCCGGCCGGCTGACCGGTCAGGACACCGGTCCCGGACGGCTGCCCGAGCCCGAGGCGATAGCCGAGGCCGCACTCGCGCTGGTGGCGGGGCCGGACGCCCCGCAGCCGCGGACGAGGGGCGACCTGACCGGACGGCACGTCGTGGTCTCCGCCGGCGGGACGCGTGAGCCGGTGGACCCGGTGCGCTTCATCGGGAACCGCTCGACGGGTCGCCAGGGGCACGCGCTGGCCCGGGCCGCCGCCGCACGGGGTGCGGACGTCACGCTGGTCGCGGCGAACGTCGACCTCCCGGCGATCCCCGGCGTCCGGGTACGCGCCGTCGAGACGACCGTCGAGCTGCGTGAGCAGGTGCGTGACGCCGCGAGGACGGCCGACGTCGTGGTGATGGCCGCGGCGGTGGCGGACTTCCGTCCGGTGCACGCGGTCGAGCACAAGATCAAGAAGGACGAGCAGCGCGGTCCCGCGCCGATCGAGCTCACTGCCAACCCGGACATCCTGGCGGAGCTGGTGGTCGACCGGCCCCGTGCCGGCCAGGTCCTGGTGGGTTTCGCGGCCGAGACGGGGGACGACTCCGGCGACGTCCTGGCGCACGGGCGCGCCAAGGCACGCCGCAAGGGCGCTGATCTTCTCGTGGTCAACGACGTCTCCGACGGACGAGGTTTCGGCGACCAGGACACCGAGCTGACGATCTTGGACGCGCACGGCGAGGTGCTCGGCAGGACCGCGGGCTCGAAGCTCGAGGTCTCGGACGCCGTCTGGGACGCGGTCGTCGCCCGGCTCGACTGAGTCGCGCCGTCCTGTCCATGCCGCGGACCGGCCTCGGGGCGCGGCAGTCCCGCGCACTATTCTTGGGGGCATGCCCGTGGCCCCGTTGCGTCTGTTCACGTCCGAGTCCGTGACCGAGGGGCACCCGGACAAGATCTGTGACCAGATCTCGGACGGGATCCTCGACGCGATGCTCGACCAGGACCCGCGGGCGCGGGTCGCCGTGGAGACCATGGTCACCACGGGACTGGTGCACGTGGCCGGCGAGGTGTCCACGAAGGCCTACGTCGAGATCCCCTCCGTCGTGCGCGACGTCGTGCGCCGGATCGGGTACACGTCCTCCACGATCGGGTTCGACGCCGCCTCCTGCGGTGTCTCGGTGTCGATCGGCCAGCAGTCACCGGACATCGCGGCCGGGGTGGACAACGCCTGGGAGGCACGGCAGGGTGCCGAGGACCTCGACCCGCTGGACCTGCAGGGTGCCGGGGACCAGGGTCTGATGTTCGGGTACGCGAGCGACGACACGTCCTCGCTCATGCCGCTGCCGATCTACCTGGCGCACCGGCTGTCCGAACGCCTGGCGGCCGTGCGCAAGGAGGGGGTGCTCGACTACCTCCGCCCGGACGGGAAGACGCAGGTCACCATCGAGTACGAGGGTGACCGGCCGGTGCGGCTGGACACGATCGTGCTCTCCACCCAGCACGACCCGGGGATCTCGCTGGCCGACCGACTGGCACCCGAGGTGGCCGAGCAGGTGGTCGCACCGGTGCTGGCCGCGCTGGACCTCGACGTGGACACCACGGGCCACCGGTTGCTGGTCAACCCCACCGGGCAGTTCGTCATCGGCGGCCCCCAGGGCGACGCCGGGCTGACCGGGCGCAAGGTCATCGTGGACACCTACGGGGGCATGGCCCGGCACGGGGGCGGGGCGTTCTCCGGGAAGGACCCCTCGAAGGTGGACCGTTCGGCGGCGTACGCCATGCGGTGGGTGGCCAAGAACGTGGTCGCGGCGGGTCTGGCCCGGCGGTGCGAGGTGCAGGTCGCCTACGCCATCGGGGCGGCGCACCCCGTCGGGCTGTACGTGGAGACGTTCGGCACCCACCAGGTGGACCCCGCACGGATCACCGAGGCGATCCGCCAGGTGTTCGACCTGCGCCCGGCGGCGATCATCCGGGACCTGGACCTGCTGCGGCCCATCTACGCGCGGACGGCCGCGTACGGGCACTTCGGCCGGGAGCTGGCGGACTTCACCTGGGAGCGCACCGACCGGGTCCTCGACCTGCAGGACGCCCTGGGTTGACTGCGCAGGCCGTCGCAGCGCGCTGTCGGGGCCCCGTGATGGGATGTGCCCGTGGACGACGGCACGCCGGAGGGCGCTGAGGGGGCGCGGCGCCCGGAGCAGCTCGCGCTCCGCGGGGTTCCCGCACGACGGCGGCCCCGGCGCCCGCGCGCACCGGTACCGATCGCGGAGCAGCAACCGGTCGCGCGGGTCGTGGTGGACCGCCCCCAGCCGCACCTGGACCGGCCGTTCGACTACGCCGTCCCGGCGACCATGGCGGACGACGCCGCACCGGGAGTGCGGGTGCGCGTCCGGTTCGGTGGGCAGGACCTGGACGGGTACGTCCTGGAGCGGCGCGACACGGCGGACCACGACGGGCCGCTCGTACCGCTGAGAAGGGTGGTCTCACCCGAGGCCGTGCTGACCGACGACGTGCTCGCCGTCGCGCGCGCGGTCGCCGCCCGGTACGCGGGCGGCCTGGCCGACGTGCTGCGGCTGGCCGTCCCGCCCCGGCACGCCCGGGTCGAGCAGGAGAGCTGGCCCGGGCCGGAGACCGAACGGCCCGAACGGCCCGAACGGCGCGCACCGGGACCCGGGATCCCGCCCGGGGCCGACGAGCGCCAGGACGACGGGCCGGACGGCGGCCCGGCCGGCGATCCGTGGGCGGACTACACCGGCGGGGCGGCCTTCCTGCGCCGGGTGGGCAGCGGGGAGGCGCCGCGCGCCGTCTGGCAGGCGCTCCCCGGGGACGCCGGCAGGCACTGGGCCGATGCCGTGAGCGCCGCGGTCCGGGCGGTGCTGGGGGCGGGGCGGGGGGCGGTGGTCGTGGTGCCCTCCGCTGACGAGGTGCTGCAGCTCGAGGCGGCGCTCGGCCGGGCGGGGGTCCCCGGCTGGCGGCCCGGCCGGGCCGGGGGTTGGGTCCGGCTGACCGCCGACGACGGCCCCGCGGCCCGCTACCGTGCCTTCCTCGCGGTGCTGCGGGGCGCGGCGACGGTGGCGATAGGCACCCGGGCGGCCGCCTTCGCGCCGGTCCGCGAGCCGGGGCTGCTGGTCTGCTGGGACGACGGCGACCCGTTGCACGCCGAGCCACGTGCCCCGTACCCGCACGCCCGCGAGGTGCTCGCACTGCGCTCGGAGCTCCACCGGTCGGCGCTCCTGGTCGGCGGGCACGTGCCGTCGGTGACCGCCCAGCGCTGGCTCGTCACCGGGTGGGCGCACGCGCTGGCCGCCCCGCGAGCGGTGGTGCGGCGCCGCACCCCGAGGGTGGTGGCGCTCACGTCGGTCGAGCTCGCCCGAGAGGGGCCTGCCGCCGGTGCGCGGCTGCCGAGCCCGGCGTGGCGCGCGGTCCGTGACGGGCTCGAGCGCGGTCCGGTGCTGGTCCAGGTACCGCGCGCCGGTTACGTGCCGGCGACCGCGTGCGGCAGGTGCCGGACCGTCGCGAGGTGCCCCGACTGTCACGGCCCGTTGCAGCTCCCTGCCCGCGACAGCCCGCCGGCGTGCCGATGGTGCGGGCGTCTGGCGGGGGACTGGCGGTGTCCCGAGTGCGGCGCCACCACCCTGCGTTCGGTGCGGGTCGGGTCGGAGCGCACCGCGGAGGAGCTGGGACGGGCGTTCCCCGGAGCCCGCGTCCGGGTGTCCGCGGCGTCCTCGACGGTGATCCGGGAGGTGTCCGCGGAGCCCGCCGTCGTGGTGGCCACCCCCGGTGCCGAGCCGCGCGCCGAGGGCGGGTACGCCGCCGCGCTCCTGCTGGATCCGGCCGTGCTCACCGGTCGTCCGGAGCTGGACGCCGGGGTGCGGGCCCTGCGTACCTGGATCGGGGCGGCGGCGCTGGTCCGGCCGGCCACGCAGGGCGGCGTGGTGCTGCTGGTCGGCGACGCGGCACCCGCGCCGTCCCAGGCACTGGTCCGCTGGGACCCCGGTGGCCTCGCCCGGCGCGAGCTGGACGACCGGCTGGAGCTCGGGCTGCCCCCGGCGGTGCACCTGGTCTCGTTGGAGGGCGAGCGTGCGGCGGTGGACGCGCTGCTGGCCCGGGTGGAGCTCCCGAGGGCCTCGACGGTGCTCGGCCCGTTGCCGCTGGACGACGCCGAGCCGGGCCCGGCCGCGTCCGCACCGACCCTGCTGGACCCGGACGCCGGCCGGCAGGTCCGGGCGCTGGTGCGCACCCCGTGGTCGCGGTCCACGCAGGTGGTCGAGCGGGTGCGGGCCGCGGTCGTCACGCTCAGCGCGCGCCGGGACGTGACGCCGGTACGGACGAGGGTGGAGCCCGCCGACCCGTACTGATCGAAGCGGGAGGCCGCGCGTACGGTCCTAGGATCGACGGATGCGTCTGCTGTTCGCCGGGACCCCGGAGGTCGCCCTTCCCGCCCTGGACGCGCTGCTCGCCTCCTCCCACGAGGTGGTCGCGGTGCTGACCCGTCCCGACGCACCGGCCGGCCGGGGCCGTCGGCTGACCCCGAGCCCGGTGAGGTCCCGCGCGGTCGAGGCGGGGCTCGAGGTCCTCACCCCGAGGACCATGCGTGACCCCGAGGTCCACCACCGGATCGCGGAGCTGACGGTCGACTGTGCGCCCGTCGTGGCGTACGGCAACCTGCTCCCGCCCGCGGTGCTGGACCTGCCCCGGCACGGCTGGGTCAACCTGCACTTCTCCGTTCTCCCCGCGTGGCGCGGCGCGGCGCCGGTCCAGCACGCCCTGCTGCACGGCGACGAGGTGACCGGTGCCACGACGTTCCGGATCGAGGAGGGGCTGGACACCGGGCCGGTGCTGGGCACCCTGACCGAGGCGGTGCGACCACGGGACACCGCGGGGGACCTGCTGGGCCGCCTCGCCGTCTCCGGTGCCGGTCTGCTGGTCGCCACCCTGGACGGGCTGGAGGCCGGCCAGCTGGTGCCCGTGCCGCAGAGCGGCGAGGGGGTGAGCCTGGCGCCGCGCCTGACCTCGGAGGACGGCAGGGTCCGCTGGGACCACCCCGCGGTGGCCGTGGACCGCCGGGTGCGGGCCTGCACGCCCTCGCCGGGTGGCTGGACCACCGATCCGGACGGCAGGCGGCTCAAGCTGGGCCCGGTGCTCCCCGAACCCGAGGTGACCACGCTCGCGCCCGGTGAGCTGCTGGTGGAGCGGTCGCGCGTCCTGGTGGGGACCGCGACGTCGGCGGTCGAGCTCGGCGACGTCGCTCCGGCCGGCAAGCGGATGATGCCCGCGGCGGACTGGGCACGGGGTGCCCGGCCCGGACCCGGCGCACGGCTCGGCGGGTCGTCCGCCGACGATCCGGCCGGGCGTGCACAGGGTGGTCGGGCGGAGGGTGGTCGGGCGGAGGGCGGCCGGGCAGACGGCGGGCAGGGACGATGAGCGGTGCGGAGCCGGCGCGCGGGTCGCGGTCCGGCGACCGAGCCCGCGGGCGTGCGGGATCGCCGCGCCGTAGCGCCCAGGCACCTGCCCGTCGGCGGCGTACCGGGGACCCCGCACGCCGCGCCGCCTTCGACGTGCTGCGCGAGGTCGCGGAGTCCGACGCGTACGCCAACCTGGCTCTGCCCCCGATGCTCACCGCGCGCGGCATCACCGGACGTGACGCCGCGTTCGCCACCGAGCTCGCCTACGGCACGCTCCGGCTGCGCGGACGGTACGACGCCGTGATCGCGCGGGCGGCCGCGCGGCCGGCGGACGTGCTCGACGCGCCGTTGCTCGACCTGCTCCGGCTGGGTGCGCACCAGGTGCTCGGGATGCGGGTGCCCGCGCACGCCGCGGTCTCCGAGACGGTCGGGCTCGCGCGGGAGGTGACCGGTGCCGGAGCCGCCAAGCTCGTCAACGCCGTGCTCCGGGCGATCGCCGCGACGCCGCTCGAGGAGTGGCTCGACCGGATCGCCGAAGATGCCGGCGACGACCCGCACGACCGGCTCGCGGTCGTGCACAGCCACCCGGCGTGGGTGGTCCGCGCGCTGCACCAGGCCCTCGTCGGGGACGGGCGCGATCCCGGAGAGCTCGAGGCCCTGCTGGAGGCGGACAACTCCGCTCCGGGCGTCACACTGGTCGTCCGACCCGGCCTGGCCGAGCGCGAGGCCGTCCTCGAGACACATCGGGGGTCCGCGGGCAGGTGGGCCCCGACCGCCGTCGTGCTCGCCGCCGGCGACCCGTCCCAGGTCGCCGGTACCCGCGAGGGTCGGGTGGGTGTCCAGGACGAGGGGAGCCAGCTCGTCGCGCTCGCCCTGGCCCAGGCCGTGGTCCAGACCGAGGGCCGGGCCGAGGAGAGGTGGCTCGACCTGTGCGCCGGGCCGGGGGGCAAGACGGCTCTGCTCGGTTCGGTCGCCGTGGGGCGGGACGTCCACCTGACCGCCGTCGAGCTGCACCCGCACCGCGCGGGCCTGGTACGGCGCTCGGTGGCGGCGCTGCCGCGCGACGTCGTGGACGTGCGCCAGGGCGACGGTCGCCGGATCGGCGCCGACGAGCCGTCCACCTACGACCGGGTGCTCCTGGACGCCCCGTGCACCGGCCTCGGCGCGCTGCGACGCCGGCCCGAGGCGCGCTGGCGGCGGCAGCCGGCCGACCTCGCGGTGCTCACGGCGCTGCAGCGTGACCTGCTGGGGTCCGCCCTGGACGCGGTGCGTCCCGGGGGAGTGGTCGCGTACGTGACGTGCTCGCCGCACCCGGCGGAGACCCAGCTCGTGGTGCGCGACGTGCTGCGGCGCCGGGACGACGTCGACCAGCTCGACGCCCGGCCGGTGGTCCGGTCGGCCGTCGGGCCTTCCGGCGACTCCTCGATCCCGCTCGGTCCCGGCCCGTGGGTGCAGCTGTGGCCGCACGTGCACGGAACCGACGCGATGTTCCTGGCGCTGCTGCGCCGCCGCCCCCCGGCTACCGCCGCGCACCCCGGCACGGGAGACTGAGCCCATGGACGTCGTCATCAGCCCCAGCATCCTCGCGTCGGACTTCAGCAACCTGGAGCGCGAGCTCGGCCGGATCTCCTCGGCCGACTTCGCCCACGTGGACGTGATGGACAACCACTTCGTCCCGAACCTGACCCTGGGGCTGCCGGTGGTCGAGCGACTGGTGCAGGTCTCCCCGGTGCCGATCGACACGCACCTGATGATCGAGGACCCGGACCGTTGGGCACCGGGCTTCGCCGAGGCGGGCGCCGCCTCGGTGACCTTCCACGCCGAGGCCGCACGCGCCCCCGTCCGGCTGGCGCGCGAGCTGCGGCGGCTCGGCGCGCGCGCCGGTCTCGCGCTGCGGCCGGCGACGGGCGTGGAGCCGTACCTGGACCTGCTCGGTGAGATCGACATGCTCCTGGTGATGACCGTGGAGCCCGGGTTCGGCGGCCAGTCGTTCATCGACGCCACGCTGCCGAAGATCCGTCGTGCCCGGGACGCGATCTCCGCCGCGGGCCTGGACGTGTGGGTGCAGGTCGACGGCGGAGTGTCGGCCGAGACGATCGAGCGCGCGGCCGACGCCGGGGCGAACGTGTTCGTCGCGGGCTCGGCGGTCTACGGGGCCGACGACGCGACGTCGGCCGTCGCGGAGCTGCGCACCTTGGCCACGCAGGCCCACCGGGACTGACGGGTCACCGCGCCGGCCGCCTGCCGTGGGCCCACCCGCCGACCCGCGTGTGGCAGAATCGACGGTGAACACGTACGTGCTCCGGGGTCGGTGAAATTCCGAGCCGGCGGTGACAGTCCGCGACCCGGTCACGACGTCCCGAGCGTCGGCTCCGTCCGGTGCCCGTGGCGGCGGGACCGGCTGACCTGGTGGAACTCCAGGACCGACGGTGAGAGTCCGGATGGGAGGAAGCACGTGGTGTCCGACGCCGGGCCGGTCGGGTCCGACCGGGTTACGGCGTCGTGACGCCGGCGTCGCCTCGCGATGCCCCCGGAGCCTGAGGCTCGGAGGCTGCACGGTGACCCACCCCGCGGACCGCGTCGCGTCGGTCGACCCCGCCGGTCCTGGTCCGAGCACCCGTGCGACGGCAGCGACCCCGGCCGAGACGGCAGCGATGGATCGCGCGCTCGAGCTGGCCGCGCACGGCCCCGCCCACGGACCCAACCCACGGGTGGGATGCGTGTTGCTGGACCGCGACGGGCACACGCTCGCCGAGGGCTTCCACCGGGGCGCCGGCACCCCGCACGCCGAGGTCGCCGCCCTCTGCGCTGCGCGGGACCGTGGCGCCGTCGTCACCGGCAGCACGGCGGTGGTCACCCTGGAGCCGTGCAACCACACGGGGCGCACCGGTCCCTGCACCGAGGCGCTCCTCGGCGCCGGGGTGGCCCGCGTCGTCTACGCCGTCGACGACCCGAACCAGGCGGCTGCGGGGGGCGCACAGGTCCTGCGCTCGGCCGGGGTCGACGTCGTCGGGGGCGTCCGTCGCGTCGAGGCCGAGCGCCTGCTCGGGCCCTGGCTGTTCGCGGTCCGGCACGGGCGACCGTTCGTCACGCTGAAGATCGCGTCCACCCTGGACGGCCGGGTCGCCGCAGCGGACGGCACCAGCCGGTGGATCACCTCTGCGCAGTCCCGGGCACACGCCCACCGGGTCCGCGCGGAGGTCGACGCGATCGCCGTCGGCACCGGCACGGCGCTCGCCGACGACCCGAGCCTGACCGCTCGCGGCGAGGACGACGCACCGGTTCCGCACCAGCCGCTGCGCGTCGTCGTCGGGCATCGCGACGTACCGCCGGGCGCACGGCTCCGTGGACCGGGCGGGGAGCTGGTCACCGTGCCCACGCGCGAAGTCGGCGAGGTGCTCGACGTCCTGGCGCAGCGCGAGGTGCGGCACCTGCTCGTGGAGGGCGGACCACGGCTCGCCACGGCGTTCCTGCGGGCCGGCGTCGTGGACCGGGTGCACGCCTACCTCGCGCCGGTCCTGCTCGGGGCCGGGACGCCCTCGGTGCAGGACCTCGGCGTCGCGACGCTCGCCGAGGCGCTACGGCTGCGCACCGGCGACGTGGTACCGCTCGGCCCGGACGTGCTGGTCGTCGCCGACACCCGAGCAGCACTGGATGCCCGTACGGAGGAGGACTGATGTTCACCGGGATCGTCGAGGAGATCGGCACCGTCGTCGCGCTGGAACCGCACGCCGACGCCGGCGGCGAGGGTGACGCCCGCCTGGTCCTGCACGGACCGAGGGTCACCGAGGGCACCGGGCTGGGCGACTCGATCGCCGTCGACGGCGTCTGCCTGACGGTGACCGCGATCGAGGGCGCGGAGCTCAGCATGGACGTCATGCCGGAGACGCTGCGGCACAGCACGCTGGGCTCGGCGGTCCCCGGGACCCGGGTCAACCTCGAGCGAGCGGTCCGGGCCGACGGGCGCCTGGACGGGCACCTGGTCCAGGGCCACGTCGACGGCGTCGGCGAGCTGCTGTCCCGGGACCCGGGCCCGCGCTGGGACGACCTGGTGATCGGGTGCCCGTCGGACCTCGCCCGGTACGTGGCGCGCAAGGGGTCGATCGCGGTCGACGGCGTGTCGCTGACCGTGACCACCGTCGGGTCGGACAGGTTCGGCGTCTCCCTCATCCCGACCACGCTGGCCGCCACGACCCTCGGCGGGTTGCGCCCGGGGGACCGGGTCAACCTCGAGGTGGACGTGGTCGCGAAGTACGTCGAGCGGCTGCTGGCCGGTGGGCGGCGAGAGGCTCCCGAGCCTGCGGTGCCGGAGGAGGTCCAGGATGTCTGAGCCGAGCACGCACGCCGAGGCGGACGTCCCGATCGAGACCGGGACGGTCGAGCAGGCCATCGAGGCACTGCGTGCCGGCCGGCCGGTGCTGGTCGCGGACTCCCCGGATCGGGAGAACGAGGCGGACGTGGTCCTGGCGGCGCAGTCGGCCACCGCGGAGTGGGTGGGCTGGACGATCCGCCACTCCTCGGGCTACCTGTGCGCGCCGATGACCGGTGAACGTGCCGACGTGCTCGAGCTGCCGCTGATGGTTCCGCACAGCCAGGACCCGCGGCGTACCGCCTACACCGTGACCGTGGACGCGGCGCACGGGGTGAGCACCGGAATCTCCGCGGCGGACCGGGCCCACACCCTGCGGGTGCTGGCCCAGCCGGGCAGCGGACCGCAGGACGTCATCCGGCCGGGTCACGTGCTGCCGCTGCGGGCGGTCCCCGGCGGAGTCCTGCACCGGGCCGGGCACACCGAGGCCGCGGTCGACCTGTGCCGCCTGGCCGGGCTGGAACCGGTGGCCGGCATCGCCGAGGTGGTGCACGACGACGGCTCGATGATGCGGCTGCCGGCCGCCGCCGCACTGGCCCGTGACAACGGCCTGGTGCTGCTGACCATCGAGGACCTGATCTCCTGGCGGCGTCTGCACGGCGACGTGGACCCGGGCGAGGCTCCGAGCGGGCCGCAACGGCGCGTGCACCCCACCGGGTCGGCGCAGCTGCCCACCGCGTTCGGGACGTTCACCGTGCACGGGTACCGCGACCTGCGCTCCGGCTCGGCGCACGTCGCCCTGGTCGCCGAGCGCCCGGACGGCGCGCACCCCGGTGCCGACACCATGAACGGAGCGCAGCAGGCCGGGAGCCCGGGCGAGCCGCCACCGCTGGTCCGGGTGCACTCGGAGTGCCTCACGGGCGACGCCTTCGGCTCGCTGCGCTGCGACTGCGGACCGCAGCTCGAGGCGTCGATGGCCCAGGTGGCGGCGCACGGTGGTGCGGTGGTCTACCTGCGTGGCCACGAGGGACGCGGGATCGGGCTGCTCGCCAAGATCGAGGCGTACGCCCTGCAGGACGCGGGACGCGACACCGTCGAGGCGAACCTCGACCTCGGCTGGCCGGCGGACCGCCGGGAGTACGGCGCGGCCGCGGCGATCCTGACCGACCTGGGCCTGGACACGGTCAGGCTGCTGACCAACAACCCGGCGAAGGTGACCGGCCTGACCGCGCACGGCATCGAGGTCGACCAGGTGCTGCCCCTGGAGGTCGGCCGGACCCCCGAGAACGAGGCGTACCTGCGCACCAAGGCGGCCTCGATGGGTCACCTGTTCAGCACGATCGTCACCCCACCGACCGAGGAGGACCGACCATGAGCGGAGCCGGAGCACCCGGGCTCAGTGCCGACGGCACCGGTATGCGGATCGCCGTCGTCGCCGCGAGCTGGCACGAGGAGGTGATGGGCGGCCTGCTGGCCGGGGCCCGACGCGCGCTGGCCGCGTCCGGGGCGACCGTCACCTCGGAGGTCCGCGTCCCCGGGTCCTTCGAGCTGCCCGTGGCCGCCTCCCGGCTGGCGGCGACCGGCGTCGACGCCGTGGTGGCCCTGGGGGTCGTGATCCGGGGCGGCACACCGCACTTCGAGTACGTCTGCTCGGCGGCCACCGACGGGCTGACGGAGGTCGCGGTGCGGACCGGCGTCCCGGTCGGCTTCGGCGTGCTCACCTGTGACGACGAGGCCCAGGCGCTGGACCGGGCGGGCCTGCCGGGGTCCCGGGAGGACAAGGGCGCCGAGGCCGCCGAGGCCGCGATCGCCACGGTGGCCGCCCTGCGGGAAGCGGGCGCGTGACGGACGTCCGGCCCGCGGCGGTGCCCGGACGTCTAGGCTCTGTGCCCGTGAAGACCTTCGACTCGTTGTTCGCCGAGCTCAGCGACCGGGCCCGGGAGCGCCCGGAGGGGTCGGGCACCGTCGCCGCGCTGGACGCCGGGGTGCACGCGATCGGCAAGAAGATCGTCGAGGAGGCCGCGGAGGTCTGGATGGCCGCCGAGCACGAGGGCGCCGAGCGCACCGCCGAGGAGATCTCCCAGCTCCTGTACCACCTGCAGGTGCTCATGATCGCGCGGGGTCTGACCCTGCAGGACGTCTACGCGCACCTGTGACGGGCGCCCCGCAGGCCCGTGCCGGCACCCGCCGGACGCACCACTGACCAGCCGTACCGTTCCACCGGGCCGCAGGCCCGCCGACCGACGAGGACCGACGTGCTCCGGATCGCCGTACCGAACAAGGGCTCCCTGTCCGAGCCCGCCGCCGACATGCTGCGCGAGGCGGGCTACCGCCAGCGCCGCGACCCGCGCGAGCTGGTGCTGATGGACCCGGAGAACCACATCGAGTTCTTCTTCCTGCGCCCGCGGGACATCGCGGTCTACGTCGGCTCGGGCACGGTGGACGCCGGGATCACCGGGCGTGACCTGCTGCTGGACTCGGGGGCCGACGCCGTCGAGCACATGGCGCTGGGCTTCGGCGGCTCGACCTTCCGGTACGCCGCGCCCGCGGGAACCCTCACCGAGGTCGCCCAGATCGCCGGCAAGCGGGTGGCGACGTCGTACCCGGTGCTGGTGGACGCCCACCTGCGTCGGCAGGGGGTGGACGCGTCGGTGGTCTCCCTGGACGGCGCCGTCGAGTCCGCGGTCCAGCTCGGCATCGCCGACGTCGTCGCGGACGTGGTCTCCACCGGCACCACGCTGCGCGGTGCGGGTCTGGAGGTGTTCGGGGACCCGATCCTGGAGTCCGAGGCCGTGCTGATCCGTCCCAACGGGGACCGCGCGGCACCGCACGGCCTGGACGTGCTCAGCCGGCGGCTCCAGGGCGTGCTGGTCGCCCACCAGTACGTGCTCATGGACTACGACGTGCCGACCGAGCTGGTCGACGCCGCGGTGGCGGTGACGCCGGGTCTGGAGTCGCCCACGGTCTCCGACCTGCACAAGGAGGGCTGGTCGGCCGTCCGGGTGATGGTGCGACGGGACCGGACCAACCAGGTCATGGACCAGCTGTACGACGTCGGTGCCCGGGCGATCCTGGTCACCTCGATCCACGCGTGCCGGTTGTGACGCCCGACCACACCCCGTTCCGTCCCCGGGCCGCACGCCTGGTCTGCGGAGTGCTGGCCGTCGTCGTGCTCGGCGGGACCGTCGCCCTCGCGCTGCTGCTGCCGGGCGTCTCCGCCGGGCGGCAGTCGTTGCTGGACCGTCTCGGCATCGTGGTGTTCGGCCTGCTGCTCGCCTGGTTCCTGGTGCGGCAGGCCCAGGTCCGCGCCCTGCCCGACGACGACGGCCTGACGGTGCGGAACCTGTTCTTCACCCGCCGGCTGGCATGGAACGAGATCGTCTCGGTGCGCTTCGGACAGGGGCGCCCGTGGGTGCAGCTCGACCTGGCCGACGGCGACACGCTCGCCGTGATGGGGGTGCAGGCGGCCGACGGCCGACGTGCGGTCGCCGAGGCCCGCCGGCTGGCGACGCTGGTCGCGCTGCACTCCTCGACGACCCCGGACGACTAGTCCGGACGAGTGGTCCGGCCGGGCCGGTGTCAGCTAGTCCAGCAGCGACGCGGCGTGCACCCCCGCCGCACCCGCCGCGAGGAACGCCTCCGGGTCCTGGTCCATGCCGCGCCCCATCGTGCTCAGGCGCACCGGCGACTCGTCCAGCGCCGCCCGCAGGGCCGCTCCGGCCGGGACCCGGACCATCCGGTGCCGTCCGTGCGGCTCGCACAGCCCGACCGCCTGCTGCGCGACCAGGTCGAGCAGGTCGGAGCGGGCGGACGGCGCCGGTGGGTCCTGCGGGTCCGCGACCGGGACGACGACGTCGGCGGGCAGCAGGGCCACCCGGCCGTAGGCGGTCAGGCTGTGGTGGGAGATCCCGCGGTGTCGGGGCCTGGGATCGGCGCCGGACACCCGTAGCGCGGCGACGGGCGCCCCACCGAGCACGGCCGACGCATTGAGCGCCTCGCCGGCACCCACCCCGGAGAAGCCCCACCGGGTGCCGGTCCCGAGGTTGCCCGGTCCCTGGGTGACCACCACGACGTCGGCGCGCGCGACCAGCCGGGCGGCGAGCAGCCCGGTGTGCACCGTGACCGCCTCCAGGTCACCGCCGAAGGCCTGCCCGACCGTGACGCACGCCTCCAGCCAGCCGGTCTCCCGCAGCCGCGCGACGCTGCGCGAGAACCATGCCGGCAGCGCACCGCCGTCGGTCATCACGTAGGCGACGCGAGGGTTCGAGCGCCCCGACAGCCGGGCTCCCAGCCGGATCCCCGCGAGGATCGCCGGCAGGGAGGAGTGCAGGTCCGCCACGACGACCGGGGTTCCGGCGAGGTCATCGGCGTCCCGCAGCAGCTCGTGGTGCTCGGACTCCTGCTCGTCCACCCCGAGGACCATGGTCTGCAACGGGGTGTAGCGGGCCTTGACCAGGTGGCCGGGCCCGGGAACGACGTCGTCGGGCAGGTCTTCCGGCAGGGCGACGACGAGGGCGTAGCCGCCGGTGCCCAGCCCTCGGTCCAGTGCGGTGACGTTCAGCAGGGCGCGCGCGCCGACCGCCGGGGTGCCGACCAGCTCCGGGTGGGCCAGTGCGCGGACCCGGCCGTCGCCGTCGACGTCCACCTCGACCTCGATCGATCCGGCCCAGGACCTGCCGAGCGAGGCCACCGTCCCGGCGCGCCACGTGATCATCCCCGCACGCTACCGCCGGGCCGCTAGCGTAGGTCGCGATGTCCCCGAGCCTGCCTCCCGCCGAGCGGCTGCTGAACCTGGTGATCGCGCTGGTCAACACGACCGGGCGGATGACCAAGGAGCAGATCCGCGGCTCGGTCGCGGGCTACGACGCCTCGGCCTCGGACGACGCCTTCGAGCGGATGTTCGAGCGGGACAAGGAGACCCTGCGCGAGCTCGGCGTCCCCGTCGTGACGGTCTCCAGCGCCGCGCACGGCGACGACCAGGGCTACCGGGTCGACGGGGACGCCTACGCCCTGCCGCCGATGCAGCTCAGCGCGGCCCAGCTCGGTGTGCTCGCCCTCGCGGCGGAGCTGTGGCAGGACCAGACGGTCCGGACCGACGCGCTGCGCGCGCTGACCAAGCTGCGGGTGGTCGGCGAGGGGGCCGGCCAGGCCGACGCCGTGGCCGGGCTCGCCCCGCGCATCCACCCTGCCGGGCCGGCGCTCGGACCGCTGCTGGACGCCACGCACGCGCGCCAGGTCGTCGCCTTCACGTACCGCGCCGCGAGCACGGGGGAGGTGCTGCGCCGGCACGTCGAGCCGTGGCGGCTGGTCGCCAGCGGGGGAGGCTGGTACCTGGTGGGGCACGACCGGGACCGGGACGCGCCTCGGGTCTTCCGGCTGAGCCGCATCGTCGGCACGGTGACGACCAGCGGTGGTCCGGACGCGTTCACCGTCCCGCCGGGCGCCGATCCCATGGCACTGCTGCGCAGCGCCCGGGACGGGGACGCCAGGACGGCGTGGCTGGCCGTGGCACCGGAGCGAGCCGGGGCCGTGCGGTCCCGTGCGCTCGAGGGGGACGAGCGTCCGGAGCCCCCGCCGAGCCTAGACCTGCCCGAGGGGATGGACCTCGTGGCGGTGGCGTACACGCGCACCACGGACCTCGCCGACGAGATCGTCGGGTACACGGATGCCGTCATCGCTCTGGCCCCCGCGACGCTGCGCGACGCCGTGGTGCGACGGCTGACCGCGGCCGTCGCACTGGCGCAGGTGGGTTCGGGCACGGTGGAGGGGGGCGTCGATGGCTGAGCGCACCCCGGAGCGCGTGGTCCGGCTGCTGGGCCTGGTCGCGTACCTCGAACGGAACCCCGGTGTCCGGGTCGACCAGGTCGCCGAGCACTTCGGCACCACGTCCGAGCAGGTCCTGCGGGACGTCGACACCCTGTGGATGACCGGTACCCCCGGCTACTGGCCGGACGACCTGATCGACTTCGACGCGGCGTCGCTGGACTCCGGGGTGCTGCGGCTGACCCAGTCCCGGGGTATGACGCGGGCCCTGCGGCTGGGCACCCGCGAGGCGGTGACGCTGGTCGCGGCCCTGCGCGCGCTGCACGAGTCCGTGGGCGAGGTGCTCGAGCCGGCCGAGCGCGAGGTGCTCCTCAGCACCCTCGAGGTGCTGACGGCGGCCACCGGGGAGGCCGCCGCGAGCGTGGACGTCCAGCTCTCGGTCTCGGCCGCGCCCGAGGTCGTCGCGACCCTCAGGCGTGCGCTGCGCGAGGGGCGGCGGGTGCGGCTGCGCTACGTGGACGCGGCGGACCGGGTCTCGGTGCGAGAGGTGGACCCGTGGCAGCTCCTGACCGGCGACGAGCGCTCGTACCTGCAGGCGTGGTGCCACGGCGTCGGGGACGAGCGGCTGTTCCGGCTGGACCGTGTGATGGCGGCCGACCTGCTGGAGACCCCCGTGGCGTCGCGGCCCGAGGACGGTGCGGCGCCCGCGACCTTCCGTCCGCGCGAGGACCAGGACCGCGTCGTCATCGAGCTCGACGGTGCCGCGCGGTGGGTCGCCGAGCAGCTCCCGGTCGAGGAGACGGTCGACCTGCCCGACGGTGGGTTCCGGGTCACCCTGCGGGTCGGCTCGGCCGCGTGGCTGCACCACCTGCTGCTACGCATCGCCGAGCACGTGCGGGCCGTCGAGCCCGCCGAGCTTGCCGACGACGTGGCGCGGGCCGCGCGCGCGGCGCTCGAGCACTACCGGTAGCACCGCCGTCCCGGCGTACCCCGCCCACGCCTTCCCGGCCCGCGGCCCGGCGGCCCCGCCGCCCACCAGTACCCTGGCCGGGTGCTGTGGTTCACGGTCTGGACGGTGCTGGTGGTCGGCGCCGGCGTCGGCGCGTTCTTCGTGCTGCGTCGGGTGTACCGCTCGGGACGTGAGCTGCTGCGCGAGCTCGACCGGGCCGCACAGGTGCTCGAGGAGGTCGCCGAACGGGCCGAGGAGCTCACGGTGCTCGCCGAGGAACGCGCGCCGATCGCCCCGGTCGACCTGACCGACCCCGGTCCGGCCCGTGAGCGGCGTGCGGAGGCGGCCGTGGCCACCGCCCGGCGTCGGGCCGCACGCGCCGAGCGCCACGCCGAGACGCGTCGTCGGTGGCGGTCGTTCTCCCGCTGAGGAGCAGCTGCCGGAGGGCGCCGCGGGCGTCTTCGGCGGGCCAGCGCGACGGTAGAGTGAACGGACACGACCAGGGAGGACATCGATCGTGGGAAATCTTCGCGGCTGGGAGCTGCCGATCCTGCTGGCGATCATCCTGCTCCTGTTCGGGGCGCGCCGGCTGCCCGACCTGGCGCGCGGCGTGGCGAAGTCGCTGAAGATCTTCAGGTCCGAGACCAAGGGCGGCGACGACAAGCAGGGTGATCCGGGCGACCGGAGGGACGCCCAGCAGGACGACTCGTCCGCGACGGCCCAGGACGCCGACGCGGACGGCTCCGCCTCCGGCACCTCCGACCGGGACACCGCGGCGCCCGCCCGCTCGGGCGCCGAACCGGACGACGACGGTGAGCGCCCTCGGGGCTGAGGCGGCAGGCGTGGTCCGCGGCGGCCGCCGCAACCGTGACGGGCGCATGCCGCTGCGGGAGCACCTGCGCGAGCTGCGCACCCGGTTGATGCTCGCCGTCGGCGGGATCCTCGTGGGCGCGATCGCCGGTTGGATCTGGTACCTGCCGATCTTCGACCAGCTCCAGGGCCCGATCACCGAGCTCGCCGAGGCCCGCGGAGAGCTGATCGCACTGAACTTCGGCGGGGTGGCGACACCGCTGGACATGCAGATCAAGGTGGCGCTGTTCGCCGGGGTGATCCTGTCCAGCCCGTGGTGGCTGTACCAGCTCTGGGCCTTCGTCACCCCCGGGCTCACGCGTCGAGAGCGGTGGTACGCGGTCGGGTTCCTCGCCGCTGGGCTGCCGCTGTTCCTCGTCGGCGCCGGGATCGCCTGGTGGGTGCTGCCCAAGGCCGTCGCGCTGCTGTCCGGCTTCACCCCGCCGCAGGGCGTGAACCTCATCCCGGCGCAGACGTACCTCGAGTTCATCATGCGCATGGTGCTCGCCTTCGGGCTGGCGTTCCTGGTCCCGGTGGTGATGGTGGGCCTGACCTTCGCCGGGGTCGTGCGGGCGCGCACCTGGCAGGGCGGCTGGCGGTGGGCGGTGATGCTGGCGTTCGTCTTCGCGGCGGTCGCGACGCCGACCGGCGACGCCATCTCGATGTTCGCCCTCGCCATCCCGATCTGCGCGCTGTACGCGGCCGCCGTCGGGGTATGCCACCTGCGTGACCGCAGGGCGGACCGGCGCGACGCCGACGGCACCGACGACGCATCGGGGCCGGACGGAGCGGACCACGTCCCCGAGCCCGGGCGGTGAGCCGGCTTCGGCTCGGCGTCGTGCTCAACCCGGCGGCCGGAGGCGGGCGAGGTGCACGACGAGGCCGTGAGGCCCTCGCCGTGCTGGCCGACCGGGGGCACGAGGTGGTCCGGCTCACCGGTCCGGACCGCGCGAGCACGCTCGACAGGGCGCGCGCGACGGCCGAGGCGGGCGTGGACGCGCTCGTCGTCGTCGGCGGGGACGGGACGATCAACCTCGCGGCCCAGGTGGCCGCCGGGACGGACCTCCCGCTGGGGATCGTGCCCGCCGGGACCGGGGACGACATCGCGCGCGCCGTCGGGATGCCCCGGCGCGACGTGACCGCCGCGGTCCGGCGCATCGAGCAGGCCTTCGAGTCCGGCGGGCGGCGGATCGACGCGGTCCGGGCGACTCCGGCCGGCAGGGCGGGCGAGCAGGCGGGCGAGCAGGCGGGTGAGAGCACCTGGTACCTCGCGGTCCTCTCCGCGGGCTTCGACGCCGCGGTGAACGCCCGGGCGAACACACTGCGCCGGCCACGTGGCACCCTGCGCTACGTCCGCGCGCTGGGCGGCGAGCTCGGCGGGTTCCGGCCGTACGGGTACCGGGTCACCACGGACGAGGGGACCTGCGAGTCGGCCGGCACGCTCGTCGCGGTCGCGAACACGCCGTCGTTCGGCGGTGGGATGCACATCGCGCCGGACGCGGAGGTGGACGACGGCATGCTGGACGTGCTGCTCGCCGGCCCGCTGACCCGGCGCGGGCTGCTCGTCGTCTTCCCGAGGGTGTACCGCGGAGGCCACCTGTCCCACCCCGCCTGCCGGGTCGTCCGGACGAGGACCGTGCTGCTCGAACCGAGCGACCTGGGCCGACAGCCCCCGGTGGCCTACGCGGACGGTGAGCCGGTGGGCCGCCTCCCGATCCGGGCCGAGGTGGTCCCGGACGCCCTGCGCGTCCTTGCCTGAACCGGAGGGCTCGCGCCTCGGCCTGAAGCCCCGGCTTAGGCTGGGGACATGTCGTCACCGGCCGAGCGGTACGCCGCCGCCCGTCGTCGGGCGGCGGAGGCCTCCAGCAGCCTCGGGGGCTTCGCCACCACGTTCGAGTTCGAGCTCGACCCGTTCCAGCGGGAGGCGTGCGCGGCCCTGGAGGCCGGTCGCGGGGTGCTGGTGGCCGCCCCCACCGGCGCCGGCAAGACGGTCGTCGGGGAGTTCGCCGTCCACCTGGCACTGGAGCGGGGCCGCAAGGCGTTCTACACCACGCCGATCAAGGC
>CAYQFJ010000034.1:19189-22582 GCA_964416715.1 uncultured Actinotalea sp. | reverse complement strand
ACGACGACGCCTGATGGCGCTGGTACGCCCACGAGCGAGGAGCTCCGCTAGATGGGTTGGTTCGACAGCATCCTCTACCCGCTGATGGTTGCCGTGGCCTGGATCATGGTCCAGTTCCACGGTCTTCTCGTCACGCTCGGGCTGGACCACGCGTCCGGCGGCACCTGGGCGCTGTCGATCGTCGGCCTCGTCATCGTCATGCGGATCATCCTGATCCCGTTGTTCGTCAAGCAGATCAAGGCGTCCCGGGGGATGCAGCTCCTGGCGCCGGACATGCAGAAGATCCAGAAGAAGTACAAGGGTAAGACCGATCCCGCGTCCCGTGAGGCGATGAGCCGGGAGACGATGGAGCTGTATCGCAAGCACGGGACGAACCCGTTCTCCTCGTGTCTGCCGATCCTGGCCCAGTCCCCCATCTTCTTCGCCCTGTTCCGAGTGCTGTACTCGATGCCGCAGCTGGCGGACGGGACATATAGTCGGGACAACCTGGGTCCATTGACGCAGAACGTCGCCCAGGAGTTCACCGATGCCACGCTGTTCGGTGCCCGACTCTCCGACTGGTTCCTCCAGCCAACGGCCAGCGTGAGCGTCAAGGTCCTGGCCGCGGTGCTCATCGTCCTGATGTCGGCGACGACGTTCTTCACGCAGCGTCAGCTGACCCGTAAGAACATGCCGGCGACGGCTCTGCAAGGCCCGATGGCGCAGCAGCAGAAGGTGTTGTTGTACATCCTTCCGCTGGTGTTCGCGATCTCCGGCGTGAACTTCCCGATCGGTGTGCTGATCTACTGGACCACGACGAACCTGTGGTCGATGGGCCAGCAGTTCTACGTGATCCGCCGTAACCCGACGCCGGGGTCGGAGGCGGAGCGGTTGCTCAAGGAGCGGCGGGCGAAGAAGGCCGCGGCACGCGGCATCGTGCTCGAGGAGGAGAAGCCTGAGCCGACCGAGGAGAAGCCCCGCGGGCAGCGTGTTCAGCCCAAGCGCAAGGACCGGGCCAAGGGCGGTGGCGGTGCTGCTGCTGCGCCCGGTGCAGCGAGGTCCGGTGCTTCCGGAAAGTCCGGTGGCCCTGCCAAGCCCGGTGCGAAGCCGGCGGGCTCGGGCAAGCCGGGCGGCCCCGCCAAGTCGGGCAGTGGGGCGAAGGGGGACGGTCCTGCGAAGTCGGGAAACTCTTCCGCGAAGGCTGCCGGGTCCGGTAGGGCGAGCACTGCGCAGAAGCGCGGTGCCCCCGACGGTACCGGTCCCACGAGGCCGGGCGGGTCGAGCCCGAGCGGCGCGAAGTCGAGCGGAAAGAAGTCGGGCGCAGCCCGGAAGCCGGGCGCCGGCGGCAAGTCCGGCGCGTCCGGGGATGCCGTACCGCGGAAGTCCTCCGGTTCGGCCGGTTCGGCGAGCGCCGGAAAGCCGTCGGAGGCGGCGAAGTCGGCCGACAAGAACGGCACGTCGCGCCCTTCCGGTTCCCCGGGATCGTCCAAGTCGAAGCCTTCCGGGAAGTCACCGCGCACCCCGAGCAAGTCCCCCGAGAAGTGACGTGCGGACCGACCGCACCTGCCCACGAGGAGAGCCATGAGCGAGCAGCCTGTGCCGACTGTTCCAGCTGATGAGGAGCAGGCGGCGAGCAGCGTGACGCGCCGTCTGGAGGAGGAGGGCGAGATCGCCGCGGACTACCTCGAGGAGCTCCTGGACATCGCCGACCTCGACGGGGACATCGACATCGACGTCGAGCACGGGCGTGCGGCCGTGGCGATCGTCGCGGAACCGGGCTCGGAACAGGCTCTGCGCCGGCTGGTGGGGGATGACGGCGAGGTCCTCGACGCGATCCAGGAACTGACGCGGCTGGCGGTACAGACGAAGACGGGCGAGCGCAGCAGGCTGATGCTCGACATCGCGGGCTTCCGCGCCGGCCGCCGGGCTGAGCTGGTGGAGGTCGCGAGGGAAGCGATCGCGCGGGTGCGGGACTCGGGAGAGTCCTTGGCCCTCGAACCGATGAACCCGTTCGAGCGCAAGGTGGTCCACGACGCGGTTGCCGAAGCCGGACTCGTGAGCGACAGCGAAGGTGTCGAGCCCTCCCGACACGTCGTGGTGCGCCCCTCCTGAGGCGAGCGCCGGCAGAAGGAGGGGCCCTCCACATTGCCGGGACTCCACATTGCCGGGACGGCGTCATGCGTGCGGCGGCGCGCCGCGCCACGGCGCGGGTGCTGGCAGTCGGGCGTTTCGCGTGAAACGGAGGGTCATCCGGGGAAAGCCCGATGAGCCGCGGGGGTGTTCGCCTTCCTCCCACTGGGGGATCCCGGCCAGCTTGCGCCCCGGCCCCCGAGGCTCAACTGCTTCACGTGAAACAGGCGGGCTCGTGGCCTGCGGGCAAGGCGGCGGGTGCCTCACCGCTCGGGCGTCGGAAGTGGGCGCCACCGCGGTTTCACGTGAAACGGACCGTCTCGGACGTGTTCGACCAACTCATGCGCGACTGGGGCCTGCCGCCTCGCCGGGGCTGGGTCGCCAGCTCGGTCCACCCTCGTGCGTCGGGCGGCGGCCCCGGCACTCGCCGCTCCGTCCGACCGACGCGGTCCAGGAACTGACCACTGGGTATGGGTCGGAACCGGTGAAGCGCGACCAGACGTTCCTCCCAGCCGCCTCCGGTTGGATGTTTCACGTGGAACAGTGAAGGCAGCGTGAGGGTGACGAGGAGAGGGCGGACGGTTGAACGAGAGCACCCCGACGGCGGGCCAGCCGAACGAAGATGGGGTCGACGCGTCGATCGGCGACGTCCGGAGAACGGGCCCGGGTGAGCTCGGCGAGGACGATCCGCGGGTGGTCCAGCTCTTCGGGCCGGCGCTGCCCAAGGTGGCCGGCTTTGCTCAGATGCTCGCGGAGGAGGGCGTTCGGCGCGGGCTCATCGGCCCGCGAGAGCTCCCGCGGCTCTGGGAACGCCACCTGGTCAACTCCGGAGCCGTCGCGCAGCTGCTCCCGGGAAGCGGCACGGTGGTCGACGTCGGCTCGGGCGCCGGTCTGCCCGGGATCGTGCTCGGGGCGATGCGCCCGGATCTCGACGTGGTGCTGCTGGAACCGATGGAGCGCCGCGTCACGTGGCTCCAGGAGGCCGTCGATGCCCTCGAGCTCACATCGGTCCGTGTGCTCCGGGGCCGAGCCGAGGAGCTCCACGGCACTCTCGTCGCCGACGCCGTGACGGCGCGAGCCGTGGCGCCGATGGGCCGACTCGTGACCTGGACGTTGCCGCTGCTGAAGGTCGGTGGCGTGCTTCTCGCGATGAAGGGAGGGCGTGCCGCCGAGGAGCTCGAGGAGGCAGCGGAGGTGATAGCGGCGGGCGGCGGTGCTCCGGGTGAGGTTCTCGACGTCCCCGCGGACGGGCTGCCGGGGGCGACCGTCGTACGCGTCGTCCGG
>CAYQFJ010000034.1:5651-19089 GCA_964416715.1 uncultured Actinotalea sp. | reverse complement strand
GAGGTCCCCGCGTCGAGCCACGAGCACGCGGTGTGGCGCAGTCCCCAACCCGGACCCGATCCGCCCGCGGTCGCGGTCCGCGACGCGCAAACGCCACGGGAGCCGCCCGTCTCCCGGCTTGCCCGGGCGCGGAGCCACGGCCGCAACGCGCTTCAGCCGGGCCGAGGCGGCTCAGGGCGTACGAGCACCGTCGTCGCTCCTCGTTCGCACCGAGAACGGTCACCCGAGCGGCGCACGCCCCAGCGGGCCGGAACGGGTCCCGGTACCCGACGAGCCTCGAGCGCGAAAGGCTGTGCGAATCGTCGGTGCAGGCCCGCGACGATGGCAGGATGGGGGCACTCGATGACAGGGAGATCTGGTGGAGCAGCAGGACCCGAGGAACGACGGTGTTTCACGTGAAACACTCCGCTGGTCTGATGACCAGCACCGGGCGGCGATCATCGAGAGCCTGCCCGCCGTGGACGACACGACGCCGCTCGCCGCGCAGCTCGCCGCAGACGCTCGTCGTCGGATCGACCTCTCCGGTCGGAGCTTCCCGCGTCCCGACCGGACTCGCGTCCTGACCGTCGCGAACCAGAAGGGTGGCGTGGGAAAGACCACGACCGCGGTCAACCTCGCGGCCGCACTGGCGCAGGCCGGTCTCAACGTGCTCGTCATCGACAACGATCCGCAGGGGAACGCGTCGACCGCGCTCGGTGTGGAGCACCGCGCGGGGATGCCGTCGGTGTACGACGTGCTGGTGGACGACGAACCGCTCGCCGATGTGGTCCAGCCGGCCCCGGAGCTGCCGAGACTGTGGTGCGCACCGGCCACGATCGACCTCTCCGGCGCGGAGATCGAGCTGGTGTCACTGGTTGCTCGCGAGAACCGGCTGCGCAACGCCATCGACGCCTACCTCGAGCACCGCTCGCAGCGCGGGGAGGATCGGCTGGACTACGTCTTCATCGACTGCCCGCCGAGCCTCGGGCTGCTCACGGTGAACGCCTTCGTCGCCGCGCGGGAGGTGCTGATCCCGATCCAGTGCGAGTACTACGCGCTGGAGGGCCTGAGCCAGCTCCTGAAGAACGTCGAGCTGATCAAGAACCACCTCAACCCGACGCTGCACGTCTCGACGATCCTGCTGACCATGTACGACGCGCGCACCAACCTGGCGCAGCAGGTGGCGGCCGAGGTGCGCGAACACTTCCCGGACCAGACCCTGAACACCACGGTCCCGCGATCGGTCCGCATCTCGGAGGCGCCGAGCTACGGGCAGACCGTCATGACCTACGACCCGGGATCGACCGGCGCGCTGTCCTACCTGGCCGCGGCGCGGGAGGTGGCCGAGCGGGGGATCGGTATCGCGGTGCCGGAGCATGCCGACAGATCGCAGCTCGGTGGCCAACAGGCCGGCAACCCCTTGGTGACCCCCACCCCGACAGAGGAGTACTGATGGCTGAGAAGCGTCGTGGGCTCGGACGCGGGCTCGGTGCCCTGATCCCCAGTGCCCCGTCCGGCAACGACCGTCCCGTCGACGTGTTCTTCCCGGGATCCACGGCGGCCCCGGCGAAGGACGCAGCGTCCACGGACACCGCCGCCGCGACCACCGTCACCCAGGTGCCCGGCGACGCCGTCGACGAGGCGACCGGGACCGAGGGCTCGACCGCTCCGTCCCGATCGGATACGACCGGTGACGGTGCCGCCACGGCACGTCCTACCGGCGCCAGCGGGCCAGCGGGCCATGACCCGAGCACGGCCGACGGCGTCCCGTCGGTCGACGGTGAGCTGGTGCCGGTCCCCGGTGCTCAGTTCGCGGAGATCGCCGTAGCCGCCGTCCGGCCCAACCCGAGGCAGCCGCGCACCGTCTTCGACGAGGACGCGCTCGCCGAGCTCGTCGGCTCGATCCGCGAGATCGGCGTCCTGCAGCCGGTCGTCGTGCGCGAAGTCGAGGCGGACGGTGACGTCCGGTACGAGCTGATCATGGGTGAGCGGCGGTGGCGCGCGACCCAGGAGGCCGGCCTGGCGACGATCCCGGCGATCATCCGCGCGACCGACGACTCCGACCTGCTCCGGGACGCGCTCCTGGAGAACCTGCACCGCAGCGAGCTCAACCCGCTGGAGGAGGCGGCCGCCTACCAGCAGCTCCTGGACGACTTCGGCTGCACCCACGAGGAGCTGGCGCTGCGGATCCACCGGTCCCGCCCGCAGATCTCGAACACGCTCAGGCTGCTCAAGCTCCCGCCGCTGGTCCAGCGCCGGGTCGCCGCCGGGGTGCTGTCCGCAGGTCACGCCCGGGCGCTGCTGGGACTGTCCGACGGCGCGGCGATGGAGCGCCTCGCCCAGCGCATCGTCGCCGAGGGACTGTCGGTCCGTGCGACCGAGGAGGTGGTCACGCTCGGCGGGGACGCCGACCGACCGGCCGCTCAGCGCCGTCCGAAGCCCGGTGACCACAACGCGGCCCTGGACGAGCTCGCCGAGCGGCTGTCCGACCGGTTCGACACGAGGGTAAAGATCTCCCTAGGAAAATCCAAAGGCCGCATGACGATCGAGTTCGCATCGGTCCAAGACCTCAACCGGATCCTCGACCAGCTCTCACCCGAGGACCCTGGCTTGCTGCGCTGACCGCATCCGCCGAGGGCGGGTCAGTGGGTGTCGGGCCCGGCGGACCGTTCCACGGAGGCGATGGGACGGTGCCCGCCCGCGCCCGTCCCGAAGATCTCGACCAGCTCGGACTCGGCGGCGACCACGCCGGCCAGCCGGCGCACCCCCTCGCGGATCCGCTCCGGGGTGGGGTAGCAGAACGACAGGCGCATGTGGTCGGCACCTTGACCGTCGGCGTAGAACGCGGTCCCGGACACGTACGCGACCAGTGCGGTGATGGCGCGGGGCAGCATCGCCTGCGCGTCCAGGCCCTCCGGGAGCCGCACCCACGTGTAGAACCCGCCCCCCGGGACGGTCCAGGTCGCCTGCGGGAGGTGCTCCTCGAGCGCACCGATCATGGCGTCCCGCCGGGTGCGGTACATCTCCTGGAACAGCTTGATCTGGTGGCGCCAGTCGTGGTGCGACAGGTACGTCGAGATCGCGAGCTGTGAGGCGTTCGACGGGCACAGGATCGACGCCTCGCTGGCCAGGACGAGCTTCTCCCGCACGTAGTGCGGCGCTACGGCCCACCCCACCCGGTAGCCCGGGGCGAAGGTCTTGGAGAACGAGCCGAGATAGACCACACCGGTGTCGTCCATCGAGCGCATCGCCGGCAGCGGTTCGCCGTCGAAGCCGAGCAGCCCGTACGGGTTGTCCTCGAGCACCAGGATGCCGTGACGGCGCGCGATCTCGAGGATCTTGGGCCGCCGCTCCAGGCTGAGTGTCACCCCGGCGGGGTTGTGGAAGTTCGGCACCGTGTACAGCAGCTTCACCGGCCTGCCCTCGGCCTTGAGCCGGGTGAGCGCCTGCTCCAGGGCCTCGGGCACCAGCCCGTGCTCGTCCAGCGGGACGTGGGCGACCTCCGCCTGGTACGCGCGGAACACACCGAGCGCCCCGACGTAGCTGGGAGCCTCGGCGACGATGACGTCCCCGGGGTTGACGAACAGCCGTACCACAAGGTCGAGGGCTTGTTGCGAACCCGTGGTGACGACGACGTCGTCGGGGTGGGCCTCGATGCCCTCGAGTCGCATGACCTCGAGGATCTGCTCACGCAACGTCTCGTCACCCTGGCCCGAGCCGTACTGCAGCGCCTTGGTGCCCTGCTTGAGGACGAGCTGGTACGCGTCCTCCGCGATCGCCTCGAGCGGCAGACCTTCGAGGTTGGGCATCCCACCGGCGAGCGAGACCACCTCGGGCCGGTTGGCCACGGAGAACAGCGCCCTGATCTCCGAGGCCCGCACCCCGTGGGTGCGGTCGGCGTACGCGTCGATCCAGGGGTCGAGCCGGGCCCCGGGGCCGGGCCGGGAGGCAGGGGCGTCCGCGCCGGTGGCGGGACTCACCCGCCCCGTCGGCTCATCGGGTCCGGAGGTCATGTCCACGAGTCTGCCACGCGCGGTGCACGGGACGGACGGCAGAGGTCGCTCACCCCGCTGCCGGGATGCTCCACCCGCGAGGACGAGCCTCGCGCCGTCGGCGACCCTTCCGCTGAGCGATCAGGACAGGACCGACTCGATCTCGCTGACCAGCGCCGGCTTGGGCCGGGCACCGACGATCTGCTTGACGACCTCGCCGCCGGAGTAGATGTTGATCGTCGGGATCGAGGTGATCCCGTACGCCGCGGTGGTCTGCGGGTTCTCGTCGGTGTTCAGCTTCGCGATGCGCAGCCGGCCGGAGTACGTCTCCGACAGCTCCTCGAGGATCGGCGCGACCTGGCGGCACGGTCCGCACCACGGCGCCCAGAAGTCCACCAGGACGGGGATGTCGGACTTCAGGACCTCGGCGTCGAAGCCGGCGTCGTCCACGGGAACGGTGCTCACAGGGTCTCCTCGATCTTCTCGGGCAAGGTGGCGGGCGTAGGCGGCTCGACGGAGTCCACCAGGTCCGCGAGGTAGTGCTGGGCGTCCAGGGCGGCCGCGCAGCCGGTCCCGGCGGCGGTGACCGCCTGCCGGTAGACGTGGTCGACGAGGTCGCCGCTGGCGAACACCCCGTCGACGTTCGTGGCCGTCCCGCGCGCGCCGGGCGCGACGTCGGGACCGACCAGCACGTAGCCGTTGTCGTCGAGGTCCACCTGACCGATCAGCAGCTCGTTGCGCGGGATGTGCCCGATGGCGACGAACAGCCCGGAGGCCTCCAGCTCGCGCTCGGCACCGGTGACCGTGTCCCGCAGCGTGACGCCGGTCAGCTTGTCCTCGCCGTGGATCGCGACGACCTCGCTGTTCCAGGCCATCTCGATCTTCGGGTGGCCCAGGGCGCGGTCCGCCATGATCTTCGAGGCGCGCAGCTCGTCGCGGCGGTGCACCATCGTCACCTTGCTCGCGAACCGGGTCAGGAAGGTCGCCTCCTCGACGGCGGAGTCACCGCCCCCGACGACGACGACGTGCTGGTCGCGGAAGAAGAAGCCGTCGCAGGTCGCGCACCAGGACACGCCGTGGCCGGACAGCCGCTTCTCGTTCGGCAGGCCGAGCTCGCGGTACGCCGAGCCGGTCGCCAGCACCACCGCACGGGACCGGTAGGTCTCGCCGTTGCCGGTGACCATCGTCTTGACCGGACCGGTCAGCGAGGCCTCCACGACGTCGTCGTACACGACCTCGGCCCCGAAGCGCTCGGCCTGCTTCTGCATGTTCTCCATGAGCTCGGGGCCCATGACGCCGTCGACGAAACCGGGGAAGTTCTCCACCTCGGTGGTGTTCATCAACGCGCCACCGGCCGTCACGGCGCCCGCGATCACCACCGGCGACAGACCGGCCCGGGCAGCGTAGACGGCGGCCGTGTACCCCGCGGGGCCGGAGCCGATGATCACCAGGTCACGCACGGGGGCGGTCGATCCTTCGGTCACGCGTCGCACCTTCTCCAGTGGTCGGTCGGATGGTCTGTCGGAGCCCGGTGGCGGGCTGCTTCGTCTGGGTCAACAGATCCTACGGCGCGACTGTTCCACCCGTGGTCGGGACGCTCAGGAGACCTCGACCTCGGTGAGCTCGACGCGGTTGCGCCCGTCCGCGGTCTGCGGGAGCTCGGTGAACCACAGCACGATGCTCGTCGTCTCGGTCGGCGGGTCGAGCGTCAGCACGGTGTTCGGTCCCAGCGGGCCGGAGGCCAGTACCTCGCCCTCGGTCGGGGTGTCCGGTTCGGTCGCCCGCACCTCGACGTTCCCGCCGGTGCCCTGGACGTGCAGGGTCACCGTCGTGACCACGGCCGGCTCGGCCAGCGCGATGCCGTAGCCGATCCCCGGCTTCATCCCGTACGTCGGCGAGACGTAGGTCCGGGAGAACCACATGGTCGAGGGGTCGCCGTCGATGGCCAGGTGCACGGCCTCGGGGTGCTCGTTCTGGTCGCCGCCGGGCGGGGGGTCGATCTGCTGGGCGGACGCGATCACCGGTGGAGCGGTGCTCGGCGGCTCGGTGGTCTCCGTCCCCGTGCCGTCGTCGGCCCCGGTCCCCTCGTCGGTGCCTTCGCCGTCGCCGGCGGGGTCGTCCATGCCGGCCGGCGGGGGCGTGGTCTCGGTCAGCCCGTCCAACCCCTCGGCACCCCCGATCGGAGGGGCGGGTCGGGTGAACGCGTTCCAGGCCATGACCAGCCCGACGACGACGGCGATCGCCACCAGGGCGAGCACGATCGGGGTCGGGTCGAACCGCCGCTTGACCAGGACGCCGGCGGACCGGCCGACGATGGAGTCGAAGCTCTCCTCCGGACGCCTCGGTACGTCGGCCGGTGCCGGGTGGTGCGGTGCCGGGTGGTCCGGTGCGGGCTCCGCTCCGGGGATGGTCGCGAACGTCCCGAGCGGCTTGCGGGCCGGTGGTGCGGCGGCCCGGGCGGTGGACGGCCGCGGGCCCGGCTCTGTGTCACCGGTGCCGGGTGCCCCACCTCGCCCGGAGGCGGACGGCGGGATGCTCGGAGGCAGGCCCGACCCCGCAGGTGCACCCCGCTCGGCCTCCCCGGTCGCCGCGTCGTCCACGGGAAGGGCGACCGGCCTCGGCGGCCCCTCCTCGGCGGCACTGACCCGCCCGGACCGACGGGGGTCCTCGCGACGGGTCTGCGGGGGGATCACCGGCGGCGGCTCCGCCGGAGGCGGGGTACCGGGGGGCGCGACGGGCTGGCCGGCGAACGTCGAGCGCACGGACTGCCGCTGGACCACCCGGTCGAGGCCGCCCGCCCCGGACCCGCCGTCCGGGCCGCCGGCGTCGGGATCCGCGCCGTCACGGCCGGCCGCGTCCGCACCGACGCGCGGTCCGGCGCGCCAGGCCGCCGCGGCGTCGATCGCCCCGAACATCTCGGCCGCCGCGATCGGGCCCCAGGGCTCGAGCTCGCGCACCAGCTCCGCCGGGCTGTGCGGGCCGTCGTCGTGCGGGCCGAGGGTCACCGCACAGAGCGTGTCGAGGTCGTTCGGGACCGCGGGCGAGATCTCCGCCGGCGGCACCGGACGTCCGGCGACCACCGGGGCGGCCGGTGTGTGGCCGGGATCGGTCCCGGCCGGGGCGGGCCAACGGCCGGTCAGGGTCAGGTAGAGCAGCGACACCAGCCCGACGGTGTCCGCGCGGGTGGTCGAGCGGGCGTCGCCGATCCCGTGACCGAAGAGCTCGCCGTCCATGCCGAGGCCGGCCACCAGCACCGAGCCCTCCTCGGTCACGTGGAGGGCCGAGGGGCGAAGCGCCAGGTGGTGCAGTCCGCGCCGGCGCGCGACCTCCAGGGCCGCGGCGGCCTCGCCGATGATCGAGCGGGCCTGGTCGGCCGGCAGCGGGCCGTGCGCGGTGAGCAGTGCCAGGTCGCGACCGGCGACGGGCTCGGTCACCACGTACGGGACGCCGTCGTCCTCGCCGACGTCCAGGACGCGCAGCAGCCGGGCGTCGTCGACCAGGGCTGCCCGGCGGGCGCCGTCCTGCGCCTGGGTGATCCGTCCCTCGCGGATGACCACCGCACGCACCGGGCGGTCCAGGATCTGGTCGCGGGCCTCCCAGCAGTCGACGCCGGGCAGGTCGGAGTCGACCGGCTGGTGCAACCGGTACCGGTCGGCGAGCAGGGTTCCACGACCCACCACGACGTCCGTACGACCACCTCCGGGCTCCGCAGCGTCGGCTCCCGTCCCGGCAGGGCGTGTGTCGGCGCCTCCGGGTGACGTGAGCCCGCCCATGGTACGGCCCGTCAGCCCGCGGAGCCTCACCAGCAGCGGCGCGACCAGCTCGTCGAGCTCACGGACCCGCATCAGCCGCAGCAGAGCGAGGTAGATCCCCAGCATGAGTGCGCCGACCAGCAGGCACACCGCGACCGCGGCGAGGAAGCCGAGCCGGGAGAGGTCCCCGAAGAGGCGGCTGACCGGCCAGCCCACGCCCGCCGCCACCAGTGCCGCGACCGTCGCCTGCACGTGCACCCGCACGACCCTGCCCCCGAGCAGGTGCACCAGCGCACCCGTCCGTGTGACGGCGTCGGGCCGGGCCGGGTCCGCGGTGGCCCGGTGACCCAGGCGCTCGCTGGTCGCCACCGCCCCCCAGACGGCGCCGAGCAGGTACGAGGCCGAGACCGCGGCGCCGGCCCCGGCGGTCCACCAGCCGATGGGCAGCACGCGCGAGGCGAGGAATGCTCCGCCGGCGACGACGAGGGTCATCGGCAGCTGGATCCAGAAGAGCTTCCGCGCGTCCTCGTACGCGTAGAACACCCGCTGCACCAGCGCCCAGGCGCCCAGCGCGACCAGCCCCAGCACGAGCGCCACCACCACGGGGGCGAGGGCTCCGGCGGCCTGCGGGGACGCCGTCGGAACCACCACCCGCACGACCGGCAGGGCGAGGACCGCCAGCACCGCCGTCGCCGGGACGGTGAGCACGCCGATGGTCCGCAACCCGTAGGAGGTGTCCGCGCGCACCGCCCGCACGTTCCCGTCGACGGCGTGCGCGGAGAGCCGCGTGAACAGCGCGGTCAGCAGGGACACCGTGACCAGCGAGTGCGGCAGCATGAAGATCGTGAATGCGTAGTTGTACGCGGCGTTGCCCGCGACGTCGGCCGCGTAGTCGCCCACCTGGGGTGCGGCGGTCGTGATCCGGGTGATCACCAGGATGCCGAGCTGCCCGACGACGAGGGCGGCGAACGTCCAGACGGCCACCCGTCCGGCCCCGCCCAGCCCGACGCCGCGCCACCCGGTACGCGGTCGGTAACGGAACCCGCTGCGGTACAGCGGGACCAGCAGCACCAGGGCCTGGCAGACGACGCCGAAGGTCGCCGACCCGGCGAGCACCGCGACCCGGGTCGCGTCCCACGACTCGAAGCCACCGGTGCCGGTCACCGCCGGGCCGCCCTGGTCGTACCCGCCGAACATCACGACGAACACGCCCAGCCCGGCGATGGCGACGACGTTGTTGACCACCGGCGCCCACATGTACGGCCCGAAGTTGCCCCGGGCGTTGAGCACCTGGCCGAGCAGCGTGTACGTGCCGTAGAAGAACACCTGCGGGATGCACCAGAACGCGAACGTCGTGGCCAGCGCGATGAACCGGGGGTCCTCGCCGGAGGCGGCGACCCGGATGATCAGCGGGGCGGCGAAGGTCAGCACCACGGTGACGACCAGCAGGCCGAGGGCGGCCAGCGTGAGCAGCCGGTCGACGTAGTCCTGGCCGCGGGACGTGCGGTAGGCGCGCACCACCTGCGGGACGAGCACCGCGTTGAGCACCCCGCCGGCGATCAGCATGTAGATGACGTTGGGCAGCCAGTTGGCCACCGCGAACGCGTTCGCCGACGCCGAGGTGAGCCCGATCGCGGCGACCAGCACGGCGCCGCGCACCACGCCGAGCACGCGGGAGGTGGCGGTCCCCGCGGCCATCACCGCGGCGCTGCGCCCCAGCGCGCTGCGTGGGCCGACGGCGGGAGCGCCGGGCTCGCCGCCGGCGTCCTCGGGGCGTCCGGGCTCGCTCACGGCGACTCCTCGGGGGACAGCGCGTCCGGGCCGGAGTCGACGGGCGCCGCGCGGCTGCCGGTGCGGCCCCGGCGGATCGTGCGGATCACGCCGATGACCACGCCCAGGGCCAGCAGCACGCCGATCACCGCGGTGACGATGCCCTCCCACTCCGCGCGCACGCGCACGGTCAGCACGGTCGAGTCGTCCACCAGGACCCCGTCCGGGGTCGAGAGCTCCACCCGCACGGCCAGGTCCGCGCTCTGGATCGCGTGCACCGGGACCATGGCGGTCGCCTCGCCCCGGGCCGGGACCGTGAGCATCACCGGCTCCTCCACCAGCAGCCGGGAGTCGCCCGGCCGGGGCATCACCTCGACGGTGACCGGATAGTCGAGCGAGTTGAGGACCCGGACCGGCAGCTCGCCCGACGTCGAGATGAAGTTCACCGGCGAACCCTCGTCCGCCCTCACCCCGGACCGGATGGCCTCGGTGGCGGCCACCACCTGCTGAACCACCGCGCGTCGGCCCGGCGGGTCCGCCCGCCACGCGACGGACAGCGGTGCCAGCATCTGCGACTCGGCACCGGCGAGGTGCGTGGCCGGGTCCTCGAACATCTGCACGAGGCGCTCGCGGGCGGTGACGGCGTCGATCAGGGTCTCGATGGCGGCGGCGGAGATCTCGCGCGGGTCCGTTCGCGCGGCGGGCAGCGTGCCGCGGTCGACGGAGGTGTCCGGGGCGCCGACCAGTGCCGTCACCGGTTCCCAGCGCACCCACGGCGCGGACTCCAGCGCGTCGAGCTGCGCCGAGGCGACCTTCGGGTCCGGGTCCCAGTCGCGCGGGACGGTCAGCAGCATGTGCCGGGCGTTGTTGGGCCGTTCCCGGGTGATCACCGCGAGCTCGGCGAGCAGGTCCTGCGCGGCGGTGGCGGGGCTGAGGTGACCACCCCAGGTCCGCGTGGGTTCGTCGTCGTCGGGTGCCTCCATCCCTGTGCCGGGTGGGGTGCCGGGTGGGGTGCCGCTGCGGACGAAGCCGGTGGTCAGCGCGGTGGAGAGCCGGTCGTCCGCGATCAGGGCGACGACCTCGCCGGAGCCGGTCTGCACGGTGGACCGGCCGGTCGGCGTGTAGGTCAGCACGGACGGAGAGGGCAGCTCACCGGGGCCGACGACGATCGCGTCACCACCGGCTGCCGCGACCAGGCCGGCGGTGGCCTGGTCGGGCAACGGGTCGGCCGGCCACGCGATCGCGGTGCTCGCGACGTCCGGCAAGGGGGTCCGTCCGGCGACCTCGGCGGACAGCTCGAGCGCGGTGGACAGCACGGACGACGCGCCGGCGTGGGCCAGGGCGGCGAGGTCGCTGTCGCCGTACGGCAGCAGGACGACGTCGCGGTCGGTGGTCGCGTCGTACAGCTCCTGCGCCCAGTCGCGGGCGACCGGGCCGGCGTCGGGCGATGTGTCGTCGCTCCCGTCGCTCGCGCCGGTTGCCCCCGGCGTGGTCACGTCCGCGAGCCAGGGGTCCAGGAACCAGGTGACTTCCGGGTGCTCGGCGGTCGCGGCCAGCACCGACCCCAGCCGACCGTCCGGAGCGGTGAGCTCCTCGAGCTCGTCCACCCAGGTCTCGCTGAACGGGTCCACCGGGCCGCCGACCAGCGGGGCGAGCACGGACACCCGGGTCGCGGTGACCTCCTGGGGTGGGAACCACAGGGCGAAGGTGCGGGCCAGCCCGAGCCGCGAGGGGCCGGTGCTCGCGGCGGCGTCGACCACCTCGACCGCCAGGGCGCGTGCACCCCACTGGCTCGCCCGGTTCGGCAGGTCGACGTCGGCGGCAGGAACGGTGGCACGGGCGGTGACCGAGGCGCCCGGGGCGAGCGGGGCGGCAAGCGGCGAGCGGAGCACCACCCGTCCGGCGTCGTCGTGCGGGTCGGCGTTGCGCCAGCGGTCCAGCGAGGTGCGACTGATGTAGGAGCGGCGGTCCAGGTGCACGACCACCTGCGGCTCGGCCACCGGCGTCGTGCCTGTGTTGCGCAGCGTGACTCCCACGGTGAGATCCTCCCCGGGGGCGAGGACCTGCGGCGTGACCTGGGTGATCGTGACCTCGACCGGGAAGTCGCCGTCCGACGCCGGGGCGGCGGGTCGGGATGCTCCCGTCGCGGTGGCTGCTGATGCGGTCTGGGGTACGACAGGCGCGCCCGGCCCTCCCGGTCCTTCCGACCCGACGGCGCCCGCGGGGCCGAGACCGACGGCGAGGCCGAGCGCGAGGCCACCGGTCAGACCGGCCGCGACCCGGCGTCGTCGGGCGCGGGTCATGCCCCGGCGGCGAGGACGGACCCGGCGGCGACCGCCAGCCGGCGCTCGTTCGGGTACGCGAGCAGCGTGGGCAGCTCGGTGACGTCGATCCAGGCGACGTCCTCCGCCTCACGGTCCGGGTCACCCTCGACGGTCAGTCGCCCACCGGTCGCCTCCAGGACGAAGTGGTGCACCACCTTGTGGATCCGCCGGTCCTCACCGGTGAACCAGTAGTCGATGGTGCCCAGCTCGGCGATCACCCGGCCGATGATCCCGGTCTCTTCGGCGATCTCGCGGACGGCCGCCTGCTCCGGGGTCTCCTCGCCCTCGAGGTGTCCCTTGGGCACGCACCACTCGAGCCGCCCGGCGCGGTTGCGGCGCGCGATCACCGCGGCGCGCGGGGGGCCGGCGGAGCGGTCGACGACGAGGCCTCCGGCGGAGGTCTCCTCGCTGATCGGCAGCGTGTGCGCGGGCGTCCGCAACCCCGGCGGGTCGGGGGTCCGCCGGTCACGCGGGTCGATCCGCAGCGGGTGCCCGCCGGGAGGCACGGGCGGCCTCGGCTCGGGGGCTGCGCTGGACATGCCGCCACTGTAACGACGCGCACGGCTTGCCCACCGAAACGCACGTCTCCCGCACGGACCCAGGACAGGCCCTGTCACCTTCTCACCGGTGGTGCCCACCGGTCCTGGCCGGCCGATCGCGCGCGGAGGTCGCGGTGGCTCTCGACACGGTCGAAGGGGTCGGGATCTGGCACGCTGGGGTCTCGTGTCCACTGCGCCGCGTCGCCCTGAGCCCGCCGGGCGCCGATCGTCGCCCGCGGGTGCCGCCCGTTCTGCTTCCGGGAGGCCCTCGGGCGGCGTGTCCGGCGGTGCGCCGGACACCGCCGTGCCGGACACCGCCGCGCTGCAGCGCCGGGCCGCTCGCGTGCTCGCCGACCTGGCCCCGGCCGCCCTCGAGCTGGGTGAGCTGTTCACCCGCGCGGGTCACGAGCTCGCCCTGGTCGGCGGACCGGTGCGGGACGCGTTCGTCGGCAGGGCCAGCACCGACCTGGACTTCGCCACCTCCGCGACCCCGGACCAGAGCGAGGAGCTGCTCGCGGCGTGGGGTGACGCGCACTGGGACGTCGGCCGGGAGTTCGGCACCGTCGGCGCACGGCGGTTCGACGACGTCGTCGTCGAGGTCACCACCTACCGGACGGACGAGTACGACCCGGCCTCGCGCAAGCCGAAGGTGGCGTTCGGGGACACGCTGGAGGGCGACCTGTCCCGGCGGGACTTCACCGTGAACGCGATGGCGGTCCGGCTGCCGGAGCTGGCGTTCGTCGACCCGTTCGGCGGGCTCGCGGACCTCGCCGCGCGGCGGCTGCGGACGCCGGTCGGCGCGGAACGGTCCTTCGACGACGACCCGTTGCGGATGATGCGCGCCGCCCGGTTCGCCGCCCAGCTCGACTTCACCCTGGACGACGACGTGCGCGCCGCGATCGGGCACATGGCGGGGCGGATCGAGATCGTCTCCGCCGAGCGGGTGCGGGACGAGCTGACCAAGCTGATGCTCGCCGACTCGCCCCGCCGCGGGCTGCACGTCATGGTCGACACCGGGCTGGCCGACCACGTCCTGCCCGAGCTGCCGGCGCTGCGCCTGGAGATCGACGAGCACCACCGGC
>CAYQFJ010000034.1:0-5641 GCA_964416715.1 uncultured Actinotalea sp. | reverse complement strand
GTCTACGAGCACTCGCTGACGGTGCTGGAGCAGGCGATCGAGCTGGAGACCGGACCGGACGGCCCGGTGCCCCGCCCCGACCTGGTGCTGCGGCTCGCGGCTCTGCTGCACGACATCGGCAAGCCGGCCACCCGGCGCTTCGAGCCCGGCGGCGGGGTGAGTTTCCACCACCACGAGGTGGTCGGCGCCAAGATGGCTGCACGCCGGCTCAAGGCGCTGCGGTTCGACAAGGAGACGGTGCAGGCGGTCGCCCGGCTGACCGAGCTGCACCTGCGGTTCCACGGCTACGGCGAAGCCAGGTGGAGCGACTCGGCGGTGCGGCGGTACGTGACCGACGCCGGTCCGCTGCTGGAGCGCCTGCACCGGCTGACCCGTTCGGACTGCACCACCCGGAACCGGCGCAAGGCCGAGCGGCTCTCCTTCGCGTACGACGACCTCGAGGCCCGGATCGCCGAGCTGCGCGAGAAGGAGTCGCTGGCCGCGATCCGCCCGGACCTCGACGGTACGCAGATCATGGAGATCCTCGGCATCGGCCCCGGGCCGGAGGTCGGCGAGGCCTACCGCTTCCTCCTGGACCTCCGCATGGAGCACGGCCCCCAGGACCCCGCCGTGGCCGAACAAGCCCTCCGCACCTGGTGGTCCACCCGCCCCTGACCACACCCGCGGGTGATCATGCAACTCGCCGTTGATCATGCAATCCAGCAGTGATCATGCAATCCAGCGGTGATCATGCAATTCGCTGAGTTCCATGATCACCGCTGAGTTGCATGATCACCGCGGAGTTGCATGATCACGGGGTGGGGAGGGGGCTTGGGTGGGGCGTTGTCCGGGACTCGCGGCGGTAGGTGAGGGCCAGGGCCAGGTAGACCAGGACGAGGGTGGCGAAGACGGCTCGGGACCAGCCGACGTCGGGCAGGACGACGGCAGCCAGCGCCGCGGCACCGACGAACGCCGCGTTGTACAGGACGTCGTAGAGCGCGAAGGCGCGGCCGCGGACGGCGTCGTGCGTGTCCGTCTGGACGATGGTGTCGACGGCGATCTTCGCGCCTTGGACGCTGAGACCGAGCAGTACCGCCGCGGCCGCGACGAGGGCGAACGTGGACCCGATCACCAGCAACGCCTGGCTCAGCGCGCCGAGGAGGAGGCAGACGGCGACCCAGGTGGCCGGGCGCATCCGCTCGTGCGCGACGGGCGTAGCAACGATCGCCAGGCCGTTGCCGGCGAAGGAGATTCCCAGCAGCAGGCCGAAGGTCGCCATGCCGGCCGCGGCGTCGCGCGGGTCGGACAGCAGGTTCCGCGACATCAGGATCAGTGCGATGAAGTTGGCGCCGTACAGGAACCGGTGCACCGCCATGACGCCGAGCGCCGCGGCGGGGGTGCGTCGCGCGATCAGGTACCGGGCGCCGTCGACCAGGTCACCGGCGGTGGCACGGACGTCGCGCCACACCTGGGCCACCGCGACCGGCGTCGTGCCCGGGGTCGCCGACGAGCCCATGGGCTCCGGGCCGAGCTGGTCCCTTCCCAGCCGTAGCGCCAGCGCCGACGCCGCGCCGAACAGCAGGGCGGCGCTCACCAGCACCGCACCGTCCTTGGCCGCGCCCGCCGGCACGACCAGCCCGATCCCGAAACCGAGCGCTCCACCGACGACCGCCGAGACCGCACCGAGCGTCGGCGTCAGCGTGTTCGCCATCAGCAGCTGCTCGCGGGGGACCACCCGGGGCAGCGCCGCGGACAGCGCCGCCAGCAGGAAGCGGTTGATCCCCAGCGTGACCAGCGCGAGCACGTAGACCGCCGGGCCGACGCCGACGCTCACCATCAACCAGGCGAGCGTCAGTCCCAGCACCACTCGCACCGCGTTGCCGAACAGCAGCACCTGACGCCGCCGCCACCGGTCCAGCAACGGCCCGGCGAACGGCCCGACCACGGTGAACGGGAGCAGCAGCACCGCGAACGCCGCCGCGACGTCGGCCGCCGTCGCCATCCGCTCGGGGGAGAAGAAGAAGAGTGTCGCCAGGCCCACCTGGAACATGCCGTCCCCGCACTGCGAGACCAGCCGGACCGTGAAGAGCTTGCGGAAGTCGCGGTGCACCGCGACCACACGCAGATCTCCGAGGACGCTCACTCGAGCACCGTGTGTTCAGCCACCGGGGAAGGCTAACGGAGCGCCGAACGGTTCACCCGGACACGGGAACCGTTCACTCAGACGGAGGTACAAACCGGACATTTCGGCTGCTACGTTGATCAAGTTCGGAATCGGTCCGGACCGAGCGGGGCACAGACCCCCCTGGCGACCGTGGTCGTCGAGGCCGGGGGGCGAGCCAAAGACGAAACCGACGCTTGTCACCCCACAGTTGGAGAGCCCCATGCGCAAGAACAAGACCGTTCGGATCGCGGCGTTCGTCGGCAGTGCCTGCCTGACCGTCGGGCTGCTCGGTGCCGCCGCGTCGGCCACCGGTGCGTACTTCCAGGACAACGAGAGCGGCACGATCTCGGCGACGCTCGGCTCGATCGACGTCCGGCTCGACACCGTCAACCTGAAGTTCACCGAGCTGGTGCCCGGTGCGACCGACACCCAGGACGTGAACTTCAAGAACGTCGGCAAGTCGGTCCAGGACGTCTACATCCGGATCGACGCCGCCGCTCTGCAGCAGATCGCGGGCTTCGCCACGGTCAAGGTGAACGGTGTCGCCGTCGACGCGAGCAACGCGACGGTCAAGGTCGCCAACGACCTCGCCTCGGGTGCGACGAAGACCGCCAAGATCACCGTGACGCTCAGCACGAGCCTCACCGACGAGCAGGTCGCCAGCGTCAACATCGACGACTACAACACGCTCGACTTCGAGCTCATCGCGACGCAGTACAACATCGGCGTCGACGCCTGACGCCCGGCCGAGGACCCCGGGCCGGCCGGTCCGGGGTCCCGGCAGCGTCGCTCCCGCCCAACCCAGGAGGTCCGATGACGATCGCGCGACGGTCGATCACGCTGCTGCTGATCGCTGCCGTGGCCGGGGTGATCGCGGCCGGTGCCCTGCTGTGGCACGACGGGCACCGCATGTACGCGGTGGCCTCCGGGTCGATGCTGCCCGACTACCAGGTCGGCGACCTGGTGCTCACCGCGCCGCCGTCCGGGTCGTACCAGGTCGGCGACGTGATCACGTTCCCCTCACCGGCCGGCTCTCCGCAGGAGGTCACGACGCACCGGGTCGCCGAGGTCGACGGCACCTTGCTGCTCACCAAGGGCGACGCGAACGACGTGACCGACGCCGCACCCGTCCCCGCCGACGAAGTCGTCGGCAAGGTCACCTCGGTGATCCCGAAGGCGGGATACGTCGTCGTCTTCTTCAAGCAGCCGACCGGCGTGCTCTCCCTGCTCACCGCGCTGCTCGCGCTGACGGCGCTGTGGGGACTGTTCTTCCCCGACGAGGAGGACGACGCCGCAGCCACCGGGTCGCCGGCGCGCCCGGTCCGAGGGCGCCACGTGCTGAGACCCAAGGCGAGCTGACCACCGCCCTGCTGGCTCCCCGGTGCATCGTCCCCGGATGCGCCCTTGGTCCCGCGCCGCGCCGGGTACCTGACGGCACCATGGAGCCATGGCCCCAGAAGCGGCCGGTCGCGATCCCGGGACCGCGACCGGGCTGCCGCCCGACGTCGACCCGTCCTTGCTCCCTGCGGACGAGGTGGCGCTCCTCGTGGGGACGGACCCGGAGCAGGGACTGTCCGAGCCCGAAGCAGCGCGCCGCCTTGTCGAGCACGGTCCGAACGCGCTGGACTCGGCCCCTCCGGTGCCCGCCTGGCGCCGGATCCTGGCCCAGCTGCACGACCCGCTGATCTACCTCCTGCTGGGCGCGGTCGCCGTCTCGCTGTTCGCCTGGCTGGTCGAGGGTCGCCAGGGGGTCCCGTTCGACGCGTTGGTGATCGCCGCCATCGTGCTGGCCAACGCCGTGCTCGGGTTCGTGCAGGAGGTCCGGGCGTCCGACGCCGTCGCATCGCTCCAGGCGATGAGCGCAGCCACCGCGGTGGTCGTCCGCGGCGGTGACGCGAAGCGGGTGCCGGCCGACGACGTCGTACCGGGGGACGTGCTGCTGCTGGCCGAGGGTGATGCCGTCGCGGCCGACGCGCGACTGGCCGCGGCCGCCGGACTGACCGTGGCGGAGGCGTCGCTCACCGGCGAGAGCGAGCCGGTGACCAAGCGCCCGGCCGCACTGGCCGAGCCCGTCGCGCTCGGCGACCGGACGGGCATGGTCTTCGCCGGCACCGCCGTGACCCGAGGGACCGGGCGGGCCGTGGTGGTGGGAACCGGGATGGACACCCAGAACGGCCGGATCGCACAGCTGCTCGCCCGGACCGAGGCCGAGCCGACACCGCTGCAGACCGAGGTCGGCCGGGTGGGTCGGATGCTGGGTGTCGCGGTGGTCGTGATCGCCGCCGTGGTCGTCACCGCCGTGCTGCTGACCTCCGACGTGACGGAGCTGTCCGACGTCGTCACGGTGCTGCTGCTGGGGGTGTCGCTCGCGGTGGCCGCGGTGCCCGAGGGGTTGCCGGCGATCCTGTCCGTCGTCCTGGCGCTCGGGGTGCAGCGGATGGCCGTACGCCGGGCGATCGTGAAGAACCTCTCCTCGGTCGAGACGCTCGGGTCGGCGTCGGTGATCTGCTCGGACAAGACCGGCACGCTGACCCGCAACGAGATGACGGTGCAGCAGGTCGTCACCGCCTCGGGACGGGTGCGGCTCGACGGAGTGGGCTACGCACCCGTCGGCGCGGTGAGCGTGCTGCACGACGACGGGACCGAGGGGCCGCTGCGCCGAGAGGACCCGCTGTGGCAGGAGGTCGCCGCGGTGCTCGGCGGAGGTTCGCTGGCCAACGACGCCCGGCTGCAGCGGGACGACCACGGCACCTGGCGGGCCGACGGCGATCCGACCGAGCTCGCCCTCCTGGTGGCCGAGCGGAAGCTCGGGATCACCGAGCGGCGCACGCAGCGGTTCGAGCGCGTCGGGGAGGTGCCGTTCGACTCCGACCGCAAGCTGATGACCGCCGTGGAGCGTGATGCCGAACGCGCCGACGGCGTCGTCGTGGTCACCAAGGGCGCCCCGGACGTGCTGCTCGACCGGTGCGACCACGTGCTGGTGGGCGGCGACATCGTGCCGATGGACGCGGCGCACCGGTCGGCCGCGTTGGACGCGGTCCGAGAGCTGTCCGACGACGCGCTGCGCACGCTCGGGGTGGCGTACCGCGAGGTCGGCCGGGACGGTGCCGCCGCGCTCGCGAGCGGCTCGGCCGACCTGGCGGACCACCCGGACGACATCGAGCGCGACCTGGTGTGGGCCGGCGTCGTCGGGATCATCGACCCACCGCGGTCGACCGCGCGCGATGCCGTGGCCGCGGCGCACCGGGCGGGGATCCGCGTGATGATGATCACCGGCGACCACCCGCGTACCGCGGCCCGGATCGCCGTGGAGCTGGGCATTGCCCGCCCGGACGAGCCCGTGCTGACCGGGCTCGAGCTCGACGCGATGGACGACGCCGAGCGCCGGGCCGCGGTCCGCGTCACCCCGGTGCTGGCCAGGGTGGCGCCGGAGCACAAGCTCGCCGTCGTGGACGCGCTGCAGGACGACGGGCACGTGGTCGCCATGACCGGCGACGG
>CAYQFJ010000033.1:0-22917 GCA_964416715.1 uncultured Actinotalea sp. | reverse complement strand
CGACAACATCTTCCGGTTCACCCAGGCCGGCTCGGAGGTCTCCACGCTGCTCGGGCGGATGCCGTCCGCGGTGGGCTATCAGCCGAACCTGGCGGACGAGATGGGCCAGCTCCAGGAGCGGATCACCTCGACCCGCGGTCACTCGATCACCTCCCTGCAGGCGATCTACGTGCCGGCGGACGACTACACCGACCCGGCGCCTGCCACGACGTTCGCCCACCTGGACGCGACGACCGAGCTCTCCCGGGAGATCGCCTCGCGTGGTCTGTACCCGGCGGTCGACCCGCTGGCGTCGACCTCCCGGATCCTGGACCCGCGGTACGTCGGCCAGGACCACTACGAGGCCGCGGTACGCGTCAAGCAGATCCTCCAGCGCAACAAGGAGCTGCAGGACATCATCGCGATCCTCGGCATCGACGAGCTGTCCGAGGAGGACAAGATCGTCGTCCAGCGGGCCCGCCGCATCCAGCAGTTCCTGTCCCAGAACACCTACATGGCCGAGCAGTTCACCTCGGTGCCCGGTTCCACCGTGCCGCTGAGCGAGACGATCGAGGCGTTCACGAAGATCGCCGACGGCGAGTTCGACCACGTAGCGGAGCAGGCCTTCTTCAACATCGGTGGCCTGGAGGACCTGGAGCGCAACTGGGCACGGATCCAGAAGGAGATCGGCTGACGTGGCCGCTCTCCAGGTCGAGCTCGTCGCGGCGGACCACCAGGTGTGGGCCGGTGAGGCGAAGATGATCAGCGCTCCGGCGGCGGAGGGTGAGATCGGCATCCTGCCCGGGCACGCCCCGGTGCTGTCGGTGCTGCGGCCCGGCACGGTCCGGATCACCTCGACCGGCGGTGACCGCCGGGAGGTGCGGATCGACGCCGGGTTCGTGTCCGTCGACCACGACCGGGTGACTGTCGTGGTCGAGAACGCCCAGATGTCGGCGTCGGCCGAGCGCTGATCCAAGGTCCGGGGCGGTGGGAGTGGAGGTCGCGCTCGTCGTCCTCGGGGTCCTGCTGGCCACCGCGCTGCTCGTGCTGGCGCTGTACTGCTCACGGCAGCGCACGCTCTCGCGGCGGATCGGCTCCTTCGGGTGCTACCTGGCCGGAGTGCCCGGGCGCGCCCAGTACGCGAAGGGTCGGCTGGTGTGGTGGCGCACCCTGTCCCTGGCGCCGCGACCCGCCGAGGTGTGGATGCGCGGCGACCTGGTGATCGAGGGCTCCGAGCCGCTGGGGAGCGAGGACGGCTCGGGTCGTCCGCTCATGCGGGCGCGCTGCCGCCACGGTGACCGGTCGCTCGACCTGACGATGTCCGCCGCGGCCTACTCCGGTCTGGTCTCGTGGCTGGAGTCCGCCCCGCGCGCGGCCGGGCGAGTGGTCTAGTGCGGCTGGTCGTGGCCCGGTGCGCGGCCCGGTACACGGGACGGTTGTCCGCGCACCTGCCGCAGGCCACCCGGTTGATCGTGGTGAAGGCCGACGGGAGCGTGCTGCTGCACTCCGACGGCGGTTCCTACAAGCCGCTGAACTGGATGAGCCCGCCGTGCACGTTGACCCAGCTCCCACCGGACGACGACGCCGCCTCGCGCGGCGTGCGCGAGCTCTGGCGGGTGCAGCACGCCAAGTCCGACGACCGTCTGGAGATCGAGCTCTTCGAGGTCCTGCACGACTCGGCACACGAGCTCGGCGTGGACCCGGGGTTGGTGAAGGACGGCGTCGAGGCGCACCTCCAGGCGTTGCTGGCCGAGCAGATCGAGCTGATCGGGGACGGTCACGTGCTGGTGCGACGCGAGTACCCGACGGCGATCGGGCCGGTCGACATCCTCGCCCGTGACGCCGGCGGCGGGGCGGTCGCGGTGGAGATCAAGCGGCGCGGCGACATCGACGGCGTCGAGCAGCTCACCCGCTACCTGGACCTGCTCAACCGCGACCCGCACCTCGCGCCGGTCCGCGGTGTCTTCGCCGCCCAGGAGATCAAGCCCCAGGCCCGGGTGCTCGCCGAGGACCGGGGGATCAGGTGCCTGGTCCTCGACTACGACGCGATGCGCGGCGTCGACGACCCGTCCACGCGCCTGTTCTAGTACGCGATGATGGGCGGATGAGCGACGCGCCGGATGCCCCCGTGCCGGACGCCGTGCTGCCGGACTACCCCCTGCCGGACACGGTGTTCGACAAAACCGTGCTGCCGGACGTTGTGTCGCCGAACACCGTGCTCCGCGGCCGGGTCGTCACTCCGCGCGGCCTGATCGACGACGGCCTGGTGGCCGTCGCGGGGGACCGGATCGCGTGGGTGGGGCCGGTGGAGCGGGCCCCGGAGAGGCTGGAGGTGCCCGGGCGGAGCGGGGCGACGCTGCTCCCGGGGCTGATCGACCTGCACTGCCACGGCGGCGGGGGCGCGAGCTTCCCCGACGCGAGCGACACGGCGACGGCCCGGCGTGCGGTCGCCGAGCACCTTGCGCACGGCACGACCGGCGTGGTCGCCACCCTGGTGACGGCCGACGCGGCGACGCTGCTCGAGCGCACCGCGGTGCTCGCCGACCTGGCCGACGCCGGGGAGATCGTCGGGATCCACCTCGAGGGGCCGTTCCTGTCCCGCACACGCTGCGGTGCGCAGGACCCGGCGCTGCTGATCCCCGGCGACACCGGGTTGGTGGACGCCCTGCTCCAGGCCGGGCGGGGGCACGTCACGACGATGACCCTCGCCCCGGAGATCCCCGGCGTGGGCGGCCCGGGTGGTGTGATCGAGCAGCTCGCGCGGCGCGGGGTCGTACCGTCGATCGGGCACACCGACGCCCCCGCCGAGCTCGTGGAGTCGGCACTGGGCTTCGCCCGGGAGACCTTGGTGCGCGCGGCGGACGACGGGTCGTCCGGCCGTGCGTCGACCCGGCCGACGGCGACGCACCTGTTCAACGCGATGCGGCCGCTGCACCACCGTGATCCCGGGCCGATCGCCGCGTGCCTGGCCGCCGCCGGCCGGGGGGAGGCCGTCGTGGAGCTGGTCGCCGACGGGGTGCACCTGGCCGAGGCGACGGTACGGGCGGTCTTCGACCTGGTCGGACCGGAGGCGATCGCCCTGGTCACCGACGCCATGGCGGCCGCGGGCATGGCCGACGGCAGGTACGAGCTGGGGCCGGTGGAGGTGAGGGTGGTCGACGGCGTCGCCCGGCTGGTCGAGGGCGACGCCATCGCGGGCGGCACCTCCCACCTGCTGGACGTCGTCCGGTGGACCGTCGGCTGCGGGGTGCCGCTGGTCGACGCCGTCCGTGCTGCCGCGACGACCCCGGCCGAGGTGCTCGGCAGGGCCGACATCGGCGCCCTCGAGCCCGGCCGCCGCGCCGACATCCTCCTCACCGACCGCTCCCTCCAGCCACGGCAAGTCATACGAGCCGGCACCTCCCACCCGCGGTGAACCCGCACGGAGACCCACGGTGACCCCGCCCTCAGCGTGACCCCCGAACGTGGTGATCATGCAACTCGTCGACGGATGAGGGGCGGGGCCCCTCCGGTGGGAACCCTCCCACTCAGTGGACGCGGACTCGTCGAATCGTTCCGACGAGGCATCATCGGTAGCCATGACCACATCGACCCCGCGCAGCTTCCCGGATTCCTTCGTGTGGGGGGCGGCCACCGCCTCGTACCAGATCGAGGGGGCCACGCACGAGGACGGTCGCGGTCCTTCGATCTGGGACACCTTCAGCGCAACCCCGGGCAAGGTGCTCGACGGGCACACCGGCGACGTCGCCGCCGACCACTACCACCGCACGGCGGAGGACATCGCGCTGATGCGCGAGCTGGGTCTGGACGCTTACCGGTTCTCGCTGGCCTGGCCGCGGATCCAGCCACTCGGCTCGGGGGCGTTCAACCAGAGGGGCCTGGACTTCTACGACAAGCTCATCGACGACCTGCTCGAGGCCGGCATCGACCCCGTGGTGACGATGTACCACTGGGACCTGCCGCAGGCGCTGGAGGACGCCGGTGGCTGGCCCTCGCGCCAGACCGCGCTGCGATTCGGGGAGTACGCGGCCCGGGTCGTCGAGACCTACGCGGACCGGGTGAAGATCTGGACCACGCTCAACGAACCCTGGTGCAGCTCCTATCTCGGCTACGGCTCGGGTGTGCACGCCCCGGGCCGTCACGACGGGGCGGACGCGCTCGCGGCCGTGCACCACCTCAACCTGGCCCACGGCCTGGCGGGCCGGGTGGTACGGGAGCTCGGATCCTCGGCCACGCTCTCGTTGACGCTCAACCTGCACGTCGCGCGGCCGGCCGACCCGGACTCGAAGTCCGACCGTGACGCCGCGCGGAAGATCGACGCGCTCGCCAACCGCTGCTTCCTCAACCCGGTGCTCGACGGCTTCTACCCCGAGGACCTGATCGACGACACCCGCCGCATCACCGACTGGTCGTTCGTCCGGGAGGGTGATCTGGCCGTCACCCACACCGGCCTCGACGTGCTCGGGGTCAACTACTACTCGACCCAGCGGGTGCGAAAGTTCACGTTCGACCACGAGCGGACGATGAACGACGGCCACGGGGCCTCCAGCAGCTCGCCGTGGATCGGCGCCGACGACGTGGAGTTCCTCGAGCAGCCGGGGCCGCACACCGCGATGGGCTGGAACATCGACCCGTCCGGCCTCACGGAGCTGCTGGTCGGCCTGTCCCGCACCTACCCCGACCTGCCGCTGATGATCACCGAGAACGGTGCGGCGTTCCACGACGAGGTCGGTGCCGACGGGCGGGTGCACGACCCCGAGCGGGTGAGCTACATCGCCCGCCACCTGGAGGCCGTGGGCCAGGCGATGGACGCCGGCGCCGACGTGCGCGGGTACTTCGTCTGGTCGCTGATGGACAACTTCGAGTGGGCCTACGGCTACCACCGTCGCTTCGGCATCGTCCGGATCGACTACGACACGCTCGAGCGGATCTGGAAGGACTCGGCGTACTGGTACCGCGAGCTCCTGGCCACCGGCACGCTGCCCGACGTCGAGACGGCTGCAGCACTGGCCTGAGCCCTGCGCCTCGGGTCGCCACGTGCGGTCGGGGACAATGGGGCCATGCCCAGACGTAGGTCGCGCCGCCGGCCCTGGGGTGAGCCCCACCCCGAGCTCGATCTCGAGCGGGCCCGGGGTGGGCGCCGCCACGAGACCGCGGGGGGCCGGTCCTGGGTGGTACAGACGATCTCGGCCGCGGCGGCGACCAAGGCGTACCGCTGCCCCGGGTGCCAGCAGGAGATCCCACCGGGAACGGCACACGTGGTCGCCTGGGAGGTCGACTCGCTCCTCGGCGAGCAGGCCGCGCTGGAGGCCCGCCGGCACTGGCACTCCGGTTGCTGGCGCTCGTCGGGCGGTCGTGCGTGGGGTGGCCGGTGAGGCCCCGCCTGGTGGCTACCGACCTCGACGGCACGCTGCTGCGCGACGACGGCACCGTCTCCGCACGGACCACGCGCGCGCTGGCGAACCTCGAGGAGCGCGGGATCGACGTCGTCTTCGTCACCGCCCGGCCACCGCGGTGGCTGGTCGACGTCGAGCACATGATCGGCGGTCACGGCACGGTGATCTGCCTCAACGGTGCGCTGGTGCACGAGGTCGCGACCGGCGCGACCCTCGCCGAGCACCCGATGCCGGACGGCCTGGTCCGCGCCCTCGCGCGGGACCTGCGCGCCTCGGTGCCCGGCATCGCGTTCGCGCTCGAGCACGCCCGGGGCTTCGCCGTCGAACGGGGCTTCGGCTCGGTCCATCCCGTGCCGGCCGGCACACCGCGGGCCGACCGGATCGAGGAGCTCCTCGACGGCGTGACCGGCAAGCTCCTGGCCCGCTCGGCGGTGCTGGCGGAGGACCGGGTGATCGCCGAGGTCGACCGGGTGCTCGCGGGCAGGGCGATCGTGGCCGACTCGGGTGCCCGCGGGCTCGCGGAGATGACCGGGCCGGGAGTGACGAAGGCGGCGACGCTGGCCCGCTGGACGACCGAGCGGGGCATCTCGCCCGAGGAGGTCTGGGCGTTCGGCGACATGCCGAACGACCTGGCGATGCTCGCCTGGGCCGGCCGGGCGTTCGCGGTGGCCAACGCCCACCCGTCGGTGCGGGCCGCCGCGGACGAGGTGTGCCCGTCGAACCAGGAGGACGGCGTCGCGCGCGTGATCGAGCGGGTGCTCGGTCACGGGCGTTAGGCTCGGCCGATCGGTGACGTCAACCCAGGGAGAGAGCTCGATGGCGACGGACGGAATGGTGCGGCTGCACACGCTGCGTCGGGGTGTGCCCGGATCGTTGCCCCTGGTGCTGCTGCACGGCTTTCCGCTGGACCACCGCATGTGGCTGGACGTCACGGATCTGCTGGCCGGGGACCGGACCGTCATCGCCCCGGACCTGCCGGGCTTCGGGACGTCCCCGACCGGGCCCGACGTCGCCGCGAGCCTGGGAGCCGACCCGTCACCCTCGCTCGACGTGATGGGTGACGGCGTCGTCGCCGCGCTCCGGGCGGCCGGCGTCACCCGGGCGGTGGTGGCCGGGCTGTCCATGGGCGGCTACGTCGCGATGTCGATCGTCCAGCGCCACCCGGAGCTGGTCGCCGGCCTGGCGCTGATCGACACCAAGTCCACCGCCGACGACGACGAGGCGCGCCAGAAGCGGCTGACGATCGCCGACACGGTGGTCTCCCAGATGCGCGTCGACGCCGTCTTCGGCATGCGGACCTCGGTGCTCGGCGCGACGAACCGGGTCGCCCGGCCCGATCTCGTCGAGCGCATCGAGCGCTGGATCCGCGACCAGGGCCCGCACGCCGTCGCCTGGGCGCAACGGGCGATGGCGGCCCGGCCCGACCGCACCGACGTGCTCCGCGGGTACGACGGGCCGTCCGTGGTCGTGGTCGGCGACGAGGACGAGCTCTCCCCGGTCCCGGCGGCCGAGCACATGGCCGCGGCGCTGCAGGGGACCGACCTGGTCGTGGTCCCCGGAGCGGGTCACATGACCAGCAACGAGAGCCCGGAACCGGTCGCCTCGGCGCTGACGGCGCTGCTGCGGCGGGCGGAGGAGCGCTCCGCCGCCTGAGACGGGCCGTTCGACGCCTGAGACCGGCCGTTCGAGAGGGGCCGTTCGAGACGGGGCGCGTCAGTGCCGGGCGTCGCCCAGGACGATCGCGATGGCGTCGGCCAGGTCGATGGACTCCCCGTCGCGTGCCCCGCGCCCGAGCACCAGGGGCGGGTCGGACGGGACCAGGGTCGCCCCGGTGAAGCACGCACGCAGACCGCCGGGCACCGTCAGCAGGTAGAACTCACCGTCGACCCCGACGGCGACCGACTCGTTGCGGCGCAGGTACCAGCCCCACGACGACGTGCGGTACCGGGTGGCCCCGTCGTAGCCGCGGGCGCGCAGCCGGACCGGGGGGATCTGGCGGACCCGCGCCTCGCGGACGAACTCGTCGATCATCGCCCGCGCCCGGGCGGACTCGGCGGCCCGGCGCCGTCCGAGCGCCTCGGCGTGCGCCCGTGCGGCGTCGCTGCGCTGGTCGCGCCAGTCCTGGTCAGGCACCCCGGCCGGACCTGGGCGAGGTCACCTCGAGGTCCACGTGGCGCTCATCCTCTTCGGACGCACCCGCGCCGTCCTCGGCGCCCTCGGCGCCGTCGGTGGCTTCCACGGTCTCGTCCACGGTCTCGTCGGCGCTCGCCTCGGCGTCCTCGGCCGCGTCGCTCTCGCCGTCGTCGTCGGCACCGTCGTCCGTCCGGACCTGCGCGGCCTCGGTCGCCTCGTCCGGTTCCGAGTCGTCCACCACGACCGCCTCGACGACGTCGCCCTCCTCGGTCCCGGCGTCGCCCACCTCGTCGGTCTCGTCGGCCGGGGCCTGCTCGACCTCGGCTGCGACGACACCGCCGGCCGCCGTGAACCGGGCCTCGGCGTCCTCGACCCGCTCCAGCGTGGCTCGCGACGACGGGTCGTTGCCGAGCAGGTTGCGCAGCTCGTCGAGGTAGGTGGTGATGGACTCGCGCTGCCGGTTGAGGTCCTCGACCTGGCGCTGGGCCGTGGTGCGCTCCCGCTCGGCCTCGGTCATCGCCTCGGACAGCGTCTTCTCGGCGTGCTCGCGCGCCTCGGTGACCACCCGGTCGGCGTTGCGCCGGGCGTTCGACAGCAGGTCCTTCGCGTACTCGTCGGCGTCGCGTCGGATCGTCTCGGCCTGCTCCAGCGCGTTCGCGACCCGCTGCTCGGCCTCGGCGGCGTGCGCCTCCGCCTCGGCGACGAGCTGTTCGGTCTCCCGGCGGGCGTTCTCGTGCGCTGCCGCATCGGCCCGCTCCGCGGCCTCGCGCCGGTTGGCGATCTCCACCTCGGCGTCGGCCACCGCCCGGTCCGCGTGGGCGCGACGGGCCTCGGCGTCGGCGGTCGCGGACGCGGTGAGGTCCGCCGCTGTCCGGCGCGCTTCGGTGAGCAGACGCTCGACCTCCAGCCGGGTCTGCTCACGCAGCTCTGCAGCCTCGCGCTCGGTGGTCTCGCGCAGCTCGGTGGTCTCGCGCTCGGTGACCTGGCGCAGCTCGGTGGTCTCCCGCTCCGCGGTCGCCCGCAGGTGGGTGGTCTCGCGCTCGGCGGCCTCGCGCAGCTCGGTGGTCTCCCGCTCGGCGGTGGCCCGGAGCTCGGTCGCGTACTGCTCGGCCTCCGCGCGCAGCTCCGCCACCTCCTGGGTGGTGGTGTTGCGCAGGGCGGTGAGCTCGTCCTCGACGGCGGTGCGCTGCTCGGCGACCTCGCGGTCCGCCGTGGCCCGGACGAACCCGGAGTACTGGTCCGCCTCGGCGCGCAGCGCCGTCGCCTCGGTCTCGGCCCGGTAGACGGCGGCCCGGGCGTCCCTGTCGGCCGTGGCCCGCACGCTCTCGGCGTGCTCCTGCGCCTCGGTGCGCAGCTGGGCGACCTCGGCAGCGACCCGCTCGCGCAGCTCGGCGACCTCGGTCTCGGCGGTGGTGCGCAGCCGTGCCGCGTACTGCTCGGCCTCGGCGCGCTGGGCGGCGGTCTCCGCCTCGGTGCGGCGGCGCAGCTCGCTCGTCTCGGTGTCGGCCGCCGAGCGGAGGTCCTGGTCGTACCGCTCCGCCTCCTCGCGGAGCTGCGTGGTCTCGGCCTGGGTGGTGCTGCGCAGCTCGGCGGCGGCGCGCTCGGTGGCCACCCGCAGCTCGGTGGTCTCCCGCTCGGCGGCGGCGCGCAGGGTGCCGAGCTCGCGCTCCAGCCCGGTACGCCGCTCGCTCTCCTCGGTGCTGATCGCGCTGGAGATCCGGGCGGCCTCCCGCTCGGCCGAGCCGACGAGCTCCTCGGCCCGTCGCTGGGCCGACGACAACGTGCTCTCCGCCTCGGACGCGGCTGACGTGCGGACCTCCTCGGCCTCCCGGCGTGCGGTGGCCAGCAGCTCGGCGACCTCGTTCTCCGCGCGCGCCCGGACCTGCCCGGCCGCGAGCTTGGCCCGGGCCAGGGCGTCGGACGCCTGTGCGTTGGCCTGCGCGACGACGTCGGAGGACTGCTCCTCGGCCGACCGCAGGAGCTGCTCGATGCGGGTCCCCAGCCCCGAGTACGTCGGGCGCTCGGCCTCGCGGAGCTGGCGGTGTGCCTCGGAGAGCTCGCCGGCGACCTGCATCGCCTTGGCGTCGAGCTGCTGCACCTGGCCGCGCGCGTCGTCGAGCTGCTTCTGGAGCTCGCGCACCCGCTGCTCGACCTTCGCGCGTTCGTAGCCGCGCATCACGACGGGGAAGAGCGACTCGTCGGGCACTGCAACCTCCTGGGAAGACCTGTTCACCGCTCGCGCACCGTGGCCGGCGTCGGCCGCTACCTGTCGGGGCCGCCAACCGCGCGGCGGGGCCGACGGGGGACACGTGAGAACGCGCGCACCACCGTCGGGTACCTGGTTCAGCGTATAGGTCTCGGCCGGTCCGCCCCACCCCAGTCCGTACCTTGCTCGCTCGGGGTTCGCTCCGGGTTCGCTCCGGGTTCGGTCCCGGGCTCGGGCCCGGTGTGCGCGTGGTGGGCCCACCTCCGGGGCGCGGTCCACGTTGAGACGCACGGCGACACCTCGCCTATGATCGACCGTCACGTCTGAAGGGACGATCTGTGCTCGCACGCGTCATCGCGTCGCTGTTGTGCCTGGTCGGCGCAGCGGCGATCACCCTGGGGGTGGCCTCGGCGACCGCATGGCGGGCCTCGGACACCCTGGTGGCCTCGGCACAGGCGGCCGAGGGCTCGACCATGATCGTGACCGATCCCGGCGTCCTGGCGACGGCCGCCGACGAGGTCGCGATCGAGGCGGTCGCGGCGCCGGGGGACACGGTGGTTCTCGCCATCGGCCGCACACCCGATGTCGAGGCCTGGGTAGGTCCGGACGCGCACACCGTCGTCACGGGGCTCTCCGACTGGACGACCCTCGCGGTGCGGGACGTGCCCGCGTCGGCCGATCCCGAGACGCCTGATGCCGAGACGCCCGACGCCGAGTCGCCGGATCCCGAGACGGATGCCGAGTCACCGGATCCCGGGGCGACGGAGCCGGACGGGACCGCCGACGACGGGGCCACGGACGACGAGGGCGCGGACAACGGCGCCACGGACGGCGCGGCGGACGACGCGGCCGCCGACGAGGGCGCCGCCGACGAGGGCGCCGCCGACGAGCCGGAGACTGCCGCACCCGACCCGGCCGGGTCGGACCTGTGGATCGAGGAGACGACCGGGGCTCGGCTCGCGACGCTCGACTGGACCCGTCAGGAGGGGCGCTGGAGCCTCCTGGTCGCGAGCACCGGCGAGGACCCGGCCCCGCCCACCCTCACCCTGACCTGGCCGCGCGAGGTCACGACGCCGTGGCTGTGGCCCGGCGTCATCGGTGGTGTGGTGCTGCTGCTCGCGGGTGCGACGTGGTGGGTGCTGCTGATCGTGACCGCTCGCCGGTCCGCCGCGACAGGTCGCCGCGGCGACGGCCGACGTGGCGCCCCGGACCGGTCGAGCGGCCCCGGCGGTCCGTCGTCACCGGACCGGGTCGCGGGTCCGGCTCCGGACGGCACGACCGATGCTGTCGGGGTCCCGGTCGTCCCCGACGCCGGCGGGGCTCCCGCTCCCGACGTCGGCAGGCCGGGAGAGCCGGCTCAGCAGCCCGCCGAGGCCCCGCTCACCCGGCGCCGGCTCAGGGAGCTCGAGCAGCAGCGACGCCGCCGGGGCCGCGGCACCGGCTCGGCACCCGACGCCCCGACCGAGGTCATCACGGCGGTTCCGACGCCGGCGGACGAGCGACCGACGTCCGGCGTGCCGGGCGCGGCCGGTGCGGATGTGACTACCACGCAGGACGTTGCACGCCCCTGGTCGCCTGCCTGGCGAGCGACGGTCTCCGGCGCGACCGGTCGTGGAACTACCGACGGGGACGGCTCCGGCCTTGCCGATGCCGGGGACGGCTCCAGCCCTGCCGATGCCGGTGACGGCGACCCGCGCGGTCCGTCCGTGCGCGGCCCGGTCGTGTCGGGTCCCGACGCGCGGGGCGCGGGTCCCCAGGAGGCGGCTTCCGAAGGCGGACGCTCCCAGGGCTCCGGCAACGAGGTCCGCGACGCTGCTGACGCTGCCGACGCCGCCGAGCGTCCACAGCGTTGGGGCGAGCGGATCGCCGAGCACGTGCCCCACCTGGGCCGGCGGGCCCGACGCGCGGCCGAGCAGCAGGCCGAGGCGTCGACGTCCACAGACTCACCGGCGGGCCCGGCGTCCTGGACGCCCTCCGAGCCCGCCCGACCGACCACGCCTGCGGCCGACCCGACCGCCGGGGACGACGCACCCGCGCGCTCGACCCACGAGGCGCGTTCGGCATCGGCCGACGCCTGGCGCCGGGCGTGGGGCTTCCCCGCGGCCGGTGAGTCGCCCGACTCCGAGACCGGCAACACAGGCACCGACACGGGCGCGGCCGCACGGACCGATGACTCCGACGAGCCGGCGGAAGGGCCGGGCACCGACGGAGGCCGCCGATGACCGCACGGACCACTGCCCCGATGACCGCGCTCACGACCGCACCGACGACCACGCGGACCTCCCGCCGCACCCGAGTCCGTCGCCGCATCGCCGCACTCGGGCTCGCGACGGTGACGGCCGGTCTGGCGGCGTGCTCCCCGCCGCTGCCGACGCCCGATCCCGACGCGGTGCCCGCGGTGGTCCCGCCCGCGGTGACCACCGAGCAGCTGGAGGACGTGCTGGCGGACCTCGGCGAGGTGGTCCGGACGGCGGACAGCGCCGGTGACGCGACCCTGCTCGAGCCGCGCGTCGAGGGCCCGGCGATGCTGATCCGCCAGGCCCAGTACGTGCAGTACGCCGCCGGCCTCTCCGCGATCACGACACTCCCGGTGACGGCACAGACGGTGGTGGTGCCCGCCACCGACGAGTGGCCGCGCGTGGTCATGGTCGTCACCGAGCCACCGGCGGACCTGACGGCTCCGCTGCTGCTGACCCTCGTGCAGGACTCCCCGCGCAGCCAGTTCCGGCTCTTCTCGTGGGCCCGACTGTTCCCCGGCACCGAGCTGCCCCGCACGGCCACCCCGGAGCTCGGCAGCCCGCCCGTCGTTCCCGGGGACGCCAGTGGCCTGGCGGTCGCCCCGAGCGAGGTCCTGGTCCAGTACGCCGACCTGCTCGGCAAGGGGGACGAGTCCGCCTTCGCCGCGGCCTTCGGCCCGGACCTGCTGCGCGCCGGGATCGAGGAGCGCCGCGCCGCGTACGTGGCGGCGGTGGGGGAGAACGGCACCCTGACCGAGACCTACCAGCCCGGGGACTCCGGACCGTACGCGCTCGGGACGGCCGACGGCGGCGCCATCGTCATCGGTACCATCCGTACGGTCACGACGATGACGTTCTCGGACAGCACGGTGACGTTCGGTCCCCAGACCATGGCGCTGCTCGGCGAGGACCAGGTGACCTCCAACCTTGAGACCACCTGGCTGAGCACGGTGGCGTTCGAGGTCCCGCCGGCGGGCTCGACCGAGCCGATCCGGATGCTCGGTGCCGAGCACGCGCAGATCCAGGTGACGGGCGAGTAGTCTGCCCGCGCGTACCGCAAGCCCGACCGTCGAGAGAAGATGATGACCCAGACTCCCGGCCCCGAACCCCGACTGGACGCCCGCGGCGCGATCGACCTGTCCGGACTCGGTCGAGCTCCGGCACCACCGCCGGGCGGCACCCCGGCGGGCGGTGGCACCGGGCTCGTCGTCGACGTCACCGAGGCGGAGTTCCCCGACGTCGTCCAGCGGTCCTTGCAGGTTCCCGTCGTCTTCGTGCTGTGGGCGCAGTGGAGCGAGGCGAGTGCGAACCTGACCACCGACCTGGTGCGGCTCGCGAACGAGTACGGCGGCAAGTTCCTGCTCGCCCGCGTCGACGCCGAGGCCAGCCCGCAGATCGCCCAGGCGTTCCAGGCGCAGTCGGTGCCCAGCGTGGTGGCCGTGCTCAAGGGGCAGCCCGTGCCGCTGTTCCAGGGCCAGGTGCCCGAGCAGGACATCCGGGCGGTGCTGGACCAGCTCCTGGCGGCGGCCGCGGCCAACGGTGTCACCGGTACGGTCACCCCGGCCGACGACGCCGGCGAGGCCGAGCCGGAGCCCGCGGAGCCGCCGCTGCCGCCGCTGCACCAGGAGGCGTACGACGCGATCGAGCGCGACGACCTGGATGCGGCCGTGAACGCCTACAACCGGGCGATCGCGGAGAACCCCCGGGACGAGGAGGCCGCGGCCGGGCTCGCCCAGGTGCAGCTCCTGCGTCGCACCCGTGACGTCGACCCGTCCGCGGTCCGCTCCGCGGCGGCGGCCGACGCCACCGACGTCGACGCGCACCTGGCGGTGGCGGACCTGGACGTCCTCGGCGGGAACGTGGAGGACGCGTTCACCCGGCTGCTGGATCTGGTCCGCGCCACCCGGGACGACGACCGTGAGCGCGCGCGTGGTCGCCTCGTCGAGCTCTTCGGCGTCGTCGGCGACTCCGACCCGCGTGTCGCGACGGCCCGCCGGTCCCTGGCCAGCCTGCTGTACTGACCGGTCCGGCTCGACCCGGGCCCGGTCCGCTCGGACCGACCTGCCGGACCGACCCGTCGGACCCGGTCAGCGGTCGTCGCGCTGCTCGGCGTGCCCCTCGCGGGGGCGGACGTCGGCGGTCAGTACCTGGATCAGGATCGCGACACCGATCAGCACGGCGCCCATCGGGAAGAGCGCAGACCGCAGGATCGTGAGGATGATGTTCACGGCGTCGAGCCCGACGTCCGCGTTCGCTCCGGCGAGCTCCACCAGCCAGGCGTAGGTCTGTGCGCCGTAGATGACGATGAGCGCGCCGAGCACGAGCAGTCCGACGGCCCACTGGAGGCACTTCTTGGCGGTTGGGTGCATGCTTCAGTCTCCCGCGGCCGCGCGGCCGTCCTGCTGATCGGCTCCGGCTCCCTTCTCGCCCGCGGAGCGGTCACGTCTCCGGGGTGAGGTAGAGGGCGCCGAACGGGGGCAACCGCACGGTGGCGGTCCAGCGCTGGGTGCCGGTCGGCTCGTCGACCGCCTCGACACGGCCCAGGTTTCCCACCCCGGAGCCGCCGTAGATCTCGGCATCGGTGTTGAGCACCTCGCGCCAGGCGCCTCCGGCCGGCAGGCCCAGCCGGAAGTCCTCGTGCGGGACGCCGGCGAAGTTCACCACGGCGACCAGCATCCGGCCCTCGCCGTCCCGCCGGACGTAGGAGAGCATGTTGTGCCCGGCGTCCTGGGAGTCGATCCACTCGAAGCCGGCCGGCTCGCGGTCCAGCGTCCACAGCGCCGGCTCGTCCCGGTAGCACCGGTTGAGGTCCGCGACCAGGCGGGAGATCCCCTCGTGCAGCGGGTGGTCGAGCAGGTTCCAGTCCAGCCCCATCCCCTCGGCCCACTCGGTCGTCTGGCCGAACTCGCAGCCCATGAACACCAGCTGCTTGCCCGGGTGGGACCACTGGTAGGCGAGCAACGACCGAACACCGGCGGCCTGCTGCCAGCGGTCGCCGGGCATCTTGCCCAGCAGCGAACCCTTGCCGTGCACCACCTCGTCGTGGCTGATCGGCAGCACGAAGTGCTCGGAAAAGGCGTACACCAGCGAGAACGTGATCTCGTGGTGGTGGTAGCGCCGGTTGATCGGCTCCTCCGCGAGGTAGCGCAGGGTGTCGTTCATCCACCCCATGTTCCACTTCAGGCCGAAGCCCAGACCCCCGGCGCTGGTGGGGGCGGTCACCCCCGGCCAGGCGGTCGACTCCTCGGCGATCATCATGATCCCGGGCGTGCGTCGGTAGGCGGTGGCGTTCGCCTCCTGCAGGAAGGCGATCGCCTCCAGGTTCTCCCGGCCGCCGTGCACGTTCGGCCGCCACTGGCCCTGCCCGCGGGAGTAGTCGAGGTAGAGCATCGACGCGACGGCGTCCACCCGCAGTCCGTCGACGTGGAACTCCTCGAGCCAGTAGGTGGCGTTCGCGACCAGGAAGTTCCGCACCTCGTTGCGGCCGAAGTTGAACACGAACGTGCCCCAGTCCGGCTGCTCGCCCAGCAGCGGGTCGGGATGCTCGTACAGCGGGCTCCCGTCGAACCGGCCCAGCGCCCACTCGTCCTTGGGGAAGTGCGCGGGCACCCAGTCGAGGATGACGCCGATCCCGGCAACGTGCAGCCGGTCCACCAGGTAGCGGAAGTCGTCGGGGTGACCGAACCGCGCCGTCGGCGCGTAGTACGAGCTCACCTGGTAGCCCCAGGACCCGCCGAAGGGGTGCTCGGCCACCGGCAGCAGCTCCACGTGGGTGAACCCGAGCCCGACGACGTACTCGGTGAGCTGGTCGGCGAGCTCGCGGTAGCCCAGGCCCGGCCGCCACGAGCCGAGGTGTACCTCGTAGATGCTGATCGGGCCGTGGTGCGGGTCGGAGGCACTGCGGGCGGCCAGCCACTCGGCGTCGTGCCAGGTGTACGTGGACTCCACCACGACCGAGGCCGTCGCCGGCGGGGTCTCGGTCCCCTTGGCCAGCGGGTCCGCCTTCTGCCGCCAGGACCCGTCGCGGGTGAGCAGCTCGAACTTGTAGCGCGCGCCGGCCTCGACCCCCGGGACGAAGATCTCCCACACCCCGGAGTCGCCGAGGGCGCGCATCGCGTGCGGCGCGCCCTGCCAGTGGTTGAAGTCGCCGACCACGCGCACCGCGCGTGCGTTGGGCGCCCACACCGCGAAGGACGTACCGGTCACCTCGCCGAGCACGCTCGGGTACCGCCGGACGTTGGCGCCCAGCACGGTCCACAGCTCCTCGTGCCGGCCCTCGCGGACCAGGTGCAGGTCGACCTCGCCGACGGTGGGCCAGAACCGGTAGGGGTCGTCGCTCTCGCTGGTGACCTCGCCGTAGGTGACCCGCAACCGGTAGTCGGGGACCTCGGCCGCACGCACGGTGCACACCCAGACGCCCTCGTGCTCGTGCCGCGCCGCCAGCACCCCGTCGGCGGTGACCACGGCGACGGCGTCGGCCAGAGGTCGCAGCGTGCGGATCGTGACCGTGCCGTCGTCCAGGTGGGCACCGAGCACCCGGTGCGGGTCCTGGTGGGTGCCCAGTGCGATCTGCTCGAGCTCGGACGTGGGAACCGTTCGGGGGGCGGGTGGATCCGTCGGCGTCATGCGTTCACCCTGCCACCTGGCGAGGGTCGTCGCACGAGACGGGTGCGCCACCGTCAGTCGTCCACCGCGAGCAGGCGGTCGACGCCGGCCAGCGGGATCGCCACCCAGTCGGGCCGGTTGCGCAGCTCGTAGACGACCTCGTACAGCGCCTTGTCGAGCTCCAGGGCGCGCAGCAGCAGGCCGGAGCCGGCGCCCAGCGGGCCACTGCCCTCGTTGCCGGCCTCGTCCTGGTAGCCGAGGACCAGCCGGCGGCGCGCGTCCCGGGCCCAGTGCGGCCCGTGCGCGTGCCCGATGGCGGCCGCGTAGTCGATCGAGCGCAGCATCCCTGCGAGGTCGCGCAGCGCGAGATCCGGCCGGGCGCGTTCGGCCGGCGAGGCCTGGGGCTCGCCCTCGAAGTCGAGGACCGTCCACCCACGGTCGGCCGAGTGCAGCACCTGACCCAGGTGCAGGTCCCCGTGGACGCGCTGCGGTGCGGGCAGTCCGGTGAGCCGGTCCACCGCGTCGAGCACGCGCTGCACGGCCTCGGCCCGGTCGGCCAGGAGCGGTGCTGCCGCGAAGGCGTCCGCGGCGCGGCGGCGCAGGGCCGCGGTGGTCCGCGTGGTCCGCGTGGGCACAGCACCCGCGTCGTGCCCAACGGGTCCGTCGGGTCGGGCGTCGTGCCCGGCGGTGGCCCCGGGGCCGACCGGCAGGGCCTCACGCAGGGCCCGGTGCATCTGGGCGACCGTGCGCCCGAGCGGCTCGGTCAGATCACCGAAGCCCTCGTCGTCGTGCGCGTACCGGCAGGCGAGCTCGAAGCCGTCGTCGGCGTCGACGATCAGCTCGCTCAGCACGCCGAGGTGGCCGGACTGCTGCGGTCCCCACGCGCCGGTCAGCCAGGCCAACGGCCGGGGCACGCCGCGCCACCCGACGCGGGCCAGGGCGAGCGGTACGTCCACGTCGGGGTTCGGGCCGGCGCTCAGGCCCCGGAAGACCTTGAGGATCGCCGGCGGCGCGGCCGAGGGCAGGAGCACCGAGGTGTTCGACTGCTCGCCGCCGAGGACGCGGGCCCCGGTCAGGTCCGTGCCGGCCAGGTCGGCCCCGGCCAGGTCCGTGCTCGTCTCGTCCGTCCCGGTCTGGCCCGGCCCCGTCCCGCCCGCGCCCGACCGGTCCGGCACGCTCCCTCCCGCCGGTTGCGCGGCGCCGAGCCACGCGCGCCAGAACGCGGGGTCGTGGCACCCGTCCACCAGCAGGGAGCCGTCGGCCAGGGTGCCGATGACCGAGGACCGCTCGCGGCCGTCGTCGGGCCGGCGCACCACGGGTACCTGGAGCAGCCCGCCCGACGGCAGCCGCAGCACGTGCACGGTGACCTCGGCCGGGTCGTCGACCCGAAGCTCGATGACCACCACACGCTCGATCGCGCCCACCGCTCCCTTGGCGGGGTACCACCGCTGGCGGGTGACCCACGGCCGCAGGGCGGCGAGCACCCCGTCGTCCGGCACCGGGTGCCCGACGACGGGGTGTGCGATCGAGGACGTCACGGTCCGGCGCCCGCGGTCCCCTCGTCCGCGGACGGGGTCACCGTCAACCAGAAGAAGTCGCGGGACCCGAGGGTCAGGCCGATCTCGCCGTCCCGGCCGACGTCCGGGAACCGTGCACCGCCGAACACGTCCTTCAGAGCGTGCCCGGCGTGGTCCGGCAGCCGCACGGTGGTCGCGCGCGGCGTCGAGGCGAGGTTGGCCACGCACAGCACCGTCTCGGTGGGCGAGCGGCGCAGGAACGCCAGGATCGCCTCGGAGTCGGCCTCGAGGGTGATGAAGTCGCCGGTGCCGAACACGGGGTGCCGGCGGCGGATCGCGAGCATCCCGTGCACCCAGTGCAGCAGCGACGTCGGCTGGACGAGCTGGGCCTCGACGTTCACCGCGGTGAAGTGGTGCGCGAGGGACTGGATCACCGGCAGGTACAGCCGGCCCGGGTCGGCCGCCGTGGAGAACCCCGCGTTGCGGTCCGGCGTCCACTGCATCGGCGTGCGCACCGAGTCCCGGTCGGACAGCCAGATGTTGTCGCCCATGCCGATCTCGTCGCCGTAGTACAGGCACGGGCTCCCCGGCAGGGACAGCAGCAGGGCGTGCGCGAGCTCGATCTCCGCCCGGGAGTTGTCCAGCAGCGGGGCCAGGCGCCGCCGGATGCCGACGTTGGCGCGCATCCGCGAGTCCGGCGCGTACCACCCGTACATCGAGGCGCGCTCCTCGGTGGAGACCATCTCCAGGGTGAGCTCGTCGTGGTTGCGCAGGAACGTGCTCCACTGCGCACCGCCGGTGACCTGCGGGGTGTCGGCGAGGATGTCGACGATCTGCTGGGCGCGCTGGTCCTTGAGGGAGTAGAAGATCCGCGGCATCACCGGGAAGTGGAAGCACATGTGGCACTCGGGCGCCTCGGGCGTGCCGAAGTACGGGGCGACGTCCTCGGGCCACTGGTTCGCCTCGGCGAGCAGGATCCGCCCCGGGAACTCCTCGTCCACCATGGCGCGGACCTCGGCCAGGTAGGCGTGCGTCTGGGGGAGGTTCTCGCAGTTGGTGCCCTCCTCCTCGAACAGGTAGGGCACGGCGTCGAGCCGGAACCCGTCCACCCCCAGGCGCAGCCAGAACCGTGCGACGTCCTTCATCGCCTCGCGCACGTACGGGTTCTCGAAGTTGAGGTCGGGCTGGTGGCTGAAGAACCGGTGCCAGAAGAACTGTCGTCGCACGGGGTCGAAGGTCCAGTTGGACGTCTCGGTGTCGACGAAGATGATCCGGGCGTCCTCGTAGCGGGTGTTGTCGTCGCTCCAGACGTAGAAGTCGCCGTAGGGCCCCTCCGGGTCGGAGCGGGAGGCCTGGAACCACGGGTGCTGATCGCTGGTGTGGTTCATCACCAGGTCGATCACCACGCGCATCCCGCGGTCGTGCGCGGCCCCGATGAGCTCGATGAAGTCGTTCAACGAGCCGTAGTGGGCGGCGATCGCGGTGTAGTCGGAGACGTCGTAGCCCCCGTCGCGCATCGGGGAGGGATAGAACGGCGGCAGCCACAGGCAGTCGATGCCGAGCCACTGGAGGTAGTCGAGCCGGTCGATCAGACCGCGCAGGTCGCCCGAGCCGGCTCCGGTGGAGTCGGCGAAGCTGCGCAGCATCACCTCGTAGAACACGGCGGTCTTGTACCACTCGGGGTTCTCGTCCAACGGACGCGACTCCACCGGTGGCAGGTGCGCCGTGGCGGGCTTCGGCGTCGGCAGGGCGGCCGCGGGGTCCAGCGCGGACAGCGTCCCGGTGTCCACCGGCACCGGCTCCTGCCCGTGGCCCGCTCCCGTTCCCTTGCCGGGAAGCTCGTGGGAGTCGCTCACAGCGTCCTCACACCGATGACGTGGGCGGTGCGGGACGGGTCGAGCCGCACGTACGGGCGGGCGCCCCAGGCGAACACCTCACCGGTGAGCAGGTCGTGCGCCGCGAAGGCCGGTGCGTCGGCGTCGGCCGGCGGGTGCACGCCGATGGCCTCCAGGTCGAGGTCGATCAGACCTTCACGGACGTTGTGCGGATCGGTGCTGACCACCACGACGACGGCGTCCGCCCGCCCGTCGGGGGACTGCTCGGCGGTGACCGCCCGCGAGAAGCAGATCGTCGCGTCGTCGGTCGTCGGGTGGACGGTCAGGCCACGCAGGCGCCGCAGCGCGAGGTGGTCGCGACGGATCTCGTTGAGCCGGGTGAGCAGGGCGGGGATCCCGGTCTCCTCGGCGGCGGCCCAGTCGCGCGGCTTGAGCTCGTACTTCTCGTTGTCGATCTGCTCCTCGACACCCGGTCGCGGCACGTTCTCGACCAGCTCGTAGCCGGAGTAGATGCCCCAGGTGGGCGAGCCGGTGGCGGCCAGCACCGCGCGGATCGCGAACGCCGCGGTGCCGCCGTGCTGCATGAACGGCGTGAGGATGTCGTGCGTGGTCGGCCAGAAGCTCGGCCGCATGTACCCGGCGGCCTCGCCGGAGACCTCCTGGAGGTACTCGGCGAGCTCCTCCTTGGTGTTGCGCCAGGTGAAGTAAGTGTAGGACTGGTGGAAGCCGATCTTCGCGAGCGTGTGCATCATCGCCGGGCGGGTGAACGCCTCGGCGAGGAAGATCACGTCGGGGTGGTCGGTGTTCACCTCCGCGATCAGGCGCTCCCAGAAGGTCAACGGCTTGGTGTGCGGGTTGTCCACCCGGAACGCCGTGACCCCGTGGTCGATCCACACCTGCACCACCCGGCGCATCTCGGCGTAGATGCCCTCCGGGTCGTTGTCGAAGTTCAGCGGGTAGATGTCCTGGTACTTCTTCGGTGGGTTCTCGGCGTAGGCGATCGACCCGTCGACCCGGGTGGTGAACCACTCCGGGTGATCGGTGACCCACGGGTGGTCGGGTGAGCACTGGAGCGCCAGGTCGAGTGCGACCTCCATCCCCAGCCCCCGGGCGCGCGCGACGAACGCGTCGAAGTCGGCGAACGTGCCCAGCTCGGAGTGGATGGCGTCGTGGCCGCCTTCGGGGGAGCCGATGGCGTACGGGGAGCCGGGGTCTCCCGGAGCGACGTCCAGGGAGTTGTTGCGGCCCTTGCGGTACGTGGTGCCGATCGGGTGGATCGGTGTCAGGTACACGACGTCGAAGCCCATCGCGGCGATCCCGGGCAGCCGGTCGGCCGCGGTGCGCAGCGTTCCCGACCGCCAGCGGCGCCGTCGGGCGTCGTACCGGGCCCCCTCGGAGCGGGGGAACATCTCGTACCAGGAGCCGACCAGGGCCCGTTCCCGCTGGACGACGAGCCGGTGGGCGTCCGACGGGCTCACGTGCTCGCGCAACGGGTCCGCGGCCAGCGCCGCGCGTACCTCGTCGGACAGGCCGGCGGCGAGGCGGGCCTGCGGCGGGCGGCGGGTGTCGCGCAGTCCCGTGACCGCGTCCTGCAGGACGACGCGGGCCTCCCCGGTCGCCCGTGCCGCGCAGCGGTCCAGGAGTGCGACGCCCTCGGCGAGCATGAGCTCGACGTCCACCCCGGCGTCCACCTTGATCGCGGCGTCGTGGCTCCAGGTGCCGTACGGGTCCGACCAGCCCTCCACCCGGAACGTCCATTCGCCGACCGCGTCCGGGACCACGTCCGCCCGGTAATGGTCCAGGCCGGGGTCGACGGCGTCCATCCGCACCCGGGAGTGCTCGCGCCCGTCCGGGGCGAGGAGCACCGCGGTGGCGGCGACGGCGTCGTGCCCCTCACGGAACACGGTCGCGGTGACCGGGACCGCCTCGCCGACGACCGCCTTGGCGGGCCAGCGGCCGCAGTCGACCACCGGGGCGACGTCGAGGACGGGGATGCGGCCGATCTTCGGGGGACTCGGGGGCGCGGCGCGCGGCACTGGCGGCGGGGTCGTCGGCGTCACACGTCGAACCTACCCAGCCCGGCCACCGGAGGGCATCCGGGCGGCGAGGTCGTGACCTCGGCGTGTCCTGACCCGCGGCCGCCGCGGCTCGCTCCCGACGCGGTGCCCGGGTGATCCGCAACACCCGCGACGGCCGTCGCCGAGGCCCTGACCTGCGGGTCCGAGTGGTGGGCTGGTCGTACCCGATGTAAGCGCTTGCAACGCGGTGGTAGGCACCCCCCGGACCGCGTAACCTCGGCCATCGTGAGAGCCATTCGCCGATTCACCGTGCGCACCGTCCTGCCCCCCGAGCTGTCCGAGCTGGACGAGCTCGCACACAACCTCCGCTGGTCATGGCACGCCCCCACCCGCGAGCTGTTCACCGACCTCGACCCGGACCTGTGGCACGACGTGCACGGCGACCCGGTCGCGCTGCTCGGCGCGCTCGGACCGGACCGGCTGGCCGAGCTCGCCACCGACGCCGCCGTCGTGGGGCGGGTCCGGGAGGCGGCCGCGGACCTGCGCCGCTACCTGACCGAGCCGCTGTGGTACCAGTCCGCCGCCGAGCAGGACCCGGACCTGCCGCGGGCCATCGCGTACTTCTCGCCGGAGTTCGGGATCACCTCGGTGCTCCCGCAGTACTCCGGCGGGCTGGGGATCCTCGCCGGCGACCACCTCAAGAGCGCGTCCGACCTGGGCGTGCCGATCGTCGGCGTCGGGCTGCTCTACGGGGCGGGCTACTTCAAGCAGGCGCTGACCCGCGACGGCTGGCAGGTCGAGTCCTACCCGGTGCTGGACCCGGACGGGCTGCCGCTGACGCTGCTGCGAGAGGCCGACGGGACCCCGGCCCTGGTCGGGCTGCCGCTGCCGGGCGGGCGGACCCTGCACGCGCACGTGTGGCGCGCGACGGTGGGTCGCGTGCCGTTGTTGCTGCTGGACTCGAACGTGCCGGAGAACGACGAGCAGGCCC
>CAYQFJ010000032.1:0-23386 GCA_964416715.1 uncultured Actinotalea sp. | reverse complement strand
GGAGGATCTGGCGGATGCGGGCCAGACGGGCCGCGACGTCCCGCTCGAGCCCACGGTCGGTGGGGTGGTAGTAGCGGGCGTCGGTGAGGCCGTCGGGGGCGTACTGCTGGGTCGCGACGGCGTGCGGCTCGTCGTGCGCGTAGCGGTAGCCCTCGCCGTGCCCGATGGCGTCCGCTCCCCGGTAGTGCGTGTCCCGCAGGTGCATGGGCACCGGCCCCGCCTTGCCGGCGCGGACGTCGGCGATCGCGGCGTCCACGGCGACGTACGAAGCGTTCGACTTCGGGGCGGTCGCGATGTGCACGACCGCCTCGGCGAGGATGATGCGGGCCTCGGGCATCCCGATCAGCGCGACCGCCTGGGCCGCGGCGACCGCCGTCTGCAGCGCCGTCGGGTCGGCCATCCCGACCTCCTCGGCCGCGGCGATGACGATCCTGCGGGCGATGAACCTCGGGTCCTCCCCGGCCACGATCATCCGCGCCAGGTAGTGCAGCGCAGCATCGACGTCCGAGCCGCGCATGGACTTGATGAAGGCACTGATCACGTCGTAGTGCTGGTCGCCGGCGCGGTCGTAGCGGACGGCCGCGATGTCGATCGCCTGCTCCACCGTGGCAAGGTCGATCACGATCTCGTCGGACTCGGCGTCCCCGTCCTCGGTCCCGGCTTGCCCGTCCGGGTCCCCGTCCTGATCCCCGTCCGAGTCTTCGTCCGAGTCTTCGTCCGGGTCCCCCTCGCCACCCGTCGGCCCCGCCTCCAGCGCCGCGCCCGCGGCGGCCTCCAGCACGGTCAGCGCCTTGCGCGCATCTCCCCCCGCCAGACGCAGCAGGTGCTCCTCGGCGTCGTCGGCCAGCCGGACCGTCCCGGCCAGCCCCCGCTCGTCCTGCACGGCACGGCGGACCAGCGCGCGCACGTCCTCGGTGGACAGCGGCTGGAAGGTGAGCAGGAGCGACCGGGACAGCAGCGGGGCGTTCACCGAGAAGCTCGGGTTCTCGGTCGTCGCCGCGACGAGCGTGACCCATCGGTTCTCCACCGCGGGCAGCAGGGCGTCCTGCTGCGTGGTCGAGAACCGGTGCACCTCGTCGACGAACAGGACCGTCTCGGCACCGCCGGTGGCCAGCCGCCGGCGGGCCTCGTCGACCACCGCACGCACGTCCTTGACCCCCGAGGTCACCCCGGAGAGCTCGACGAACCGGCGACCGGACGTCACCGCGATCAGGTACGCGAGCGTCGTCTTCCCGGTCCCCGGTGGTCCCCACAGGACCACGGACGACGGCGCGGCGCGGCGCGAGACGTCGTCCGCCGGCTCGACCAGGCGGCGCAGCGGTGAGCCCGGCGTCAGCAGGTGGCTCTGCCCGGCGATCTCGGCCAGGCTGCGCGGCCGCATCCGGACCGCCAGGGGCGCGTTCTGCCCGACGCCGGGCAACCCCTCCGCGGTGGAGGTGGTCGCGTCGAACAGGTCCATGACCCCGAGCCTACGCAGCACCACGCACTGCCGGCGCAGGTCCTCGACCCGCCGGGAGACATGCGACATCGGTCGATGACCTGGAATGCTGACCTCCGTGTTCGACAAGCTCGGTCGTGCGATCTCCCGCTCCCCCCGGGCGACCATCGGGATCTGGGCCGTGTTCACCGTCGCCTGCTACCTGCTCGCCGTCATCGGGGTGGGCGGACAGACCTTGTTCGAGCGTCTGTCCACCGGCGAACCCTCCGTTCCCGGCTCGGACAGCGCCATCGGTGCGCAGATCCTGCAGGACGGGTCCGTCGCCGGGCCGAGCCTGACGCTCGTCGTCACCGGCGTCGACCCGGCCGCGTCCGGTCTGGCCGCACCCGTCGCCGAGGCCCGCGAGAGGCTGCAGGACGTGCGGGGGGTCGCCACGGTCATCGACCCGTACCAGCTCCCCGACGGTCCGGCGGACCCGGCGGCCGCTCCCCTGCTGGGGACCGACGGCGAGAGCTTCCTGATGGTCGTCGAGCTCACCCCGGACCTACCGGCGGACACCGAGGAGGCCGCGCTCGCCACCGTCGAGCAGGAGCTCAGGTCTGTGCCCAGGGCACTGACCGACGTCGCGCCCGGCGCCACCGGCACGGTCGGCGGAACCTCGCTGATCGTCACGGAGATCACCGACCAGGTCGAGGAGGACCTGACCACCGGCGAGGCGGTGGCACTCCCCATCGCCTTGGTGGTCATGGTGCTGGTGTTCGGCGGATTCCTGTCCGCCGCGATGCCCATGGCCGGAGCAATCGCCTCGATCGCCAGCGGGCTGGGCAGCGTCTTCCTGCTGTCGTACTGGATGGACATGGGCGCCGCGGTCGTCAACGTCGTGACCGTGCTGGGACTCGGCCTGTCGATCGACTACGGGCTGCTGATCGTGTCCCGGTTCCGTGAGGAGCTCACGCTCATCGTCGCCGCCGACGAAGGTCGCTCGGTCCGCCGTCGCCGTGGTGACGGGGCGGTCGAGACCGCGCTGCGCCGGGCCATGCAGACGGCCGGGCGGACCGTGACCATCTCCGCGCTGACCGTCGGTGTCGCGATCAGCGCGCTGTTGATCTTCTCGCCGTCCATGCTGCGCGCCTTCGGTGCCGCCGGGGTGGCCGTCGTCGTGGTCGCGGTGCTCACGGCGCTGACCCTGGTCCCGGCCCTGATGGTGCTGGCCGGCCGTCGCCTGGTCCGCCCGGGCATCGTCGGACGGATCCCAGGGCTGCGGACCGTGCTCGCGCACACCAGCGACGTCGTCTCCTCCGAGGGCGTCTTCTCCCGGCTGGGGGCGCGGGTGCAGCGCCGGCCGTGGACGGTGCTCGGTGTCTGCCTGGTGATCCTCGGCGTGCTGGCCGCACCGGTGACCGGTCTGCAGCTGCGCAACTCGACCATCGAGCTGCTCCCGGCGGGTTCCGAGCAGCGTCAGTACGTGGAGCTCCTCGCCGAGCGGTACCCCGGGTCCGCCGGTGCGAGCGTCATCGCGGTCGCCGAGGCACCCCTGGAGCGGGTCGCGCCCTGGGCCGCCTCGCTGGAGGACCTGCCCGACGTCGAAGCGGTCGATCCCCCGGTACCGTCCGGTGGGTACGTGGTCGTCGGGGTCCGTCCGGACGCCGCCGACCCCGGCGGCACGGTGGCGCAGGACGTGGTGCACGTCATCCGCGGCACGGACCCGGCGTTCCCGGTCTGGGTCACCGGCCAGGCGGCCAACCAGATCGACTTCGTCGACGCGCTCGTCGAGCGCGCCCCGACCGCGCTGATCATCATCGGCGTCGCGACCCTGGTCCTGCTGTTCCTGCTGACCGGATCCGTCGTGGTGCCCATCAAGGCCCTGCTGATGAACGTCATCTCCCTGGGTGCGTCGCTGGGCGTGCTCGTGTGGGCGTTCCAGGACGGCCACCTCGCCGGGCCGCTCGGCTTCACCGCCCCGCTCGGCATCGAGACCTACGTCGTCGCGCTGGTCATCGCCTTCGGGTTCGGCCTGGCGATGGACTACGAGGTGTTCCTGCTCTCCCGGATCAAGGAGCTGTGGGACCGGGGCGAGACCAACGACGACGCCGTCCGGCTCGGTCTGCAACGCTCCGGTCGGATCATCACCTCGGCCGCACTGATCATCATCGTGGTGTTCGGGGGCTTCGTGTTCGGCGAGATGCTGGTGATCAAGGAGGTCGGGTTCGCCCTGGCCGTCGCGGTCTTCATCGACGCGACGCTGGTCCGACTGCTGCTGGTTCCCGCGACGATGACCCTCCTCGGCCGATACAACTGGTGGGCGCCCCGGTGGCTGCGCGCCGTGCACCGTCGGGTCGCCGTGGAGCACTGACCGGACGCGCCGCCGAGCACCGACCGGACGGGCAGGAGGAAGGAGCCGCCGTGGACGTCGTGGTGAGGGTCCTCGTCCTGCTGTGGGGCGCGCTGATCGTCATCGCGCTCGTCCGCGCGCTCATGCCGCGCGGCAGGCAGAGCGAGCCGCAGTTCCGCCGGCGTCGGGCCGAGTGGCTCACCGTCGCCGGCGGCCTGGTCGCCGCCTACCTCGTGGCCGTGATGGTCCGGGCGCTGGTCGGCACGGACGGGCCCGACCCCGTCGGCATGATCCCGTACGTGGTGTTCTGCGTGTACCTGCCGGTCGCGCTCGTCGTGCTCCGCAGTGCGTGGCGACGAGCGCTGGACGCCGCCCGGGATGCGGCGGAGGCAGCGCTGCCGCCGATGCTCGAGCCGCTCTCCCCCCGGAACACGGCGCTGACCGGCCAGGACGAGCCACCGCGCCGCTGGTGGGCGTGGGTCAGCGGTGAAGAACCCTGGCCGGCGAACCCTCGCCGGCGCGGTTCAGCCCGCGGCGCCGGCCGCCCCGTCCGACGAAGGCTCGGCGTCCACCCCGGCCTCCTTGCGCTGCTGGGCGGTGATCGGTGCCGGCGCACCGGTGAGCGGGTCGTAGCCGCCGCCGGACTTCGGGAACGCGATGACGTCCCGGATCGACTCCGCACCGGCCAGCAGCGCCACGATCCGGTCCCAGCCGAACGCGATACCGCCGTGCGGCGGCGCCCCGTAGGCGAACGCGTCCAGCAGGAAGCCGAACTTCTCCTGCGCCTCCTCGGGCCCGATCCCCATCACCTCGAAGACGCGCTGCTGGACGTCCCGGCGATGGATACGGATCGACCCCCCACCGATCTCGTTCCCGTTGCAGACGATGTCGTACGCGTACGCCAGCGCACTGCCCGGGTCGGACTCGAACCGGTCGATCCACTCCGGCGTCGGCGAGGTGAAGGCGTGGTGCACCGCTGTCCACGAGCCCGAGCCGACCGCCACGTCGTCGTCCTCGTCCGTGGGCTTGAACAAGGGTGCGTCGACCACCCAGACGAACGACCACGCGGACTCGTCGAGCAGCCCGTCCCGTCGGGCGATCTCCAGACGCGCGGCACCCAGCAGCGCACGCGACGGCGTCGGCGCCCCGGCGGCGAAGAACACCGCGTCCCCGGGCGCGGCGCCGACGGCGGCCACCAGGCCGGAGCGCTCGGTCTCGGACAGGTTCTTGGCGACCGGACCGCCGAGCTCCCCGTCCTCGCCGACGGTCACGTAGGCCAGCCCGCGGGCACCGCGCTGCCTGGCCCACTCCTGCCACGCGTCGAACCCACGCCGCGGCGTCGCCGCACCACCGGGCTGCACGACGGCACCCACGTACGGAGCCTGGAACACCCGGAACGGCGTGTCGGCGAAGAACTCGGTGAGCTCGACCAGCTCCAGCCCGAACCGCAGGTCCGGCTTGTCGGTGCCGTACCGCCGCATCGCGTCGGCGTAGGTCATGCGCGGGATCGGGGTGGGGATCGTGTACCCGATCAGGTCCCACAGGGCGACCAGGACCTCCTCGGACAGCGCGATCACGTCGTCCTGCTCGACGAAGCTCATCTCGACGTCGAGCTGGGTGAACTCCGGCTGCCGGTCCGCGCGGAAGTCCTCGTCCCGGTAGCAGCGGGCGATCTGGTAGTACCGCTCGACCCCGGCGACCATCAGCAGCTGCTTGAACAGCTGCGGGGACTGCGGCAGGGCGTACCAGGAGCCGGGCGAGAGCCGCGCCGGGACGAGGAAGTCCCGCGCACCCTCCGGCGTCGAGCGGGTGAGGGTGGGCGTCTCGATCTCGACGAAGTCGTGCCCCTCCAGCACGCGGCGGGCCGCGGCGCTCACCTTGGACCGCAGCCGAAGGGCGGACGCCTGCGCGGGCCGGCGCAGGTCCAGGTACCGGTATCGCAGTCGCGCCTCCTCGCCGACCGGCTCGTCCAGGGCCGATGAGACCTGGAACGGCAGCGCGTCGGACTCGTTGAGCACGACGACGTCGCTCGCGGTCACCTCGATCTCGCCGGTGGCCAGGTGCGGGTTCTCGTTCCCCTCGGGGCGCCGGCCGACCTCGCCGGTGACCTGGAGCACGTACTCGTTGCGCAGCCCGTGGGCGACCTCCTCGCGGATGACCACCTGGGCGATGCCGCTCGCGTCCCGCAGGTCGATGAAGGCCACTCCCCCGTGATCGCGCCGACGGTCCACCCAACCGGTGAGCGTGACCGTCTGGCCGATGTGCTCGGCCCGCAGCGAGCCGGCGTCGTGGGTGCGCAGCACTGAAGATTCCTTCCGGAGGACGAGGTCCGGGACGACGACCACCCGCCGAGCCCGCGGGCGAGTCTAGTCGGCGGCCTGGGCCGTCGGATCTCGGTCGCCACGCACCCGAACGGCTCCGCGGCAGCCACGTCGGCCCCGGCCGCTCAGAACAACGCGGGTTGGTCGATGCCGCCCGGCACCGCGGCGGCCGCGGCGGGCTCCGCGTCCCAGCCCGCCATGCTGCCGCGCGGGTAGTCACCCTCGGCGGAGCGGACCGCACCCGTCACGCCCGCCGCGCGCCGTCCGGTGAAGCCGTGCCGCTCCAGCAACGGCGTGACGCGCGCGTGCAGCCAGGCCTTGTACTCCTCCGGGACGTAGGCCGTGCGCCCGTAGAGCCGTCGGTACCGGGCCACCAGCTGCGGGCGCTCGGTGGCCAACCATCGCAGGAACCACGGTTTGACCGGGCCGCGCAGGTGCATCGGCAGCACGGTCACCCCCGTGGCCCCGGCGTCGGCGAGCTCGCCGAGCAGCGAGTCGAGGTGCTCGACCGAGTCGGTGAGCCACGGCATCACCGGCGCGACGAGCACGCCGCACGGCAGACCCGCGTCGCGGACCGCCCGGATCAGGTCCAGCCGGGCCCTGGGTGTCGGCGTCCCCGACTCCACGGACTGCTGCAGCCGCTCGTCCAGGACCGCCAGGGACACCGCCAGCCCGACCGGCACGACGTCGGCTGCCTCCCTGAGCAGTGCGATGTCCCGTCTGAGCAGCGTGCCCTTGGTCAGGATGGAGAACGGCGTCCGGTAGTCGGTCAGTGCGCCGATGATCCCCGGCATGAGCCGGTACCGGCCCTCGGCGCGCTGGTAGGGGTCCGTGTTGGTCCCGAGCGCCACGTGCTCCCGGCGCCAGGACGCCTTGCCGAGCTCGGACCGCAGCACCTCGACCACGTTCGTCTTGACCACGATCTGCGTCTCGAAGTCCGTGCCGGCGTCCAGGTCGAGGTACTCGTGCGTCGGCCGTGCGAAGCAGTAGGAGCAGGCGTGCAGACAGCCGCGCATCGGGTTGACGGTCCACCGGAACGGCATGCTCGACACCGCCGGGACCTTGTTCAGCGCGCTCTTGGCGGCGACCTCGTGGAAGGTCACACCCGCGAACTCAGGTGTGCGGACGCTGCGCACCAGGCCGGACAGCGCAAGACCCGGTAGCGCGCCGTCGTCCGCCGCCAGCGACTGCCCGTCCCACCGCACCCATCGATCGAACAACTGTTCGACGCCCCTGTCAACCGGGCGCGACGGGCCGTCGGTCGCCGGATCGCGGCGTCGCTCAGCCGCCCGCGGCGGTCTTCCCAGGCACCGCCGTCGGCCACCTGTCGGCCTCCGGCGGTTCCCAGGCCGCCGGGTCGGCCTCGACCTGCTCACCGCTGCGGATGTCCTTGACCTGGTCGGTCACCGCCGGGACGGTCCCGCCGTCGGGACCGGTGCGCTCCGGCGCCGCCGGGAACCAGACGAACGGGATCCCGCGTCGGTCCGCGTACCGGATCTGCTTGCCGAACTTCGCGGCCGTCGGTGCCACCTCCACCGGTATCCCCCGGGCGCGCAGCCGGGCGGCCACCGCGTCGCTCGCCGGCCGGAGCTCCTCGCTGGTGACGGCCACCAGCACCGCGCTCGGCACCGCCCGGGACGCCTTCACCAGCCCGGCCGACAGCAGCCGGGACACCAGCCTGGAGACCCCGACGGACAGACCCACGCCCGGGTACGTCGTCGTGCCGTCGGAGACCAGGGCGTCGTAGCGCCCGCCGGAGCAGATGGACCCGAGCTGCTCGTGGCCGACCAGGACCGTCTCGTACACCGAGCCGGTGTAGTAGTCGAGGCCCCGGGCGATCTTCAGGTCGGCGGTGACGACGCCGGGCGCGGACCGGTCGGCCGCCTCGAGCAGCATCTCCAGCTCCGTCAGCCCCTGCTCCAGGAGGTCGGTGACGGCGCCCCGCGCCGCGGCCAGGTCGCGGACCCGGCCGATGACCGAGACGTCGCCGTGCAGCTGAGCCAGGTCCAGGAGGGCCTCGGCCTGGTCCGGGGCGGCGTCGGCCTCGGCGCCCAGGGCCTCGCCGACGGCGTCCCGGCCGATCTTGTCCAGCTTGTCGATCGCCCGGAGCACCGACTCGACGTCGGTCAGACCGACCCCGCGTGCGAAGCCCTCGATCACCCGGCGGTTGTTCACCAGGACCCGCACCGGGGGCACACCGATCTCGCGCAGGGCTCCGAAGGCCTCGGCCATCACCAGCGGCAGCTCGATCTCGTAGTGGTAGGGCAGCTCGTCGCGCCCGACCACGTCGATGTCGGCCTGGACGAACTCCCGGAACCGCCCGTCCTGCGGCCGCTCGCCCCGCCAGACCTTCTGGATCTGGTGCCGCTTGAAGGGGAAGGCGAGCCGGCCGGCGTTCTCCAGCACGTACCGCGCCAGCGGCACCGTGAGGTCGAAGTGCAGCCCCAGGCGTGCGCTCTCGGACCCCGTCCCGGACCCTGCGTCCTCGGCCTCGGGGTCCTCCTGGAGGCGACGCAGCACGTAGACCTCCTTCGAGGTCTCGCCCTTGCGCAGGAGCTGGTCCAGCGGCTCGACCGCACGCGTCTCGATGCCCGCGAACCCGTGCAGCTCGAAGGTCCCGCGCAGCACCTGCAGGACGTGCTGCTCGACGACGCGGCCTTCGGGGAGCAGCTCGGGGAATCCGGACAGCGGGGTGGGACGGGCCATGGGGACGATCCTTCCAGGTCGACGGCGGCCGGTGCGCCGCGGACCGGACCACGGAACACCCGAAGCGCCCCGCCGATCAGGGTGTCAGCGCAGGAACGGGTTCGACCGGAGCTCGTCACCGATCGTGCTGGTCGGTCCGTGCCCCGGCAGGACGACGGTGGCGGCGTCCAGCCCGCGCAGCCGCGCCAGACTGCGCCCCATCGCCGCGGGGTCGCCACCGGGCAGGTCGGTCCGGCCGATCGTGCCGGCGAAGAGCACGTCCCCGGTCAGCGCGAGGGCAGCCGTCGCCGCCCCGAAGAGGTAGACCGTCGAGCCCTCAGTGTGGCCGGGGGCGTGGACGGCGGTGAGCAGCAGCCCGTCCAGGTCCACCTCGCACGTCCCCTCGTCCGGTGGCTCGATCGGCTCGATCCGATCGGGGCGTCCCGGCTCGCCCCAGGGCCCTCCGATCGCGGCGAGCTGCGCGCCGAGCGGACCGAGGCTGCCGATCGGGTCCTCGATCCGGTACACGTCGGCCCGGTGCACCCGCAGCGGCAGCCCCAGCGCGGCGCACAGCTCCGCCGCCGCCCAGGTGTGGTCCACGTGACCGTGCGTGGCCAGCACCCCCACCGCGCGCCAGCCGGCGTCGACGATCAGCTCGAGCACCCGCTCGGTCACCGCCGCACCCGGGTCGACGACCACGCACCGGCCGTCGTCGTCGGCGACGACGTGGCAGCTCGTCTCCAGCAGCGGCGAGACGACGGTACGGGTCTGCACCCGGCCAGGCTAGCCGCGGACCGAGACCAGACCGTGACGTACGACGACCGGTCCGGGGCCCGGACCGGACCGCTGCGCTGCCTAGACTGTGCGAGTCCCCGAGGTCCTCGCCGTGCTCGCGCGCGACCGGGCACCGGACGGCCGGGGTGAGACAGAGGAGGAAGCGGTGTCGGCGTCGAGCAAGCGCCAGCGCGAGAACGCCCGCAGGCGCCACGAGAAGTGGCTCGCGCGCCAGGCCGAGCGGCGCGCAGCGCGCCGTCGTCGGCTGATGATCACCGGCGCCGCCGTCGGTGCCGTGGTGCTGGTCGGTGCCGTGCTCCTGGTGCTCGAGGCGACCGGCGCGTTCGACACCGAGCCGCGGGCGCGGACCCTGCCCGACCCCACCGTAGCGGAGGGCCGGACCTGGACCGTGGACCTGGACACCACCGCCGGTGACCTGACGCTCGAGCTCGACGGCCGCGCCGCTCCGCAGGCAGTCGCCTCCTTCGTCACCCTGGCGCGCGACGGGTACTTCGACGGGACGTCCTGCCACCGCCTCACGACGTCGGGCATCTTCGTGCTGCAGTGCGGTGACCCGACCGGAACCGGGAGCGGCGGCCCGGGTTACAGCTTCGGACCGATCGAGAACGCGCCGGTCGACGACGTCTACCCGGCCGGTACCGTGGCCATGGCGCGGCTGCAGGGTGACCCGCAGAGCATGGGAAGTCAGTTCTTCCTGGTCTACCAGGACTCGACGATCCCGTCCGACGCCGCGGGCGGGTACACCGTCTTCGGGACCATCACCGCCGGCATGGACGTACTGCGGGCCGTCGCCGATGCCGGCAACGCCGAGGGAGCGGGCGAGCAGCCCGCGACCGAGGTCACCATCGAGGGAGTTGAGCTGCAGTGAGCGACCAGGAGCGGTCCCCCGAGACGACACCCGACGCCGTCGCCCCGGAGAGCTCGGTGCCGGTCGAGACCGAGTCTGCCGCAGCGCCCGTCGAGACCGGGTCTCCCGCGGCGCCGGCCGAGGCCGGTACCAGCGCTGCGCCGGTCGACACGGCGGCCCCCGCCCCGAAGCCCCGCCCCGTCCCACGCCCCCCGGGCACCGGGATCACGCCGGCCGCGATCGCTCCCAAGATCTCCCCCACGGCGCCTCCTGCCCCACCGGACCTGACCCCCGCGGAGGCCGAGGAGGCAGCGCGCTGGGGCCGGGTCGACGACGACGGCACCGTGTGGGTGCGGGAGGCCGCCGGTGAGCGCACCGTGGGTCAGTACCCCGGCGCGGACACCGCCGACGCGCTGGCCTTCTACGTCCGCCGGTACGCGGACCTGGTGGCCAAGGTGGCGCTCTTTGAGTCCCGCCTCGAGGCGACCGACCTCTCGGTCAAGGAGATCGACACGACCCTCACCGGCCTCACCGAGGAGCTCGCCGAACCGGCCGCCGTCGGTGACCTGGACGCGCTGCGCTCCCGGCTGGAGGCGCTGCACGAGACAGCGGCGCAGCGACGGGCGGCCGCCGAGGCGGAGCGGGCCGCCGCGAAGGAGACCGCGCTGGCCGCACGGACCGAGATCGTCGAGGCGGCCGAGAAGATCGCCGCGACCGACCCGGCCCGCATCCAGTGGCGCCCGTCGGGCGACCAGCTGCGCGCCCTGCTGGATCGCTGGAAGGAGGCCCAGCGGCACGGCCCGCGGATCGACCGGGCCAGCGAGGACGCGCTGTGGAAGAGGTTCAGCCACGCACGCTCGACGTTCGACCGTGAGCGCCGTCGCTACTTCTCCGAGCTGGAGAAGCACAACGCCGACGCCAAGGCCACCAAGTCCGCACTGGTCGCCGAGGCCGAGCGGCTGGCGACCAGCACCGACTGGGGCGCGACGTCGGCCGCCTACCGGGACCTGATGACCCGCTGGAAGGCGGCCGGGCGGGCCAACCGCAAGGACGACGACGCGCTGTGGGCCCGGTTCCGCTCCGCCCAGGACACCTTCTTCGCGGCGCGGGACGCGCACAACAAGCAGACCGACGACGAGTTCCGCGCCAACCTCGAGGTCAAGCTGGGACTGCTGGAGGAGGCCGAGCGCCTCGTCCCCGTCAAGGACCTCAACGCCGCGCGCACCGCTCTGCGCGGGATCCAGGAGCGGTGGGAGGCCGCCGGCAAGGTGCCCCGGGGCGACGTCCAGCGCGTGGAGGGGCGCATGCGCGCCGTCGAGCAGGCCGTCCGCGACGCCGAGCAGCAGCAGTGGAAGCGCACCAACCCGGAGACCCGCGCGCGGGCCGAGGGCGCGGCCGCACAGCTTCTCACCGCGATCGCCGGCCTGGAGAAGGACCTCGAGGCCGCGCGTGCCGCCGGGAACGACCAGAAGATCGCCGAAGCCCAGGCCGCCCTCGACGCCCGACGCTCCTGGCTCGAGCAGGTGGAGAAGGCAGCAGCCGACTCGCGGTGACCCGCCGGCGGGGGTGACCACTTGGCCGGTGGGGGGCTCCGCCGCGCTCGTCAGGCGGTGGGCAGCTCCGCCGCCCGCGCACCGGTGAGCCGGTACACGTCGAACACGCCGTCGATCTTGCGGACCGCGGCCAGCACCGTGGCCAGGTGCGCCGGCTCCGCCATCTCGAAGACGAACCGGGAGATGGCGACCCGGTCCTGGGACGTGGAGACGGACGCGGACAGGATGTTCACGTGGTGGTCGGACAGCACCCGCGTCACGTCGGAGAGCAGGCGGCTGCGGTCGAGCGCCTCGACCTGGATCTGGACCAGGAACACCGTGTTCGCCCCGGCGTCCCACTCGACCTCGACCATCCGCTCGGGCTGGGCCCGCAGGCTCTCCACGTTCCCGCAGTCCGTCCGGTGCACGCTCACCCCCGAGCCGCGGGTGACGAAGCCCACGATCGGGTCACCCGGAACCGGGGTGCAGCACTTGGCGAGCTTGGCCCAGACGTCGCTGACCCCCTTGACGATGACACCGGCGTCGCTCGACCCCGACCGGCGCGCCCGCGCCCCGGGCCGGGCCGTCTCGGCGACGTCCTCCTCGGTGCCGGACTCCCCGCCCATCGACTGAACGAGCCGGTGCACCACGGTCGCGGCCGAGGCCTGGCCCTCACCGATCGCGGCGTACAGCGCGGAGACGTCGGCGAACCGCATCTCGTTGGCGAGCGTGACCAGCGCCTCGTGCGTCAGCAGCCGCTGGATCGGCAGGTTCTGCTTGCGCATCGCCTTGGCGATGGCGTCCTTGCCGTGCTCGATCGCCTCCTCGCGCCGCTCCTTGGAGAACCACTGACGTATCTTGTTGCGCGCCCGGGGGCTCTTGACGAACGTCATCCAGTCCCGGCTGGGCCCGGCGGACTCGGACTTCGAGGTGAGGACGTCGACCACGTCGCCGTTCTCCAGCGGTGAGTCCAGCGGGACCAGCCGACCGTTCACCCGGGCGCCCATCGTGCGGTGGCCCACCTCGGTGTGCACCGCGTAGGCGAAGTCGACCGGCGTCGAGCCGGTGGGCAGCGCCATCACGTCACCGCGCGGGGTGAAGACGTACACCTCCGAGCCGCGGATCTCGAACCGCAGGGAGTCGAGGAACTCGCTCGGGTCGGACGTCTCCCGCTGCCAGTCGACGAGCTGGCGCAGCCACGCCATCTCCCCCGCCGCGTCGACCGTGCCGCCGGACGCCTTGGCGGTCTCCTTGTACTTCCAGTGCGCCGCGATCCCGTACTCGGCCCTGCGGTGCATCTCGTGCGTGCGGATCTGGATCTCCACCGGTTTGCCGCCGGGGCCGATCACCGTCGTGTGCAAGGACTGGTACATGTTGAACTTCGGCATCGCGATGTAGTCCTTGAACCGGCCGGGGACCGGGTTCCACCGCGCATGCAGCGAGCCGAGGGCCGCGTAGCAGTCCCGCACCGAGTCGACCAGGACCCGCACGCCCACCAGGTCGTAGATGTCCCCGAAGTCCCGGCCGCGGACGATCATCTTCTGGTAGATCGAGTAGTAGTGCTTGGGCCGCCCGGTCACCGTCGAGCGGATCTTCGCGGCCCGCAGGTCGGCGCCGACCTCGTCGCGGACCACCGCGAGGTACTCGTCCCGGGCCGGCGCCCGCTCGGCGACCAGGTGCACGATCTCCTCGTACACCTTGGGGTACAGCGTGGCGAAGGACAGGTCCTCCAGCTCCCACTTGATCGTGTTCATGCCCAGCCGGTGGGCCAGCGGTGCGTAGATCTCCAGCGTCTCGCGCGCCTTGCGGGCCGCGGACTCCGCCGGGACGAACCGCCAGGTCCGGGCGTTGTGCAGGCGGTCCGCGAGCTTGATGACCAGCACCCGGATGTCCCGGGACATGGCCACCACCATCTTGCGCACGGTCTCGGCCTGCGCGGCGTCGCCGTAGGTGACCTTGTCCAGCTTCGTGACGCCGTCGACCAGCATCGCGACCTCAGCCCCGAACTCCGCCTCGAGGTCCGCCAGGGAGTAGTCGGTGTCCTCCACGGTGTCGTGCAGCAACGCGGCGGCCAGTGTCGGCGGCGTCATGCCCAGGTCCGCCAGGATCGAGGCGACCGCCACCGGGTGCGTGATGTACGGGTCACCGCTGCGCCGCAGCTGGCCGCGGTGGGCAGCCTCGGCGCGTGCGTACGCCCGCTCCAGCACGCTCAGGTCCGCTTTCGGGTGGTTGGCCCGGACCACGAGCATGAGCGGTTCGAGGGCGGGGGCGCCCGACGGCGCGCGGACGGCGAACCGCGCCAGGCGGGACCGGACGCGGTTGGCAGCCGAGGACTCGCCCGCCGTCGAGGAGCGGTCCGGACGCCGCGGCGGGACGTCGGCGGGCGTGGCGGTCCCGGTGGACCGGGCACGGGAGGTCGGCGTGTCGGACATCGTCACCTCCCCGCGCTTGTCGTACCTCGATTCTAGGCCGGACGGGCGCTCGGCTCGTGACGCGGCGTCAGAACGTCACCAGCGCGTCGATCTCCCGGCCGGCGAGCCGGTCCCGGCCCTCCAGGAACGCGAGCTCCATCACGAAGCTGATACCCACGACCTCCGCGCCGATCCGGTCGAGCAGTTCGAGCGTGGCCGCGGCCGTCCCTCCCGTCGCCAGCACGTCGTCGACGACGAGGACGCGGGTGCCCGCACGGACGGCGTCCGCGTGCAGCTCGATCACCGCGTTGCCGTACTCCAGCTCGTAGGCGCCGGCCAGCGTTGTCCGCGGGAGCTTGCCTTCCTTGCGCACCGGGACGAACCCGACCCCGAGCTCCACGGCGATCGGAGCGCCGAAGATGAATCCTCTCGCCTCCATGCCCACGACGACGTCGACCTCCCCCCGGGCACGGTCCGCGAAGTGGCGTACGACCGCGCCGAGGGCCGGGCCCTCGGCCAGCAGAGGCGTGATGTCCTTGAAGACGACGCCGGGGCGGGGGTGGTCCGGCACGTCGCGGATCAGTCCGGCGACCCGCTGGGCCAGGGCGTCGGTGTCGCTCACGGCGTCCGGTCCACGCACGTCACTGCTTGCGGCCGGCGGGCCGGCTCGGCCGTCGGCGCCGGGGCTGTGCCTTGGTCCCCAGATGCTCCCCCGGGATCAGTGCACCGACCTTGACCGGGGTGCTCGCGTCCCCGCCGTCCGTGCCGGCCGCCCGGGCCGCCAGGACCGCGGCGGTGTGCTCGGCGATCGCGGGCTCCCGCTGACGCAGGCTGACCTGCAGCGGGGCCGCCACGAACACGGACAGCACGGTGCCGACGCCCATCCCGACGAACAGCGCCAGCGAGATGTCCCTCAGCGTGCCGGCGCCGAGCAGGAACGCGCCGATGAACAGGATCCCGCCCACCGGGAGCAGCGCCACGATCGACGTGTTCAGCGACCGCACCAGGGTCTGGTTGACCGCGAGGTTGGCCAGCTCGGCGTAGGTGTAGCGCCGCTGATCCAGGACCTCCTCGGTGTTCTCCCGGACCTTGTCGAACACCACGACGGTGTCGTAGATCGAGTAACCGAGGATGGTCAGCAGCCCGATCACGGTCGCCGGGCTGACCTCCCAGCCGACGCCGGCGTACACCCCGACCGTGATGATCAGGTCCAGGCCCAGGGAGATCATCGCCGCCACGGCCATCCGCCACGCGCGGAAGTAGATGGTCATCACCAGGGTCACCAGGAGCAGGAAGATGACCAGGCCGCGCAGCGCCTTGCTGGTGACGTCCGAGCCCCAGTTCGGCCCGACGAAGGTCGAGTCGATCGCGGACACCGGTACGTCGTAGGCCTCCGCCAGGGCTTCGAGGATCCGGTCGACCTCCGCCTCGTCCTCGATCGCCGCCGTCTGCACCCGCAGCGCCGAGCCCCCGACCACCGCGACGCGGGCGACCTCGTCGGGACGCACCGAGGCCATCGCGTCGATCGCCGGCTGCTGGGACGTGTCGCTGACACCGGTGACGGTGAACTGCGACCCTCCGCTGAAGTCGATGCTGGGGTTGAGGCCGCGCAGCAGCAGCAGGCCGATGCAGACCACGACGACGACGGCCGTGACCGCGTACCACTTGTGCCGGTGGGCGACGATCTCGTACGAGCGCGCACCGGTGTACAGGTCGTTGCCCCACTGGGCCACTCGCGTGGCGGCCATCAGCTGCCCCCTCCCTCGTTGCCCGGTCTGTCGGTACCTGGTTCCTCGCTTCCCGGAACCCGCGCCTGCGCCGCCTTGCGCGCCGCGGCACGACGCTCGGCGATCGTCTGCCGTGCGGGCTCGGCCGGCGCAGCCGGACCCCCAGCTCCCCCGGTGCCGGCGGAAAATGCGTCGTCCACCTTCTCGGGTGCGAGTCCGGCCCGCGCCGGGACGCGCGCGGCCACCGGCTGCTTCTGCGGGGTGGCGACCCGACCGCGTCCCAGGTACCGCGGCTGGGTGCCGAGCTGTTCGGGTGCCAAGCCGGACCAGGCGTGCCCGATGCCGAAGAACTTCGTCCTGGCGAACAGCACCATCAGCGGGTGCGTGAACATGATGACCACGACCAGGTCGATGACCGTCGTCAGGCCCAGGGTGAAGGCGAAGCCGCGCACCCCCCCGACCGCCAGGAAGTACAGCACCACGGCGGCGAGGAAGCTCACCGCGTCGGAGGCGAAGATGGTCCGCCGGGCACGCCGCCAGCCCTCCTCGACCGCGGCCGGAAGGGTGCGGCCGTCGCGCAGCTCGTCCCTGATCCGTTCGAAGTACACGATGAACGAGTCCGCGGTGATACCGATGGCCACGATGAGCCCCGCCACACCGGGCAGGCTGAGCCGGTACCCCTGCGTCCAGGACAGCAGTGAGATCACCCCGAAGGTGAGCACACCCGCGATCGCCAGCGAGGTGATCGTCACCAGCCCGAGCACCCGGTACTGGAAGAGCGAGTAGACGCCCACCAGCGCCAGACCGATGAGGCCGGCGAGCAGCCCGCGCTGGAGCTGCTCGCTACCCAGCGTCGCGGAGAGCTCCTGCTCGCTCTGCACCTCGAAGGTGAGCGGCAGCGCACCGAAGTTGAGCTGTCGCGCCAGCAGGGCCGCGGACTCACGGGTGAAGTTGCCGGAGATCTCGGCCTGCCCGTTCGGGATCACGCTGTTCACCGACGGGGCGGAGATCACCAGCCCGTCGAGCACCATCGCGAACTGGTTGCGCGGAGGCTCCAGGTTCAGCAGCCGGGTCGTCACGTCCCGGAACGCCGCCGTGCCCGTGCTGTCGAACTCGATGTTGACGACCCACTCGTTGGTCACCGCACCGGTCTGGGTGACCCGCAGCCCAGAGTTCGCGCTGGCCACGTCCCGGCCGGGAACCTCCACCGGGCCGAGGACGTACTTCGCGGTGCCGGACTCGTCGCAGGCGACGACCGCGCCGTCGAGGTCGCCGACCAGGCCTGAACCACCGGTGAGGTTGGCGGGGTCGGTGCAGTCGCGGGACGCGAGCTCCGAGCGCAGCTCGGGGGTGACCCAGGCCGGGTCGCTCGGGCTGGTGGGCTCGGCCGTCGGAGCGTCCTCGTCCGGCTGGGCGGTGTCCTCGAACGGCTGGGGCGCGGTCATCACGATCACCGGCCGGAAGAGCATCTGCGCGGACTCGCGGACCAGGTCCAGCGTCGCCTCGTCCGGCTCACCGGGCAGTGCGACCACGATGTTCGACCCGCCCTGGCTGGTGATCTCCGCCTCGGCGACACCGGAGGAGTCGACGCGCTGGCGGATGATGTCGATCGCTTGCTTGATCGTCTCGTCCGTGACCTGGGCACCGTCCTCGGACACCGGCTGCAGGATGATCTGCGTGCCGCCCTCGAGGTCCAGCGCCAGCTTCGGCGTGAAGGTGGCGTCGTCCCAGGTGACACCCGCGAACAGGGCCCCGAAGATCGCGACGATCAGTACCCCCAGGGAGACGAGGGTGCGCACGGGCCGCTCACGGCGTGTCGATGTGGCCAACTGTTCGTCTCTCTCGTGTACGTGCGGCTCGCGGGCGCCGTGCGGCGCGAGGAGGCCTGGTGCGCCGGTCGCTGCTCCGGCGGTGGGTCAGCGGCGGGAGTCGTCCTCGTCCGACTCGTCCGACTCCTCGGTCAGGCTCGAGGCGTCGTCCGGGATCTCCGGCACCTCGTCCTCGAGCTCCTCGTCCGACTCGTCGCCGTCCTCGAGCTCGTCGTCCTGGTACTCCTCGTCGTCGTACTCCTCGTCGTCGAGCTCGTCCTCGTCGAGGTCGTCGTCCACGGGGGGCTCGACGAGCTTGGCGATCGCGGGACGTAGCCAGCGGCTGGTCACCCCGGGCGAGGTCTCCAGCGTCACGGCCTCGTCGTCGACGGCGACGATGGTACCGAACAGGCCTGAGCCGGTCATGACCTCCTGGCCGGGCTCGAGGTTCGCCCGGAACTCCGCCGCCTTCTTCTGCTGCTTGCGGGTGCGGCTCGTCATCAGCCACATCGCGCCGAAGGCGAGGGCGAGGATGATGATCATTTCCATGGTGCTGCTCACGTCCTGTAGTGGATTGGCGCCGCGCGCAGTCTAGGCGACCGCGGCTCCCCCGCCATAACGAGTCCGGCACCGCCGCGGTTCCCGCCCGCGGCTTCAGGTGAACAGGGTCGGCGCCGCCTCCGGCGGGGCCAGTCCCACGTGCTCCCAGCCCCGCGGCGTGGCGACCCGTCCGCGGGCGGTCCGCCCCAGCAGCCCCTCGCGGACCAGAAACGGCTCCGCGACCGTCTCGACCGTCTCCGGCTCCTCACCCACCGCCACCGCGAGCGTCGTCAGCCCGACCGGGCCGCCGCCGAACCGCTCGCACAGTGCGCGCAGCACCGCCCGGTCCAGCCGGTCCAGGCCGAGCGCGTCGACCTCGTAGACCTCCAACGCCGCCCGGGCCGCGTCCAGCGACAAGGTCCCGTCCCCGCGGACCTGCGCCCAGTCGCGCACCCTGCGCAGCAACCGGTTCGCGATGCGCGGTGTGCCTCGGGACCGGCGGGCGATCTCCACGCCTGCGTCGGCGTGCAGGTCGACCTCCAGCAGGCCGGCGGACCGCTGCAGCACCCGCTCCAGCTCACCGTCGTCGTAGAAGTCCAGGTGACCGGTGAAGCCGAAGCGGTCCCGCAGCGGTGCGGGCAGCAGCCCGGCGCGGGTGGTCGCCCCGACCACGGTGAACGGGGGCAGGGAGAGCCCGATCGCGTTGGCCCCGGCCCCCTTCCCGACGACGACGTCGACCCGGAAGTCCTCCATCGCGACGTACAGCAGCTCCTCGGCCGGGCGGGCGAGGCGATGGATCTCGTCGATGAACAGCACCTCGCCCTCGTCGAGCGAGGACAGCACCGCTGCGAGGTCCCCGGCGTGCTGGATCGCCGGTCCGGAGGAGACGCGCATCGAGGTGCCGAGCTCGGCGGCGATGATCATCGCCAGCGTCGTCTTGCCCAGCCCCGGCGGTCCGCTCAGCAGCACGTGGTCCGGGGCGCGACCGCGCCCCATCGCGGCGTGCAGCACGAGCTCGAGCTGGTCGCGCACCACCCGCTGACCGACGAACTCAGCGAGCCGTCGCGGCCGGAGCGCCACCTCCGCGGCGCGCTCGGCCTCCTGGGCCTCGGCGGTCATCACGCGGTCCACGGGTGCGCGGTCGGGCGTGGCCCCGCCGTCGCCGGCGTCAACCACGGCCACCACCCAGCTCGCGCAGCGCCGCGCGGAGCACCGAGGCGACGTCGGACGGGTCGATCGCACCGGCGTCGGGCGGGACCACCGTCGCCACGGCGTCGTGGGCGGCCTTCGCGTTCCAGCCCAGCCCGACCAGTGCCTCGACCACCTCCTCGCGTCGGTCCGTGGCGGGCGTCGGCCCGGCACCTGGGCCGGCACCGACCGGAACCGCGGACGCCGGCGCGCCGAGGCGGTCGCCGAGCTCCAGCAGGATCCGCTGCGCGCCCTTCCTGCCGATCCCCGGCACCCGCTGGAGCGCGGCCAGATCCTCCTCGACAAGGGCGCGGCGCAACCCGTCGGGCGTGTGCACCGCGAGCATGGCCAGGGCGAGCCGCGGACCGACACCGCTGACCGTCATCAGGGTCTCGAACACGTCCCGCTCGTCCTCGTCGGCGAAGCCGTACAACGTGAGCGCGTCCTCCCGCACGACGAGCGACGTCGACAGCCGGGCCTCCTCGCCCACCCGCAGGCCCGCGAGGGTGGCCGGCGTGGCTGCGGCGAGCAGGCCGACCCCGCCGACCTCGACGACTGCGCCGTCGAGCCGCACCCCGAGCACGCGGCCGCGCACCGACGCGATCATCCGACACCTCCCGGACCGAACACCTGTACGAGCGCCACGGTAGCAAGCGGGAGGTCAGCCCGAGACGCGGCGCGCCGACCTCTCGGCGTCCGCCCAGGCACGCTGCGCGGGGGTCAGGGTGCCGGTCGCCCGCGCCCCGGCCCCGGTGCCCGATCGCCACAGGTGGCAGATCCCCAGCGCGAGCGCGTCGGCGGCGTCGGCGGGGCTCGGCAACGCCGCCATCTGCAGGATCCGCGCCACCATCTGCTGCACCTGCGCCTTGGGCGCGCGGCCGTTCCCGGTGACCGAGGCCTTGACCTCGCTGGGCGTGTGCAGCGCGACCGGGATCCCGCGGCGGGCGGCAGCGGCCATCACGACGCCGGAGACCTGCGCCGTCCCCATCACGGTGCGCACGTTGTGCTGGGCGAACACACGCTCGACCGCGACGGCGTCGGGGCGGTGCTGCTCGAGCCACTGCTCGACGTCGGCCTCGATGTGCAGCAGGCGCGCCGCGACGTCGTCGGCCGGTGCACTGCGCGCGACGCCAACGGCGACCAGGCCAACACGCCGACCGGGCAGCGAGTCGACCACTCCCAGCCCGCACCGGGTCAGCCCGGGGTCCACTCCGAGGACGCGCACCTGCTCATCCTCGCAGCCCGCCCGTCGTGTGGAGCGGATGTGCGCGACACGCCCGCGTGTCCCGACCCGAACGCTCCACAGTCCGCGGGAATGTTCCACCCGCGAGGCCGAACGCTCTACTGTGCGTGGTGGGAGTGTGAGGGTCAGTCGTCCTCTTCGAGGGCGGCCATGACCTCGTCCGAGGCGTCGAAGTTGGCGTAGGCGTTCTGCACGTCGTCGCTGTCCTCGAGGGCCTCGATCAGGCGCAGCACCTTGCGGGCGCCGTCCTCGTCGACCTCGATCTGGGTGGCCGGGACGAACTGGGCCTCCGCGGAGTCGTAGTCGATCCCGGCCTCCTGCAGCGCGGTGCGCACGGCGACCACGTCGGTCGCCTCGGACAGCACCTCGTACGCCTCACCGAGGTCGTTGACCTCCTCGGCACCGGCGTCGAGCACGGCGGTGAGCACGTCGTCCTCGGTCAGACCGTCGGACTTCGGCACGATGACCACACCCCGCCTCGAGAACAGGTAGGACACCGAGCCCGGGTCGGCGAGCGAGCCACCGTTGCGGGTGAACGCCACCCGCACGTCCGACGCCGCGCGGTTGCGGTTGTCCGTCAGACACTCCACCAGGACGGCGACACCGCCCGGGGCGTACCCCTCGTACATGATCGTCTGGTAGTCGGCGCCACCGGCCTCCGCGCCCGAGCCGCGCTTGATCGCACGCTCGATGTTGTCGTTGGGGACCGACGACTTCTTCGCCTTCTGGACCGCGTCGAACAGGGTCGGGTTCCCCGCCAGGTCTGCACCACCGATGCGCGCCGCGACCTCGACGTTCTTGATGAGCTTGGCGAAGAGCTTGCCGCGGCGGGCGTCGAGCACCGCCTTCTTGTGCTTGGTCGTGGCCCACTTGGAGTGACCTGCCATGTAACGAACCCCTCAGACACGCTCGACGACGATGCGGACGAACATCCGGTGCAGGCGCAGGTCCCCGGAGATCTCCGGGTGGAAGGACGTCGCCACGACGTCGCGCTCACGCACCGCCACGATCCTACCGGCGGCAGGTCCGCCCCCCACGGCCGCGAGCACCCGGACGCCGGGACCGGCCTCCTCGACCCACGGTGCCCGGATGAACACCGCGTGCACGGGCCGCTCTCGGCTGTCGGCGACACCTTCGACGACGAGGTCCGTCTCGAAGGAGTCGACCTGCCGACCGAAGGCGTTGCGGCGCACCGTCACGTCCAGCCCGCCGAGCGTCCTCTGGCCCTCGACGCCCCCGGCGAGGCGGTCCGCGAGCAGGATCATCCCGGCGCACGACCCGTACGCCGGCAGACCGGCGGCGATCGCCTGCTGCAGCGGGTCGAACAGCTCGAAGACGTGCAGCAGCTTGTCCATCGTGGTGGACTCACCGCCCGGGATGACGACGCCGTCGAGCCCGGCGAGCTCACCGGGCCGGCGCACCGTGGTCGCCCGCGCGCCGGAGGCCTCGAGTGCGGCGACGTGCTCACGGACGTCGCCCTGCAACGCCAGCACACCGATCGTGGGAAGTGTCACGAACCGCCATCCTATGACCGCCCGACCACCCGATCAGGGCATCCGGCACTAAGCCCGCACGACAACTACGTGGTGTCGCCACGGCGCTCAGAAGCAGTGCCCGACGTCACAGGGCCCTCGAACGGCGCGGAGCCTGTTACCAGAGTGACTCGTGAGGCTCGAGTGATGTCACTCGAGTCCCACGGGCACCACCAGCAACAGGCTCCGCGCGGTCCGACGGGACGGCGGCCGGGCGACCCGGGATCGAAACGGGGCGGCCGGGTGTGAACCGACCTCAGGGCTGGTCGGCCAACCGGCGCACGACGCCGTCCCACGTGGGCAGCAGACCGCGGACCAGCTCGACCAGGCCGGCCGGGAACACCTCCTGCGGCACCCGGGCGAGCTCGTCGAGGTCCCACCACCGGACCTCGTCGACGAAGTCGCGCTCGACGTCCGTCCATCCGTCGGTGCTCGGCTCGCGCGTCTCGTCGACCCGGGCGAGGAAGAACTCCTCGTCTTGACGCACGGGCCGGCGCAGGAAGTCGAAGACCGCGCTGCGCACGACCACCGGGCCGACGAGCTCGGCGGGATCGAGCCGGATCCCGGTCTCCTCGAAGAGCTCGCGGACCGCGGCCTCGTGCGCCGTCTCCCCCGGGTCGATGCCCCCGCCGACGGTGAACCACCAGCTCCGCTCGGGCTGGTCGACGTCGTGCCCGCGCACCATCAGCACGCGGTCGTCCGGGTCGAGCAGGATCACCCGGGCACCGCGGCGGAAGTAGACGCCGTCGTCGCCCAGCACCCAGTCCGGCCCGAGCTGGGGTCCGGCACCCGGCGTCCCACGGCGCTCAGCGCTCAGCGCTCAGCCCGCCGACGCCGTCCCCGCCGGCCGCCGGTCTCACCAGCCGCGCTCGGCCAGCCGGTGCGGTTCGGGGACGTCCGCGACGTTGATGCCCACCATCGCCTCGCCCAGGCCGCGGGAGACCTTGGCGATCACGTCCGGGTCGTCGTGGAAGGTGGTCGCCTTCA
>CAYQFJ010000031.1:0-24134 GCA_964416715.1 uncultured Actinotalea sp. | reverse complement strand
GCTCAAGCGCGACGCCGTGGCCAAGGTGGTGCTGAACAACCTCTACAAGCACACCCAGCTGCAGGACACCTTCGGCGCGAACATGCTCGCGCTGGTCGACGATGTGCCGCGGACGCTGAGCCTCGACGCGTTCGTGCGGCACTGGGTCACCCACCAGCTCGACGTGATCGTGCGGCGGACCACGTACCGGCTGCGCGAGGCCGAGGAGCGCGCGCACATCCTGCGCGGGTACCTCAAGGCGCTGGACGCGCTGGACGAGGTGATCGCGCTGATCCGCGCCTCGAGCACGGTCGACGAGGCCCGGGACGGGCTGATGACGCTGCTCGAGGTGGACGAGATCCAGGCCCGCGCGATCCTGAACCTGCAGCTGCGCCAGCTCGCGGCGCTCGAGCGGCAGAAGATCATCGACGAGTACGACGGCCTGATGGTCAAGATCGCCGACTACAAGGGGATCCTGGCGGACCCGCAGCGTCAGCGGGACATCGTCGGCGACGAGCTCACCGAGCTGGTCGACAAGTACGGCGACGACCGCCGGACCCAGATCCTGCCCTTCGACGGCGAGGTCTCCATGGAGGACCTCATCGCCGAGGAGGAGGTCGTCGTCACGATCACCCGCGGGGGGTACGCCAAGCGCACCCGGTCCGACCAGTACCGGGTGCAGAAGCGCGGCGGCAAGGGGGTGCGCGGGGCGCAGCTGCGCGCGGACGACGTCGTCGAGCACTTCGGTGTGACGACGACGCACCACTGGCTGCTGTTCTTCACGAACCTGGGCCGGGTGTACCGGGCCAAGGCGTACGAGCTGCCCGAGGGCTCGCGCGACTCCAAGGGTCAGCACGTGGCGAACCTGCTGGCCTTCCAGCCCGGGGAGACCATCGCCCAGATGCTCGACCTGCGCGACTACGACGACGCCGAGTACCTGGTACTCGCCACCCGGCGCGGTCTGGTCAAGAAGACGCGGCTCGCCGAGTACGACTCGAACCGCACCGGCGGGCTGATCGCGATCAACCTGCGCGAGGACGAGGACGGCGTGCCGGACGAGCTGGTCTCGGCCCGGCTGGTCGACGAGGACGCCGAGCTCATCCTGATCTCCCGCAAGGGGCAGGCGGTGCGCTTCGAGGCGACCGCCGACCAGCTCCGTCCGATGGGCCGGGCGACGTCGGGCGTCACCGGGATGAAGTTCCGCGGCGAGGACGAGCTGCTGGCGATGGACGTCATCGGCGAGGAGTCGTTCCTGCTCACCGTGACCGACGGCGGCACGGCCAAGCGCTCGGACATCCACCGGGTCAACCCGGACGGCAACCTGGACTACCGGCGCACCAAGCGCGGCGGTCTGGGCGTGCGCGCCGCGCGGTTGCCGGACGAGCGCGGCAGCCTGGTGGGCGCGCTGATGGTCGACGCCTCGGACGAGGTCCTGGTGGTCATGGAACGCGGCAAGGTGGTGCGCTCGCAGGTCGACGAGATCCCGGTGCACGGCCGTGACGCGACCGGCGTCATCCTCGCGAAGCCGGACGAAGGCGACCGGATCCTGGAAGTTGCGCGTAACGTCGAGCGCCATCTGGACGACGATGCGGTTACCGTTGACCAGACGGAGGCCGACGCCGAGGCGGAGGTCGCGTCCGACGGTGCCGGCACGGACGGTGTCGGCACGGACGGTGCCGAGGGCGGAGCTGACGCGGCCGAAGCGCCCGCAGCCACGACGCAGGACCAGGGAGACCGATGAGCAACCAGGCGCCACAGCCGCCCTCCATCGCACCCAAGCGGCCCCCGGGTTCCGCAGGTGGTCAGGGCGGAGTGAGGACCGCCGAGGACGGGACGCGCTCGGCCAGCGGTGTCGCCACGGGTGCCGGCTCGGGCTCGGAGGGCTCGGCGGACGGACCGTCGATGACTGATCGCCTCAAGAAGGCTGCCGGCTCGGCGGCAGGTGCGGCGCGCAACGCACTGCCGACCAAGACGGACGAGCCGTCGTCGGCGAAGCGCACCGACGAGCGGCCCGGCGAGCGGCCCCAGCAGGGACAGCAGGGCCCGACGACGAGCCCCGTCACCACGTCCCCCGCACCGTCCAACGGACCGCGCCGGGTTCGCCTGGCCGTCGCGCGGGTCGACCCGTGGTCGATCATGAAGCTGTCGTTCCTGCTCTCGGTCGCGGTGGGGATCATGATCGTGGTCGCGACCGCCGTGGTCTGGTACACCCTGGACGGGATGGCGGTGTTCACGCGGGTCAACGACGTGATCGCGACCCTGGCCAGCGACCCGACGTTCTTCGACCTCGAGGAGTACGCCGCGTTCGACCGGGTGATCTCCCTGGCGACGATGGTCGCGGTGGTCGACATCGTGCTGCTGACGGCCCTGGCGACCATCGGCGCGTTCCTGTACAACATCACCGCCGCGTTGGTCGGCGGGATCAACCTGACCCTCACCGACGACTGACCTGCGGGCCGGACGCGCGCCGGGGGCGCTCGTGGACCGCGGTGAGTTGGGGCGGCGTCGTGCGCTGAGGTAGTCTCGTGCGGCGCCGGTCGGGTGTCACGGGCCTATAGCTCAGACGGTTAGAGCGCTTCCCTGATAAGGAAGAGGTCAGAGGTTCAAGTCCTCTTAGGCCCACTCCACACGGTCACGACGTACCGGTCACGACGCTGATGGAGGACCGATGAAGAAGCTCCTCGTCCTGCTGGCCGCAGCAGCGGCCGGCTACGTCATCTGGCGTACGTACGCAGAGGACCGCGACGAGCGCGACCTGTGGACCGAGGTCACCGACGAGTTCCAGTGATCGAGGTCGGCGGGACCCGCCCCGGGGCGGGACCGCCAGCAGTACCGCCCGCTCGCGGGCACCGCACCACGCCCGCTGCGCGGGCGCAGCAACATCGCCCACCGACGGGCGCCCGGGGCCATGGCGCAATTGGTAGCGCACCTGCTTTGCAAGCAGGGGGTTAGGGGTTCGAGTCCCCTTGGCTCCACCACAGAGGTCCCGTGACGACAGGGGTGTTCGGCGGGTGTCGTTCAGCCGAGGTCGGCCAAGGGGATGCCGTGCCGGAAGAGGTTGTGAGGGTCATAGGTGTGCTTGGCCGCGGCGAGGCGTCGTCGGGTCGGCTCTCCGAACGCCTGGCGGGCGATCTGGATCTTCTCGTGGCCCTCGGCGAAGTTGAGGTAGCCGGGTAGCGCGGCCAGCCGACCGTCGATGCGTTGCCAGGTGTTCTCGAATCGGCGCTCCAGCTCGGCGTCGGTGCCCGGGGCGGTGATCATGCCGACGAGCTCGAGCATCCGCCGGCCGTCGCGCGCTGCGAAGCTGACCGCCGGGTTCTCCCGACGCGTTGCTCCGCCACCGTGCCGGGTCTCGGCGAAGAGCATGGGGGAAGGCTGATCACCGCCGAGCATCGCGTCGAGCATCGCGTCGAGCACCGCGCCGTCCAGGGCGTCGAGCCACCGGCCGCTGGAGGCGGCGGGTACCGGGTCGACCGGGTCCATGGCGATCTCGGCCGAGCGGGCGAAGGGGATCGTCGTCCAGGTGTCCATCAGGGGCTCGCGCCAGGACCGCCACTCGTCGACCATTCGCCGGCCGGTCTCGTCGTCCCGCGCCCCGGCGTAGCAGCCGCGCACGATCACGAACGTGTTGCCACGTAGCGGTTCGGGAACCAGCTCCAACGGCGGGAAGGCGGTGATGTTGAAAGCGCTGGTCAACCCTTCCGGCGCCCGGTCCGACCACTCGACATAGCGGTCGAACACCTCGCGGGCGGCGTCGAGCGGGTAGAACAGATTGCCCGCATACACCTCAGTGACCGGAACGAGGTCGACCGTCATCCTCACGACCACGCCGAGGTTGCCTCCGGCCGTCCCACACATGGCCCAGAACAGGTCCGACTCCTCGGAGGGCGATGCCGTGACCGTGCGGCCGTCGGCCAGGACGACCCGCAGCGAGCGGATGGTGTCGACGGCCAGGCCGTGCTTGCGGGTCAGCCAGCCGAATCCGCCCCCGAGGCTGTACCCGACCGCACCGACGTGCGGGGCCGAGCCCAGCAGCGGTGCCAGGCCATGGACCTGAGCCTTTTCGAGCACCGGCTCCCAAGGAGCACCGCCCCCCACGGTCGCCGTCCGCGCGTCCGGGTCGATGCTCACGTGGTCCAGGTCCTTGGTGACGACGAGAACGCTCTGCTCGTCGGCAGGAACCGTGACGCCGTGGCCGGTGCTCTGCACCGCGACGGAGAACCCGTGGGTGGCCGCATACCGAACGGCTTTCACCACGTCGGCTTCCGATGCCGCCCGCACGACGACGGCCGGCCGCTGGGTCCAGGCCAGGTTCCATCCCGCGCAGGTCTCCGCGTACGACTCGTCGGCCGGGTGCAGCACCGCACCTTCGCAGGAGGCGACAAGCTGCTCGATACCGCTGGGGGTTGGTTGTTCGCTCACGGTGGTTCCTCACGCAGGCTCGGGTCGGAAGACGAGGCGAACGCGCGGCCGTCGTCTCGGGGTTTCTGAGTCTGGTTCTTCCCCGACAACCGCGACCATCCCCTCATGTCGCGTGTTTCAGGTCGGGAGACCCCCTCGTTTGAGGGATATTCCGCTGAGCCCTATCGCGTCCCTTGACGCCGCCACTCGAGGAAGAAACGATAGATGATCAAGAAAAGCTTGCGTCGTCTGGTCGATCAGGATGCCGATCCGGTGAGGGAGCTCATGCATGGTCGAGGTTGCTGTCCGCCCCGGTGGCCGGACGCAGCGGCACCGCGACCGTGCTGCTCGGCGTGTTCACGAGGTCTGTGCTGACGCGAGAAGCACCGCTGAGGTCATCGACGGGCTACGTGAACCTTTCAACGCCGCACTGGGCCTGTCCGGAATGCTGTTGAGTGCCACCGACCCGGACACCACGGCATTCGGCACCGCGACGGTCGTGGAGCACCTGCCCGAGGAGATCGCCTCACCGTGGATGCAGAACGAGTTCCTCGTCGAGGACTTCAACAAGTTCGCCAAGCTGCACCGCACGAACCACGGGCCGGTGACCCTGCACCGGTCGTCGCAAGGACACCCGCACCTGAGCCCGCGCTATCGCGAGCTGCACCAGCCGCACGGGCTCGGCGCCGAGCTGCGCGTCGTGTTCTCGCGGGACTCGGCATGTCTGGGCGTGGCGAACCTGGTTCGCGGTGCCGACGACGCCGACTTCTCGGAGGATGAGCTGCAGTGGGTGCAGCAGCTGCGACCGACGATCGCGGCAGGACTGCGCCGCACGGCGATCATGGCCGATGACACCGGTGAGCCCGACGGCGTCCCCGGGGTGATCACTCTCGATCCGGACGGGCGTCTGGTGGCGATGACCGGCGAGGCCGAGCGCCTGATGGCCGATCTGTGGCTGTGCCCGTTCGGTGAGGAGGACACGCGTCGTCTGCCCGGCGAGGCCTACATGATCGCCACTCTCGCGCGGGCTCGCACCAACGGGCAGCTGAAGACGCCGCCGCCGGTGACGCGGCTGCGCGGCCAGTCGGGCCGTTGGCTGACCATGCGCGGCGACTGCACCCTGACACCGGACGGTGAGACGTCCGGCATCGTGCTGATCATCGGGCCGTCCCGGCCGGCGGAGATCCTGCCGATGGTGGTGGCGTCCTACGGGCTGACCCGCCGCGAGCAGGAGATTCTGGGTGAGATGTCCAAGGGGCAGAGCACCGCAGAGATCGCGGCGTGCCTGTTCATCTCCGAGCACACCGTGCGCGATCACATCAAGTCGGTCCTCGCCAAGACCAGCACCACGTCACGCGGCGAGCTGATGAGCCTGCTCTTCCAGGACCGTGCCTGATGCCCGGTGCGTGAGAACGCGTGGTACGGCCCGACACAGGTGACACCTTGGCGATATCGCGCATGACAGATTTCTGACAACAGGCTTTCCCGTTCTCCTGTGCTCGCTCGTCGAATTCATCGGCGACAATGCCTCAGCACGGGGATTCTCTGCACCTCACAGGGTCGCCAGCCAGGCGGACGTGGGATGATCACCCCCATGGTCACGGCGTCGTGCCCGCGGCGTCGGGTGTCTGAACGGTCCGGGCGCCGGTGAGGCCACCGCCCCGTGGCACCAACGATCAGCGTCGTCGTGCGAAGGACCCACGCCGCCCCGTGCTGATCGCACTGGTCCTGTCCATGTCGCTGATCGCCATGGACACCACGATCGTCGCGACGGCGGTGCCGCAGGTGGTGGCCGACCTCGGTGGGTTCTCGCTCATCGGGTGGGTCTTCTCGATCTACCTGCTCGCCCAGACGGTGACGATCCCGATCTACAGCAAGTTCGCCGACCTGTACGGACGCAAGCCGGTGCTCGTGCTCGGTTCGCTGGTGTTCCTTGTCGGCTCGGTGCTCTCGGCGTTCTCGTGGGACATGCTCACGCTCATCATCTTCCGCGGGTTGCAGGGCCTCGGGGCGGGTGCGATCGGCGCGACCGTCCAGACGCTCGCCGGCGACCTCTACTCGATCCGGGAACGAGGCCGCATCCAGGGTTACCTGTCCAGCGTGTGGGGCGTCTCCGCCGTCCTCGCGCCGACCCTCGGAGGGCTCTTCGCGCAGTACCTGAGCTGGCGCTGGATCTTCCTGGTGAACGTGCCGATCGGGGCGTTCGCCCTGTTCTTCATCGTCCGGCGGCTGCACGAGAAGGTCGAGCGACACCCGCACCGCATCGACTGGGCCGGAGCGTCGCTGCTGTTCGCCGCGGGAGGTCTCGGCGTGTTCGGCCTGCTCCAGGGCGGGACGAGCTGGCCGTGGCTGTCCGCCCCCAGCGCCACGGTCTTCGTGCTCGCGGCCGTGGCGGGTCTGGGCGCGGTGCTCGTCGAGCGCAGGGCAGCGGACCCGATCATGCCGCCGTGGTTGTGGACGCGTCGGCTCACCGCCGGGGCCTACGTCGCCTCGGCGCTCGGAGGCATGACCGTGATCGGGCTGTCCACCTTCCTCCCGACATGGGCTCAGGCCGTGGGCGGGCTGACGCCGGTCGCTGCGGGCTTCGTCCTCGGGGCCATGAGCATGAGCTGGCCGGTCGCCTCCGCGGTGTCCGGCCGGCTCTACCTGCGGCTCGGGTTCCGGGACACCGCGATGCTCGGGGCACTGTTCACCGTGCTGGCCGGGACCGTGTTCGTCCTCATGGGCAAGGACGCCGCGATCTGGCACGCGGTCACCGGGAGCCTCCTGCTGGGCGCGGGCATGGGCCTGCTCACGACGCCGCTGGTGGTGGGCCTGCAGTCGACCGTGCGATGGTCGGAGCGTGGCGTGGTCACCGGTGGCGCGCTGTTCTCGCGCTACCTCGGTCAGAGCCTCGGCGCCGCCGTGTTCGGCGCGGTCACCAACTCTGTGTTGCTCGGTCGGCTCGCGTCGGTCCCGTCGGAGCTGCGCGACGCCGTGCCCTCGACGGTCGACGAGGTGAGCAACGCTCTGCTCGGCCACCCGTCACCGGAGGCCGCGGAGTTCATGCGCTCGGCGCTGCACGCGTCGACCCACGCGGTGTTCGTGGGGCTGCTCGCGGCGGGGGTCGCGCTGGTGCTGGTGCTGCTGGTGGTGCCGCGCCGCTTCCCGACGGTGGACGACCCGCGGTCGGAGGGCTCCCGGGCCGGGGGGTGAAAGTGTCTGCCGAGCGACACTATTCGAACGTTACGAATAGGCGTACGCTATGGAGGAATCACGCACCTGGAGGCATCATGGCGGCCGGACTCACAGCTCACACGTACACACCAGACGTCTCGCTTGAGCAGGTGGCAGACGTGCACAGCTTCCTTGCCGCGCACGCGAAGCGGCACGGGGTGCAACCAGAACGACGCTACCTGCTTGTCGGGGATGGTGAAGGCGAGCAGATCGAGCTGCCCGAGACGGTGTACCGCGTGCTCGTCCAGGTCGTCGAGGCGATGGCGGCGGGCAAAGCGGTGACGGTCACCCCGCAGGAGCCACAGCTGACCACCCAGCAGGCCGCCGACTTGCTCGGCGTCTCGCGTCCGACGGTGATCCGCCTCATCGAGTCCGGTGAGCTCCGAGCCGAGCGCATCGGCAATCGACGCAAGCTGCTGCTCGGTGACGTCCTCGCGTATCGGGAGCGGCGGCGAGCACGCCAGTACGCGATGCTCGAGGCGACGGCTGTGGACCTCGATGACGAGGACGACCCGGGAGTGATCATCGAGCGGCTGCGTGCCGCGCGTCGGGCCGTTGCCGCGGACCACAAGGGCTGAGCGGTAGAAGGTGTTCACGGCACTGCTCGATACGTCCGTCCTGTGGCCGAGCCTGCAGCGCGACTCCTTCTCAGCATGGCGATCGAGGGTCTCTACCGCCCCATCTGGTCGGCTGCGATCCTGGATGAACTTGTTCGCGTGGAGGCCGACAAGCGGCTGACCCGCGGGGCGGAACCAGAGCAAGCCCGTGACGCCGCCCAGTGGCTCATCGAGCAGATGCGAAGAGCGTTCGACGACGCTTGCGTGGCCGGCTGGGAGCCGCTCGTGGGAAGTTACAGGCTCCCGGACCCAGACGACGAACACCTGGTCGCGGCGGCGGTCGTCGGAGGCGCCGGCGCCATCGTCACCAGCAATGCCCGCGACCTCCCGACGACGCTCCTTCCTACAGGAATCGAGGTCGTGTCCCCGGCCGAGTTTGCCGCGAGCACCGTCTCTGTCGCGCCGAGCTCGGCACGACGGGCACTCGCCAAGATCAGTGCGCGCTACGTCGATCCCCGCCGGACGGAGGACGAACTCCTCGACATCCTCCGCGACCGCTACGGGATGAATGAGGCCGTTGAGCTTCTGCGCAGGTGATTGCTTCGCCCCAGCAGTAATGACGACGAACCGCACGCCGGGGTACCGCCACACACTGCATCCGAATAGCGTGTGCCAAGCTGGGCGCCGTGGTAGCCGACGTCCCGCCCCGCGCATGGCTGCTCATGGCCGCGGGAGACCGCCGCGGTCACGGCGGCAACGCGGGGTACGACGACCAGATCGACGCCTACTACTCATGGGACAGCAAGGTCCCGAACCACAAGAACATCCAAGTCGGCGACCCGATAGCGCTCTGGGACAAGGAACGTCTGCTGGGTGTCTCGGTGATCGAGGAGATCGAGTCCTCGCGCGGCACGAAGGTGCTTCAGCGTTGTCCGCAGTGCCGGACGACCCGAATCAGTCGACGCAAGACTGCCGACCCCCAGCATCGGTACCGGTGCATGAGGTGCACTCACGAGTTCGCTTCCCCGACACCCGACGTCGTGGAAGTCGATCTGTACCGCGCGCGGTACGACGCCGCCTGGACCTCGCTCGACGGAGTGCTCGACGGACCGGAAGTACGTGCGCTCGGAGTACACGCGACCGACATCAACGCGATGCGACCACTCGACTGGCCGGCCTTCCGCCAGGCGCTCGTCGGTCGGGCGGTCGACCGGATCGCCGCGCGGGTGGACCTGGCCTGGCCTTCGCAGATCCAGCTGGAACTACCGCAGGGATTCGCGCGGGCGCTGGTACGTGTCCGCAGAGGTCAGCGTGAGTTCCGGCAGCGGGTACTGGCTGCGCAGGGAAGCGTGTGTGCGTTCACCGGTAGCGCACCCGAGCGCGTTCTGGAGGCGGGCCACCTGTACAGCTACGCCCAACTCGGAACGCACTTCGAGCACGGCGGACTGATGTTGCGTCGGGACGTCCACCGCCTGTTCGACGACGGCGCGTTGGCGGTCGACCCCTCGCACCTGCGGATCGACGTCGGCGAGGAACTGAGCAATTTCCCGCAGTACGCGCAACTTCACGATCGCCCGTTGAAGCTCGAGCAGCTGCGTGACGTTCAGGTGGAGTGGTTGGCCAAGCACTGGGAAGAGCATCGGATGGCTCCGGTCAGCTGACATCGGGCCGCGAGCTCGCAATGATCGGCGTGTGCCCATCGCAATCGAAGATCTGTGCCTGGTTCACATCGGAATCGATCGCTCCCAGGTGATGGAAGTCGTCGTGCACCTGCGCGAGTGCGGCCACGCGACTCCCGTGGTGGAAGGTGACGGCTGGTTGGTCTGGGGAGAGACGGCCGGCAGCCTCGCGGACGACGCCGACTCGTTCCACGTTCAGGTGCCGACCCCGAACCCGCAGCGCGCCGTGGTGCAACTCCTCGCCGCCGGGTTCACCCTGCACGAGCTCGGCCCCGAAGGGTCGGCCTCGCGCCGGGGCACGATTGCCGTCATCACTGATCCCACCAGCGACGATGACGACGGCCTCGAAGTCACGCGCGCCGACGTCGCGCGCAACCTCGCCGGGTTCCGTCGGCCCGGTCGCCGGGCCCCCGGCCGCCCGTACCCGCACCCCACCGATCGGCGTCGGTACTAGTCGAAGACCTCGGCGTTCATCGCGCGGACCCAGTCGCCCTTGACGGCGCGCCACTGCTCGTCGTCGTAGCCGCGCGCCCAGTACGGCGAGCAGGAGAGTCGCTCGGGCTCGACGATTCGCCCGCCGAGGAGCATGCGGCGGACGGCGCGGATCGACGCGGCCTCGCCGTGGACGAACGCACTGACCTCACCGGACGGCCTCGGGAGCGCGGCGACGGCGTCGGCCAGTAGGTTCTCGAGGTCGGATCGACCGGTGCGGTGGACCCAGCGCACGTCGAGCCGGCCGGGCGAGGACAGGGGGATCTCGCCGGCGGCATCCTCGACCTCCGCGACCACCACGACGGGCCGTCCGGCCGGTACTGCCTCGGCGCCGGTGGCGATGGCGGGTAGCGCAGTCTCATCACCGACCAGCAGGTACGCGTCGGCGTCGGGGTGCGGGAAGTATCCACCGGCCGGGCCGCGGAACTGCAGGCGGTCCCCCGGCTGGGCGCGGGCCGCCCAGGGACCGGCGTACCCGGCGTCGCCGTGGACCGCGATGTCGATCGTGAGCTCCCGGCGGTCGGCGTCCCAGGAGCGCACCGTCATCCGACGGGGGAACGGGCGTTGCTCGCGCGGTAGGCCCTGATGGTCTGCGGTGTCGAACGGCACCCCGTAGGGCGCGCCGTCGGGCAGGAAGAAGCAGTTGACGTAGGCGTCGGTCTGCTCGATCGGCCGGTAGCCGACCAGCCCTTCACCGCCGAGGACCACACGGACGAGTTGCGGGGTCAACGGCTCGGTCCTGATCACTTCGCCGTACATGGACGCTCCTTCTCGCGGCGGCCACCCGCGACCGAGTGCCCAGGGCAACCTAACCCAGGCCTGCCGCCGCCGAGACCGGGAGGCGGGTCTTGTCTCACCGCGACCGGGCCTCCCCGTCGACGTGGAAGTTGAGCGCGTAGTCTTGCGGGCCCCGACCGTCCACCAACGCCTGCGAAGGAGCACCATGCCGACGATCGGCCGTTCCGTCCTGCACGTCCACGACCTCGAAACCGCGGCCGACTTCTACCAACGGGCGTTCGGGTTCGAGATCCTGTTCGACCGGGAGATCCGTCCCGGGTTCCGGTCGCTGCACGTGGGACCGGGCGCGACCAGCGACCCGGGCATCTGGCTCTTTCCGGTGGCCGACGTCGCCGTGGTGGACGAGCCCCGGCTCGTGCTCTACAGCGCCGACATCGACGCCGACGCGCGGCTGGTCGAAGCGGCCGGCGCCCAGAGCGTGATCCCGCTCACCGGAGAGCCGGGCGAGCGCTTTCTCCAGGTCCGTGACCCGTCGGGCAACGTCCTGGTGATCGCCGAGGACCCACGGGTCCGCGGGGTGACGGAGACCGCCGAAGCCGGCTAGTCCCCCGCCGCGCGGTCGTTGCTCGAGACGAGCTCGCGGCCGATCCGGCACAGCTCGGTGCGTAGCTCCGCGGGCGAGACGACGTCGATCCGGCTCCCCCAGCCGGCGAGCTGCTCCGCCAACCCGACCAGCAGGTGCGCGCGGACCTCCACCAGCACGGCATCGCCCTCGCGCCCCAGCTCGTTGAAGTACCGGCCGAACTGGCCGCGCAGGATCGGCACGACCCACGTCGGCACGCGCAACGTCGCGGCGACGCCCGAGCGCAACGCCTCGATCTCCTCGGTGTGCGTCCGCCAGTAAGCGGCGAGATCGAAGTCAGACGAGGGAACGAACGACTCGTCGGTCGGCTCGACCTCGGTCAAGCGATCGGTGCGGTACGTCCGGACGCGAGGTTCGTCGTCGGGCCGGGGCCCGCCGGATCCCTTCGTGGACGCGACCCCGTTCGCCGACTCGGCGACCAGGTACCAGACCCCGACCTTCGCGACCAGGCCGAGCGGGCGCAGTCGGCGGGTGCTGCGCTCGCCGCCTCGGGAGGCGTAGTGGGCCGTGACCACGCGCCCGTGCACGATGGCGTCGCGCAGCGGGTCCAGCTCGCTCGCCGCCTCGCTCGGCTTCTCGCCCCACGCGGAGTGGTCGTAGTGGATGGACGTGGCCAGGCGCTCGGCCTCGGCGCGCAGCGACTGGGGCAGCGCCCGGATCAGCTTCATGGTGGCCAGTCGCGTCTCCGGCGTCGAGAGACCCGCGGTGCCGAGCATCCAGAACAGGGCCCTCGACTCGTGGCCGGACAGCCCGGACAGGTTGGTCCTCGCCCCGCCGAGGAGCTCCCACCCTCCCCCGCGGCCCGGTAGCGCGTAGACGGGGATGCCCGCCGCGGACAGTGCCTCGAGGTCGCGGCGCGCCGTCGCCAGCGAGACCTCCAGCTCGGTCGCCACCTCGGCAGCGGTGACACGTCCGCGCGACTGCAGCAGCAGGAGGAGGGCGATCAACCGGTCGGCGCGCATGTTCTAACCTTCTCAAACAAAGTGCTCATGAGGTGAGCACTTTAGCGACCAAAGTGGTGGGTGAACGAACAAGCTCCCGATGAGAGGACGAGATCATGACCCACTTCCGAGGCCTCACCACGATGGTGCTCACCGCCGCCGACGTCGAGGCGGCCGCCGCCTGGTACTCCGACGTGCTCGGCGCCACGCCGTACTTCCGCAACCCTCAGTCCGGCCCCGCGGCGTACGTCGAGTTCCGGATCGGGCCGGACGAGGACGAGCTCGGCATCATGGACCGCTCGTACGCGCCCGTCGGCTCCACCGGCCTGGGGACCTCGACCACCTACTGGCACGTCGCGGACGTCGAGTCGACGATGACGGACCTCGTCGACCGCGGGGCGCAGGTCCACGACCCGCTGACCGTGCGGGGCGACGCCGGGTTCGTCACGGGATCGATCGTCGACCCCTTCGGCAACGTCGTCGGGCTCATGCACAGCCCGCACTGGTCCGGGCAGCACTGAGCCCGACAGCACCGAGGCGCTGGTCGCCGCACGAGTTCAGGAGAAGACCGCGATCCCGTAGACGGCGAACAGCACCAGGTGCGCGGCGCCGTGCTGGGCGGTCACCCGCGGGGCGGAGAACGTCGCCACCGAGAGCAGCAGCGTCGCGCCGAGCAGCAGCAGGTTCGCCGGGGACTCGGCCAGCACCACCGGCTGACCGGTCAGCGCGCCGATCACCAGGACCGCGGGGATCGTGAGCCCGACGGTCGACACCAGGGCGCCGTGGCACAGGTTGCTCACCCGCTGGATCTCGCCGCCCAGCGCAGCGCGCACCGAGGTGATCGACTCCGGCAGGAACACGATCATCGCGATCAGCACGCCGGCTAGGGCGATCGGGGCGCCGAGGCGACCCAGACCGTCGTCCAGCAGCGTGGCCATGTCGTGCGAGAGGAGCACGATCGGCAGCACCGTCACAATCAACAGGCCGATCCGCAGCAGGATCTCGGACCGATGCCGGGCGACGACCTCGGTGACGCTGGGGCCCGGCGTCGGCCCGGCGTCGTGCGTGGTGGTTGTCGCGCTGCTCGGGGCGGTCGTGCCGAGCGCCGCATCGACCTCCCGGAAGTCGTCGGCCTGCGGTCCGAACTGCCGGACCAGGAAGAACGCGTACAGACCCACGGTGAGCACCACGACGGGCGCCTGCTGCCCCGCGGTGTAGCTCCCCTCCCGGCCGATCACCGCCGGCAGGGCGAACGCCATCGAGACCAGCACCACGAGCATGGCCAGGTACGACGACGTCCCGGTCCGGTTGTGCCGCATCCCGCCGTGCCTGATCCCCCCGACCAGCAGCGACAGCCCCACCACGGCGTTGAGGATGATCATCGACACCGCCATCACCGAGTCCCGGGCGATGGTCGTGTGGTCCCCCGGCCCGAGCATCACCGCGGAGACCAGGATCACCTCGATCAGCACGATCGAGAGCGTCAGCACGAGCGAGCCGTACGGGTCGCCCAGGCGCCGGGCCAGGTGCTCGGCCTCGTGCACCACGCCGAACGCGCACACCAGGATCACGCCCACGATGGCGGCCAGCGCCCCGACCAGCAACGGCCCGGGCACGGGGGCCGCCAGCAGGTCGCCGGCCAGGATGAGGGCCAGCACCGCGCCCCAGCCCAGGATCAGGCGCACGACGGCGCGGGTCGTCAGGACGGCCCGGACCGGCCGGGTGGACGGAGCCGTCGAGGGAGGCCGTGCGGAGGAGGTCGACACCAGACCACAGTCCCGTTCCACGGGGCCGTCCCCGTGCCGTGCGAACGAACGGGTCGTCCCGTCCGTGGCGATGGCCGCCGTCGGTGCTCGACCCACTCTAGACGTCGTGCCAGACCTCGTGTCGGTGCGCCCGCAGTGGCAGGCTGATGGACCATGTCGCGCTACAACCACCCGGTCCCCACCGCCGACCCGACGATGGCGCACCGCCGCGCGGAGGCGAGGATCGTCGTCGTCGGCCCGGACGGACGCCCGGTCCCGGCGGGCACCGAGGTCACCGTCGCGCAACGTCGGCACCGGTTCCTGTTCGGGAACATCGGGTTCGACTTCATCCCGCTCGCCAACGGGGAGACGAGCCTGGACCCCGCGGAGGTAGAGACGTTCGGCGGTGCGTCGGTCGACCAGCTCGAGCACCTGTCCGGCCTGTTCCTCGAGGTGTTCAACCAGGCCACGCTGCCGTTCTACTGGGGCCGGTTCGAGCCGGTGCGGGGGCGGCCGGACACCGAGAGGCTGCTGCGGGCCGCCCGCTGGTTCACCGAACGCGGGGTGGCGCTCAAGGGTCACCCGCTGGTCTGGCACACGGTCACGGCACCCTGGCTGCTCGACCTGCCGGTGGCCGAGGTCGAGCGGGTCCAGCGGGAGCGCATCCGGCGCGACGTCGCCGACTTCGCCGGGCTCATCGACACCTGGGACGCGATCAACGAGGCCGTGATCATGCCGGTCTTCACCGCCGAGGACAACGGCATCACCCGCCTGTGCCGCGAGCTGGGCCGCATCCCCACCGTCCGGCTCGCGTTCGAGGAGGCGCGCACGACCAACCCGTCCGCGACGCTGCTGATCAACGACTTCGACCTGTCCACCGCCTATGAGTGCCTCATCGAAGGCGTGCTCGAGGCGGGTGTGCAGATCGACGCCATCGGCCTGCAGTCGCACATGCACCAGGGCTACTGGGGCGAGGAGAAGACGCTCCGCACCCTCGACCGGTTCGCGCGGTACGGGCTGCCGCTGCACCTGACCGAGTCGACACTGGTCTCCGGGGAGCTGATGCCGCGGGAGATCGTGGACCTCAACGACTTCCGGCCCGGCCACTGGCCCAGCACGCCCGACGGCGAGGCGCGGCAGGCCGACGAGCTCACCCGGCACTACACCACCCTGGTCTCCCACCCGTCGGTGCAGGCCATCACCTACTGGGGACTGACCGACGACGGCGCGTGGCTTGGTGCGCCCGCCGGGCTCGTCCGCGCCGACGGCACGCCGAAGCCCGGGTACGAGGCGCTGCGCTCGCTGATCAAGGGCCGGTGGTGGCTCGAGCCGACGACGTTCGTGGCTGACGAGGCGGGGTCGGTGCAGGTCAGCGGCTTCCTCGGGGAGTACGAGGTGACGGCTGCGGTCGAGGGCTCACGGGCCGGTGCCGGGCGTGCCGGAGTGACCGAGGGCGCGACCTCGAGCCGCGAGGGCGCCGGTTCGAGCCGCGGGGTGGCTCGCATCGATCTCGACCGCCCCGGTGCGTGCGAGGTGCGCGCCGAGCTGCGCGGCTGACTCGCGGCGTCGTCGGCGCTGCTGCGGTTCCCCGCGCGACGCCCTTCTGGTGAGCTGCGCCGGCGCCCGACTCGCGAGCGGTGCCGGCGCGCGACGTCGTGCGCTACTTCTGGGAACCGTCCGCCGGCTTCGCGGGCGTGCTCGAACCGGACCCGGACCCGCTACCGCTCGGCTTTGAGCCGGAGCTCTTGCTGCCGGACGTGGTCGACGAGGAGCCGGACCTCGCACCGGTGCCCTTGGCTCCGCCGGTACTCGACCCGGTCGACTTCGAGGTCGTCGACTTCGAGGTGGACGGCTTCGGCTCGGCCGGCTTGTCGTCGTCGGCCTTGGTGGTGGTGGACCGGGTGCTGCGCGCGGGTGCCTTCGCCGCGGTCTCCCGGGCCTTCTCCCCCACCTTCTCGGTCGCCTCCCGGGCGCGCTCCGTCGCCTCGCGCGCACGCTCGGCCACTCGCTCGCCCGCATCGCGCGCACGCTCGGTGGCCTCGCGGGTGCGGGCGACCGAGGCTCCGGCAGCCTCCCCGACCGCCTCGGCGGCGTCGCCGAGCTCCGACATGACGTCGTCGCGTGCGTCGGCGGCCCGGTGCTTCAACCGCTCACCTGCGCGCTCGGCGCTCTCCCACGGCTCCTCGGCCCACGGGTCGTGCTGCGGGCTGCTGCGCCGCCAGGCGACGACGACGGCGCCGATCGCGGCGGCGGCGGTGATCAGCCAGAACACCTTCGCGCCGGTGTGCGACTTCTTCGGCTTCGGTGGCTCGACGTGTGCGAGCTCGTTCAGCTTGGCCGAGGTGACGTCCCGGGCCTTGTCCGCACCTGTCGCCGCGGCTCCGGCCAGCGCGCCGACGGCGGCGACCAGCCGGGGCAGGACGTCGTCCACGAAGCGGTCGTGGGCGGTGTCGACCAGCGGTGCCGCGCGCTTGGCCGCCTGCTCGACCTTCGGCGCCGCGGCCCGGGCGCCGTCGCGCAGGGCCTTCTCCACCCTCGGAGTGGCCCACTCGACCGCGTGCTCCACCCGTGGCGCGGCCCAGTCCTTGGCCTGGGCGGCGGTGATCTTGGCCTGCTCGGCAACCTGGGCGGCCGTCTGCCCGGCCTGGGCGGAAGCGTCCGCCGCACGGCCCTTGAGGCGGTCCGTGTCGACCGAGCGTGCGGAACGGCGGATGCGGTCGAACATCATCGTCTCCCCTGGTCGGTGAGCACACGTCGGAGCGGGGGCGCGTGCGGGCCCACGGGCGGGACCTGACCCCATGCTGCCACCCTTGGCCGACACGTGCCCGAGCGTGTCAGCCGCTCGTGCGAGGATGTGGGGATGTTCGCGACCCTGCACACCACGTCCGGTGACATCCGACTCGAGCTGTACCCGAACCACGCGCCCAAGACGGTCCGCAACTTCGTCGGCCTGGCCACGGGGACCCAGCCATGGACGGACCCGGCGACGGGGACCGAGAGCAACGCGCCGCTGTACGACGGCGTCGTCTTCCACCGGGTGATCCCGAACTTCATGATCCAGGGCGGCGACCCGCTCGGGAACGGCACCGGCGGTCCCGGTTACACGTTCGACGACGAGATCCACCCGGAGCTGCAGTTCACCGAGCCGTACCTGCTGGCGATGGCGAACGCCGGCCTGCGCCGGGACCCGGTCAGCGGCAAGGTCGGCGGGACCAACGGGTCGCAGTTCTTCATCTCCGTGGCCCCGACGCCGCACCTCAACGGCAAGCACACGATCTTCGGCAAGGTGGCCGACGACGCGAGCCGCGCCGTGGTCGACGCGATCGCCACGACCCCGACGGGCGCGGTGGACCGTCCCGTGACCGACGTGACGATCACCTCGGTGACCGTCGAGGACTGAAACCGGACGTGACCGCCCAGCCCACGGGCGACCCGACGTCGTCGGCCCCGCCGGTCTGCCCCAGGCACCCGGACCGGATCTCCTACATCCGGTGCCAGCGCTGCGGTAGGCCCGCCTGCCCGGAGTGTCAGCGTCCGGCCGCGGTCGGTGTGCACTGCGTCGACTGCGTGCGTGAGGCCGCCCGGACCGCTCCTCAGCCGAGGACGGCGTTCGGCGCGCCGCTGCGCCAGGGACGGCCGGTCGTCACGTACACCCTGATCGCGATGTGCGTGGTCAGCTACGTGCTGCAGCTCACCGTCGGCCGGGACTGGACGGGGGCGCTGGCGTTCGCCCCGTTCCTGGGCGAGCTCGAGCCGTGGCGGTTCCTGACGTCCGCGTTCCTGCACTCGCCGTCGATGATCCTGCACATCGCCTTCAACATGTACGCGCTGTGGATCCTCGGCCAGAGCCTCGAGCCGGCGCTGGGCCGGTGGCGGTTCGTCTCGCTCTACCTTCTTTCCGCGCTCGGTGGCAGCGTGGCGGTGACGCTGCTCGCGACGCCGGCCTTCACGGGTCCGTGGGTGCAGGGCGTCGTGGGTGCGTCCGGCGCGGTCTTCGGCCTGTTCGGCGCGATCTTCGTCGTGCTGCGGCGGCTCGGGCGCAGCGCCACGCCGATCGTCGCGATCCTGGTGATCAACGCCGCGATCGGCTTCCTCGTGCCGGGGATCTCCTGGCAGTCCCACCTCGGCGGGCTGGTCACCGGCGTCCTGCTCGGCGCGGCGTACGCCTACGCCCCGCGCGACCGCCGGCTCGTGGTTGGAGTCCTCGCGACCATCGCCGTCGGCCTCCTCCTCGTCGGCCTAGCCGCCCTGAAGTACGGCATCATCTGACCCGTCCGGTGCAGACGGGTTCCCCCTGCGTGCGGACAGGTCCCGCCCTGCGCGCGGTCGGCCCGCGTGCGCCGAGGCTTCCCCGCGCCAGCCCCTCCACGTGCGGCCCGGTGCGTCCGTGGTAGCGCCGCCCAACGTGGAGGTTTCCCCGCGTCCAGCGCGAGGAATGCTCCACGTTGATCCGTCCGCACCCGCGAGCGAGGTTGGCCCGCGCCATCGAGGTGGGGCAGCTTCTGGGCCGTCGTCGCAGGCGCCGGCGTCGTCCCCAGAGTTGCTCACACCTGTGGAACTACACCGCTGTAGTTATCCACAGACATGTCCACCCCTGGGGACGAAGCTCCGCCCCGCCCCAACCCGGAGTCCTCCCGCCTGCGGGTGGAGCATTCGCCCTCGCAAGTGGAGCGTCTACCACTTGAAGTGGAGCGTTCGGCCGCGCGGGTCGAGCACTCGGCCGCGATGTGGAGCACTCGGCCGCGGTGTGGAGCAAAGGAGCTGCGACACGCCGGTGTGTCGCGACCAAACGCTCCACACCCCGGATCAGGCCAACGGGAATCCCCCAAGTCCAGGGGAGCGGAACCCCAAGTCCAGGGACGCAGGAACCCCCAAGTCCAGGGACGCGAAACCCCGAGGTCCAGGGGAGCGGGAACCCCGGGTCCAAGCCAGCGGTAACCCCCGGCGCCCAGGGGCGGTAACCGCGGGTTTCGGACCGCGTCCTGTCGAGGCCGTCGGGTTCCCAACTTTGACCGGAGCGCTGGACAGACGCCCTCGCCCCGTCGCTCCGGCCGGATTACATGATCACCGTCGAGTTCCATGATCACCGCGGAATTGCATGATCACGCGGAGTTGCATGATCAACTTGGGGGTGGGGGTTACTTCCAGCGGGTGGTGAGGGTGAAGCCGGCGATGATGAGGACGAAGCCGACGGCGAGGTTCCAGCTGCCCAGGCCGGGGATCGGCCATTCGCTGCGGGAGATGTAGGTGACGACCACCCAGACCAGGCCGAGGATCATCAGGCCGAGCATGGTCGGGACCAGCCAGCTCGGGTTGGCCCGGGACTCCTGGGCCGTCGGCGGAGGCGTGTAGGCGGGCTTCTTGCGACGCTTCGACTCGGGCACGGCGGCTCTCCTGCGCTGCGGGGCTGACGGGCGCCCTCGGCGCCCGGGGTTCGTCGTCTAGCGTAGTGGTCGGCACGGTGACCACCGGCCGCGGCTGCGCGCTGCCCCGGCGCGCCCGGAACGGGAGGTGTGGCGATGGTCGAGCGGCACCGTGGTCCCGCCCGTCGCCCGGTGTGGGGCGGAGCGAGCGTAGCGGTGGTGCTCGTGCTGGCCGGGGTGCTGTTCGCGGCGAACGCCAAGATCGCCGGAGGAGCCTCGGCCCGTCAGACGGCCGACCTGCCGCAACTGGTGCAGGAGGAGATCGCCCGGGCGGAGGAGATCGCCGCGGAGGTCCGGGAGCTCCGGGCCGAGGTCGACGGGCTCACCGACGCCCTGGCCACCGGAGTGCCGAGTCGCGACCCGGAGCAGGCCGAGCTGATCGAGCTCGCCTCCGGACGCCTGCCAGTCACCGGGGAAGGGCTCACGGTCAGGCTCACCGACGCACCGGGTGACCGCGCGCAGCCCGACTGGGTCACCAACAACGACCTCGTGGTCCACCAGCAGGACCTGCAGGCGGTGATCAACGCGTTGTGGGCGGGTGGCGCGGAGGCGATGACGCTCCAGGGCCAGCGCGTCGTCTCGACATCGGCGTTCCGCTGCGTGGGCAACGTGCTCTTCCTGCACGGTCGCACCTACTCCCCGCCGTACGTGGTCCGCGCGATCGGTGACCAGGAGGACCTGCGCGCCGCCCTGGAGGCCTCGCCCGCGGTGCGAACCTACCTGCAGTACGTCGACGCCGTCGGGCTGGGCTGGTCCGTCAGCGAGGAGGGCGACCTCGAGCTCGCGGGGTACGAGGGCAGCAACGAGCTCCGGTACGCCAAGGTGCCCGAGGGCATCGACGTCTTCGGTACCCGCGACCGCTCGGCGCCCGCCGCACAGGCCGCCCACACCGCACCCGGCGCCCGGGACGACGCCGACCGGCTCGCCTCGCGTGCCCGCTCCTCGGGCGGGGCCGCATGACGACGCAGGCACCACCCGCCGCCTCCACCCGCGAACCGGCCCGCCGCTCGTCGTCGCTCGGCGCGACGGTGGTCGGTGTCGTCGGCGAGATCATGGTGACCCTCGGCGTGCTGCTGGCCCTGTTCGTCGTCTGGCAGCTGTGGTGGACCGACGTCGTCGCGGAGCAGGAGCAGGCGGCGATCATCGAGAGCCTCGACTGGGTTCGTACCGCCCCGGAGCCCGCCGCGGAGCCGACCGAGCCGACGCAGCCGGCCGGCCCCCCGCAGGAGCGCGGCCCGGCGCCGGTGATGGACGAGCCGGCGCACGCGACGTCGTTCGCCACGCTCCAGGTGCCGCGCTGGGGAGCCGACTACGTGCGGACGATCTCCGAGGGCACGACGAAGCACGACGTGCTCGACGTGCTCGGCATCGGCCACTACGAGGGCACGGCGATGCCGGGCGAGGTCGGGAACTTCGCCGTCGCCGGGCACCGGGTCACCTACGGAAAGCCGTTCAACCGGGTCGAGGAGCTCCAGGTCGGCGACCCGCTCGTGGTGCAGACCGAGACCACCTGGTACGTGTACCGGGTGACGTCCACCCAGGTCGTCACCCCGCGGGACGTCCAGGTGATCGCGCCGACGCCGAACCAGCCCGACGTCGCACCCACCGTCGCGTCGATGACGCTGACGACGTGCCACCCGATGTTCTCCGCCCGCGAGCGGTTCATCGTGCACGCGGAGCTCGACTACTGGACCCCGGTCGCGGACGAGATCCCGCTCGAGCTGGTCGGAGGCGCATGATGTACGGGGCGTTGTGGCGGGTGCTGCCCGGTCCGACGTGGCTGCGGGTGCTGATTCTGCTGGCGCTCGCGGCCGTGGTCGTGGTGGTGTGCTTCACCTGGGTGTTCCCCGCGGTCGCGCCCTACATGCCGTTCAACGACATCACCATCGAGGAGGCAACCGGATGAGCAGGATCCTCGTGGTGGACAACTACGACTCGTTCGTCTACACGATCGTCGGCTACCTCGACCAGCTCGGCGCCGAGACGCACGTGGTGCGCAACGACGCCGTACCTCCGCTCGCGGACCGCGCCGGGTACGACGGCGTCCTGGTCTCGCCCGGACCGGGCACACCGCGTGGTGCCGGGCAGAGCATGGACGTGATCCGGAACTGCGCGAGGCAGGGCACCCCGATGCTCGGGGTCTGCCTGGGCCACCAGGCGCTCGCCGAGGTGTTCGGCGGGACGGTCGCGCACGCGGTCGAGCTCATGCACGGCAAGACCAGCCAGGTCGAGCACGACGGCGCGGGGGTGCTCGCCGGACTGGCCTCACCCTTCGTCGCGACCCGCTACCACTCGCTGGCCGTGGTGGACGGCACGGTCCCGGAGGAGCTGGTGGTCACCGCACGGTCGCGCAACTCGGACGGGTCCGGCGTGATCATGGGTCTGCAGCACCGGGAGCTGCCGCTGCACGGGGTGCAGTTCCACCCCGAGTCGGTGCTCACCGAGGGCGGTCACCGGCTGCTGGCCAACTGGCTGGAGATCTGCGGGCAGGACGGCGCCGTCGCGGCGTCCGCGGGCATGGCCCCGCTGGTCCGGGAGCACGCGGGTTCCTGACCGCGCCCCCTGCGCGTCGCGGTCGCGGGGTATCAGTTGTCCTGGCTCGGGGGCGGGTTCGGGGGCCCGTTGCCGTTGCCGCCGCCGGGCCCACCGCCGTTGTTCTCCGGCTCGACGGTGAGCGTGACCATGCTGCCGACCTCGACCTCGGTGCCACCGCTCGGGTTCACCCCGGTCACGACGTCGTCGTCCTGACCCGGGCTGCCGTCCGGCCGCTTGCACTCGCTGTTGAGGTTCTGCGAACCGATGATGTTCCTCGCATCGGCGCAGGTCTCGTCCTCCAGGCCGAGCGGGACCAGCACCTTCTCCGGCTGCCGCTCGATCGCCACGGTCAGCTCGATCGACGATCCCTGCGGCACCAGCCCGGGCGACCGGCTCTGGTCCAGGACCGTGCCCGGGGGTTCGTCGGACTCCTCCGACTCGACGACCACGCTGAGCCGGAGATCGGACAGAATCGCACGGGCATCCGCCTCCTGCTTCCCGGTGAGGTCCGGGAGGTCCACCATCCCGGTGGACAGGATGAGCACGATCGGAGTGTCCGGTGACACCGACTCACCCGCGGGCGGGTCGGTGTTGATCACCGCGTCCTTGGCGACGCTGGGGTGGTTCTCGGTCCGGGTGGTGATGTCCGTGAAGTCGAGCCGTTCGAGCGCGTCCCGCGCGTCGGCCTGGGTGAAGTTGGTCAGGGTCGGGATCGTCACCGCGTCCGGTCCAGCCGAGACGTAGACCTCCACCTCGGAACCCGCCTCGACCTCCTCGTCCGCCTCCGGCGCGGTCCGGATCACCCGGCCCTCCGGGACCTCGCTGCTGGCCTCGCTGAGCTGCTTGGGGACGAGACCTTCCTCGGTGATCAGGTCCCGCGCCACCGGGTACTCCATGCCTGCGACGTCCGGCACGACGGCGACCTCCGGCTCGTCCCCTCCGCCGGGATTCCCCAGGGCGAGCACCAGCACGATCCCGATCACCGCGGCCACGGCCACGGCCACCAGGGTCCACACGACCCATTTCCGGCTCGGCTCGTCGTCCTCGTCGTCGTAGTCCGGGGGAAGTGCCGATCCGCTCCCGGCCTGCGTGCTGCCGACCTGCGACCACGGCGCGCCGGCCGGGGCGACCTGGGTCGGCGACGTGCCCGGGCCGATGACCTGAGTCGCGGCTGTGGGGGTGTGCTGGGTGGCGGCCGGGTCCCCGATCACCGGTGACCCGGTACCGGCTGCCGCGGCGACTCCGGCGGCACCGAGCGCCCCGGCGGCAGCCGCCCCGGCGCCCAGCGCGGGCGCTCCCACGTGCCCCCCGTGGACGGCGGCCTCGAGGTCGGCGCGGAACTCGGCGGCGCTGCCGTACCGGGCGTCCCGGTCCTTGGCCAGCGCCTTCGCGGTGATCCGGTCCAGGGCCTCGGGGACGTCGGAGGCCAGCGCGCTGGGCGCCGGCACCTCCTCCCAGGCGTGCTGGTAGGCGACCGCCACCGGGGAGTCGCCGATGAACGGCGGCCGGCCGGTCAGCAGCTCGAACAGCAGGCAGCCGGTGGAGTACAGGTCGCTGCGGGAGTCGACCTGCTCACCGCGGGCCTGCTCGGGCGACAGGTACTGCGCGGTGCCGATCACCGCCTGGGTCTGGGTCATCGTGCCGGCGGCGTCCGCCATCGCGCGCGCGATGCCGAAGTCCATCACCTTGACCGCACCGGTCGGCGTGAGCATCACGTTGGCGGGGTTGATGTCCCGGTGCACGATCCCCGCGGGGTGGGAGTACTCCAGCGCCGAGAGCACGCCG